>JAEDIW010000103.1 GCA_016296655.1 Treponema sp. | reverse complement strand
CTTTTTGATTTTTTTGTAGTGATTAAGATTTACGCTTTTTTTGTAAATTCTCAATGAAACTCGAAATTCTGACTAAATAACTTTTCCTTCGACAATGCTTTCATAAGAATCATATTCTGTTCCATAAAAATGAAAATTTGAGTACTTAGTTGGATTTGGCTCTTTTAGAAGATGTCTAATAATCAAAGGTACAAAATTGAAGTTTCTTTTATACACCTTATAAGAAGGTACAATGTAAGTGGTATCTTTAAATACACCAAAAACTCTTTCTGGGAGAAAATTTTCGATTTTGCAATCAACCTCGCATTCTATCCATTTAGGATTTGCTGATAAAATGACTCAGGAGGAGACATAAAAAATCTGCAGATAGTCAAAAAAGCATCAATTTTGGGGTGCACTTCCAGGGCACTTCGCCTCTTTATTGCCCTTAAACCCTTCATTCACTAAAATAAAAATATGGATATTAAAGACGCAGTTAAAGCTTCACGCAAAATCGTAATTAAAATCGGTTCCAACACTCTGGCTAAGGCAGACGGAACTCAGAATACTGAATTTATGGCTAGTTTTGCCCGTCAGTGTAAAAATCTTATTGATGCCGGCAAACAGCTTGTTGTTGTTTCTTCTGGTGCTCAGGTTAGCGGTGTTTCTACTCTTAAAGAATGGGCACGCAAAAAGGATGTGCACTTTCGTCAGGCTCTCTGTGCTATTGGTCAGGTTGAACTTATGGCTCAGTGGCGCAAGGCTTTTGATGAACAGGGACTTCACATCGGCCAGCTGCTTTTTACAAAAGAAGATTTTGAAGACAATCACCGTTCTTTGAATATCCGCAACACACTTTTTACTCTTGCTGACGAAGGCGTTGTTCCTATTATTAACGAAAACGACTCTGTTTCTACTGATGAGTTTGCAATCGGCGACAACGACAACCTTTCTGCCCTTACTGCAATTTTATGGAGCGCAGACCTTTTAATTCTGTTTTCGGACATTGACGGAATTTTTACTGACAACCCTAAAACAAACAAAGATGCAAAACTTATTGAAGTTGTAGATTCAATTCCAGACCTCCGTAAATCAATTATAATCAACGGAACAAACAGCTTTGGTACCGGCGGCATTGAAACAAAAATTCAGGCAGCCGAAAAAACTACTGTATATGGAATTCCAATGCTGCTGGCAAACGGCGGTACAGAAAACATTCTGGACAAGCTGAGTTGCGGACAGGCCAAAGGTACTCTTTTTACAGCTGAATAGATTACACCGCAGTAACTTTCGTTGCTGCGGATTTTTTTTACAGAAAAAAACAACGCTAAACAGGAAAATGATTTTTATCATAATCAGGATTTCCTGCTGTAATCCATAAAGGAGAACTATTTATGAATATTTTTACTTCCATTGCCAAAAACGCAAAATCCCTCCTAAAGCGGTTTCCACTTTTTCTGAGCCTCAGTTTTTTGACTGGTGTTTCAATTGTACTCTACTGGATTTTTGGCCAGTTCCTTTCTTATGAAGCAGAATTTTTTGCTGCTTCCCTCAATTACACTCTGGCAATGGCCACAGTTGTTTCCATTCCACTGACCCTCTGCCTCGAAAAACTGTGTGCAAAAAAAAGCTGGTCTTACAAAAAAGCTTCGATAATCGGAGCCCTTGTTACTTCTGCAGTTTCTGTTTTATATTTTTTCAGCGTTCATGGCAGAGAAGACAATGATTACTTCTATTTAACTTTCTGGTCACTGATACTCTGCTATTTCTTTATTGCAGGTTTTATTGTTGCTTCTGTTCTTAAAGAAAAAACTGGTGCCGGAATCATTATTGCCCTTACTGCAAGTTTTGGTCTGTGGTTCTGTGTGTCTGCTTCCTGCAGCCTTATTTTTGCGGCATTCTTCAAGCTTATTATCAATAATGATGAAATTCTTGAAGCCATGGTTCCTTCTTCATGGACTGCTACTGCTTTTTTTGTAGCGCTGCCTTTTTTCGTTTCAAATGCAACAAAGAAAAGTGAAGACATTTCAATTCCTAAAGCATACAAAATTATTTTTCTGTACGCCCTCTTTCCTCTCTTCATAGTTCTTATTGCAGTTCTTTATGCTTACATTATTAAATCTCTTTGCATGATGAACCTTCCGTCTGGAACTTTTAATCCTTTTGTTTCTTCTGCAACTCTGGGCTTTTTAGTACTTTCTTTTGTGCTTAAAGTTTTTGATAACAAGGCAACAAAAATTCTTCGTAAAGCCGGCTCTTTTGTAATGATTCCCCTTGTTGTGGTTCAGATTGTGGCTTTCTGCATCCGTGTAAATGCTTATGGTCTTACTCAGGTCCGTTACGCAAGCCTGCTGTATATTATTTTTAGTATTGCTGCAATTGTGATTCTTTTCCTTTCTAACAGACGGCCGGAAAAGAATCTGGAACGCCTTCTCTTTGAAATTTTTGCAGGATTATGTCTTTTTGCCTGTCTTCCAGGTGTAAACCTTATTGATGTAAGCGAAGCTTCAATGATTCGTGTTATTGAAAATATCTACAAAAAACACAATATGTACACTCCGGAAAAATTGATTACAGAAAATGCTGCCGGAGAATTTACTGATGAAGAAAAAGTTTCTGTAACAACTGCTTTTAACAACATTCAGGTTCACAGGGATTCAATTGCCTGGGTTGTAAAAGTGCCTGAAAAAGAAATTGTAATCTACAATGCCTCAGATAAGGAAATTGCTCAGGCCCTTTCTGATACTGAAAAATCAGAACCAAAAATGAAGGTTTCTTTTAGTAATACCTTTGGTTTTGAAAAACAGTGGCACTATAACAATACAATAGAACAGTTTAAGGACGGATTAAAAATTGAAGGTTCAAATGATTTTTTTATCTGTAAGGGATACAATAAGGCTGAATCTTTTTATATAAGCAGCTATAATGCCGGTGAAATAATAATCGAAAACGAAAAAAGTATTGGTGCTTTAGATATAACTGAAGACCTTAAAAAAGCTTTTGTCGGGGCAGTTATGCATTACGGTAATGCACCCACACACAAAAAAAATCTTGAAATTGTAAAAGGAACCAGTAAAATCGTGATTACAGACGGATATGTCTATCTGCTTGAAGACGGCAAACTCCGTTACACCCTCAATGGCTGGATTCTTTCAAAATAAACCGGCAGGGCATAACCCCGCAGAAACTCAGGAGAATATAGATGAAAAAAGTTGCTTTTATTGGTATGGGAAACATGGCTCAGGCTCTGGCTGTGGGATTTATTAAGTCTAAAAAAATTGCAAAGGCAGATATTTTTGCCTATGCTCCAAATCAGGAAAAACTTGCAAAGAACGCTAAAAAAATAGGCTTTGTTCCATGTAAATCTCTGGAAGAAGCTGTTGATGCTGCTGACACTGTTGTAATGGCATGTAAGCCTTACCAGATTGAAGAAGTTCTTGGTCAGATCGGCAAAAAACTTTCGGGCAAAGCTCTTGTTTCAATTGCCCTTGGCTGGAACTTTAAGAAATATTCTGAATTCCTTGAAAAAGATGTGCGCCTTCAGTTTGTAATGCCAAACACTCCGGCCATGGTTGGCGAAGGTGTATTCCTGTTTGAAAAATCAAACAGCCTTAAAGCAGGCGAACGGGCAGAGCTTATGGAGCTTTTTGCTAAAATGGGTGTTGTTGAAGAACTGGCAGACAACCTTATGGGAATCGGCGGAGCCGTAAGCGGCTGTGGTCCTGCTTTTGTGGATCTTTTCCTGGAAGCCTATGCCGATGCTGCCGTTAAATACGGAATTCCTCGCAGCACAGCCTATAAACTTGTAAGCCAGACCGTTCTTGGCAGCGCAAAGCTGCAGCTTGCCACAGGCGAACATCCGGCCATTCTCAAAGACAATGTATGCAGTCCTGCCGGCTCCACAATTCGCGGAGTTACAGCCCTGGAAGAAAACGGACTTAGAAATGCCTGCATTAAGTCAATTGATGCAATTATGAATAAATAGTTCTAATTTCTGTGTTAAGGGGCTGACCAAAAAGTAATGACTGTAGCGGTCATTGAGCCCTTCGACAGGCGGTTCCTGAGCCTGTCGAAGGGTGGTTCCTGAGCCTGTCGAAATGACCATTGCACTAAATATGGTGGTTTCGACAAGCTCAACCACCGCAGATGGTGGCTCAACCACCGCAAGTTGAACTTATTGGACAGCCCCTTAGCCGCAATTTTATCCTCTTCATCCTTTTAATCTGCGTTAGACAATATGTTGTGTCTCCTGATTTTTTTGCAAAAACGTGGATTTA
>JAEDIW010000009.1 GCA_016296655.1 Treponema sp. | reverse complement strand
AATCGAACTATAAACAAAAACGACCGCACCCACCAGTCAAGAATCATTGCGTACCAAACCCCCAATGCTCCAAAAGATGCAGGCCAGTGCATAAATTCAACCAATCCGAAAATATCAGTATATTTACAAAGATAACTTACACCAATGCGAACAATCCACATCGAAGAAACAGAAACAACCATTGTAAACAAAGCCTCGCCGGCAGCCCGCAAAGCACAAGGAAAAGCAAAAGAAATAGGCCAAATGATTACAGCCCAAAAGCCATGACACATTCCCATGAGCCAGGCAAGCCGAGTAGTTTCTTCTGACATATTATAAAACCTAAGAATCTGCATACAAAAAGCAAGCAAAGGAATGTTTAAAACCAGCATGGCAGAATAGGCAATCACCATAATTTTTTTTGTATAGTAAGCAGCCTGATCTGGTTTGCCAGCCCCCAGACACTGCCCTGCAACAGTTAAAAGCGCAAGTCCACATGCACCACCCGGCAAAGTCTGCAGCATTGCAAGCGTATTCCCTGCAGCATTTGCAGCAATTGCACAAGTTCCATAAGTTGCAATAAGCGACAAAACCAGAATTTTTCCAACCTGAAAAACACCATTTTCAAGACCATTTGGAATGCCGACATAAAGAATTTTCCGAATCAATTTAAAATCAAATTCAACATGAGAAATTCCACGAATTGAAATAGGTGTCCTGCCATGATATTCCTTTGCCCTGTAAAGCAAAAACAGAAGAATGACAGCGGCAGCAAGACGGGAAATAAGAGTCGGCAAGGCAACACCTTCTACACCCCAATGCAACACAAAAAGAAAGAACGCATTGCCGCATATATTTAAAATGTTTATAAGCACAGAAATCAGCATGGAAATTTTTGAATTTCCCTGAGCCCTAAACAGCGCAGAACAGCCACAGTACAGGGCAACACCTGGCAACGAATAAATCGTCCACAAAAAATACCTGCTGGCAGCTGCAAAAACTTCCTTATCAATATTTCCAAAAACCAAAGAAAGCAGCGCATCCTGTGCAAAACGCCCAAAAACAACAAGAATCATAGAAATTACAACGATTACATACAAAAGCTGTCTTGCAGTCTTTCCAGCAAGCTGTTCATCTTTTCGCCCGACATATTGAGATGCAACAACAGCACCACCAGTCCCAAGAGCTGCAAACACCTGAATTATCAGAATCATTATTGCATCGACAAGCGAAACACCACTGACCGAAGCTTCTCCCAGCGTCGACACCATCATTATGTCTGCCATACCAACTGTTATATGCAGCAGCTGTTCAACAATCAGAGGCCAGATAAGGCGAAGCAAATCCCTGTTTGAAAAAAGAAGTTTTTCAGGGGCATTCAATCCCAAAAATCGCTTAAATTTCATAGAGTTTCAGTATAGCTTTATATAAAAAAAGATTACAGAGATTCTAAAATAATTTAAAACTGAATTTTAATTGATTAAAAAAGGATTTTCAAAAGCAGCGGGGTTGCCTGAAAAAAAAGTAACAATTCGCCCCGCACTTTACGATTTTTACTGAGAAATAACAGATTTCAAAAACTGCCTGAGTCGTTCGTTTTTCGGCTGCTGGAAGATTTCCTGTGGAGTACCAATTTCTTCAATTTTTCCGTCAGCCATAAATACAACGCGGTCGGCAACTTCCCTTGCAAATCCCATTTCATGAGTTACAACAATCATCGTCATGCCATCTTCAGCAAGTTTTTTCATAACTGTCAGAACTTCACCTACAAGTTCAGGGTCAAGGGCAGAAGTCGGTTCATCAAACAGCATGATTTTTGGCTTCATAGCAAGAGCCCTTGCAATTGCAACACGCTGCTGCTGACCACCTGAAAGCTGTGCAGGATAAAATTCCAGCTTGTCTCCTAGCCCGACACGGTTAAGCAAATCAACAGCCGTTTCCTTTGCCTTGGCTACAGGAACTTTGCAGACATTTACAGGAGCAATCATTACATTTTCCAGAACAGTCTTATGCGGAAAAAGATTGAACCGCTGGAAAACCATACCTACATCCAGAAGATACTGCTGCCGTTCATGAGAGGGCAATTTAAATTTCCGCTCACTGTTTTCATAATGATCAAGGAGTTTGTCTTCTATATAAATCTTTCCATGATTGATTTTTTCAAGATGATTCAAAGTTCTCAAATAAGTCGATTTTCCGGCACCAGACGGACCTATAATACAAACAACTTCCTGCGGTTCAACCGTCAGGGAAACATTTTTTAAAACCTGAAGCTCGCCAAAATTCTTGCATATATTTTCAGTTTTTATCATTGACATGGAACACCCCTATAAAAGCCTGCATCAGCATTTTCCGTGCAGATAATTCAAATTTTCACATCCAAAATACATCACTAAAAAACAGAAACCCGACAAACTGCCTGATCAGTTGTTTTCATAAACAGAATATTTTTTTTCAAGTTTATTAAAAATCAAAGTAAATACTGCGGTTATTATCAAATATAAAATCATTGCAGGAATGTAAACCATAGCGGAAGCCGTAGAAGAAGAAATACTGCGGGTAACCTTTGTAATATCAGCCAGTGCAATGATTGAAACCAAAGAGGCATCTTTCAAAACCATAATAAATTCATTTCCTACAGGAGGAATGAGCCGCCTGATTGACTGCGGAACAATAATCAGTTTCATAGTCTGCGCATAATTCATGCCAAGTGCATGAGCGGCTTCAAACTGCCCTTTATCAATAGACTGAATTGCAGCCCTGATTATTTCAGCCGTATAAGCTGCAGAATTCAACGCAAAGGCAATAAAGGCTGCCAAGAACCTGTTGTTTATCGTTAAAAGAGGCGTAAGCTGAGGCAGTCCATAGTAAACAAAATAAAGCTGCATCAGAAGCGGTGTTCCTCTGAAAAAGAAAATATAGCCAGAACATAATTTATTCAGCCATTTCCTTTTTGACATTTTGCCAAGCGCAAGAAACAGTGCCAAAATCAGGCCAGCACCAACAGAAACCAACGTCAGCGAAATTGTGATTTTTGCACCATCAAGCAAACTTGGAATCCAGCCAATAACATCTTTTACAAACTTCATCTTCATTCCCTATAACTGCAATATAAAATCAAGCTTCAAAGCTTTCCTAATCAGCACAAACTGATTTTCAAGGAAAACTGGCCGATCTTCAATAAAATCAGCCAGACTTTCCTCAACGAAAGCTAAATGCCGTTTTTATTTTTCGAGTCTTAAGGAAGTGCTGATTAACACTTTGAAGCGATTACTCAGCACTTCCCGTCAAATTGCCGTAAGTCTTTGACTTACGGACAATTAGCTACATTTAAGGTTAACACTGAAAAATCCTCAATAGGATTTATTCAGTGTTTCCTTAAGCAAAAACTCAAAACTCCGCAATTTCCTATAAGATTATTCCGGTAAAATTATTCCAGCATCTGTAAAAACTTTTTCAGGAAGTTTTACTGTATGTTAGACACCATATCCATATTGAAAATTTTCATGGATATTTCTTTTATTTTACCTTCTTTAAACAATTCTGCAATAGCTTTTGAGAGCATTTTCTGCAGCTCAGCATTGTCTTTTTTCAGGCATACGCCAAAAAATTCATCAGGAACTCCCTGCCATACAATTACAAACGGACTGTCCTCTTTTGCAACATAGTCAACGGAAACCAAAGAATCTGCACAAACGGCATCACATCTGCCAAGTCTCAAATCATCAAAGGCATTCATAACCTTGTCATATTCGCAGGCTTCAAATTTCAAGCCGCCTTCAGCCTTTTTTGTCATAAAAATGTCAGAAGTTGTTTCAGCCTGATAGCCTACCCTAAGACCTTTGCAGTCTTCAGGAGACTTTATACCTAATTTAGAATCTTTCAAAATTACAATAGACTGACCGTTGCCAATGTAAGGACCTGCAAAACCATATTTTGCCTTGCGTTCTTCCGTAATTGTAACAGCCGACATTATGCAGTCGTATTTTTTTGTATCAACACCAGCAAAAATTCCATCCCATGCAGTGTCAATAAATTCAGGCTTCAGTCCAAGTTTTTCTGCAACTGCCTTTCCCAGTTCAACATCAAACCCAATAGGCGTCTTGCCGTCCTTGTCAAAATATTCAAACGGAGGATAGCCTACTTCCATACCAATTTTAAGCACACCATCCTGAATCAAAGGTTTTTCAGATTCCTTTCCACCGCCTGCAAATGCCATTCCCGAAACGGCAATCAAAAAAGATGCAATTCCAGCCTTTAATAATTTTTTCATAACTCCCTCCAGAAAAATTAATGGCATCTTAAAAAATGCTTTTTTCCAGAACATCCAGTTCCAGCCGAATGAACAAGCAGACCTCCGCAAACTGATTTTGCAAACTGCCTATCCAAAAAGCCCGGCACACCGCATTTCTCCAGCATTTTCCTAAGACCTTTCAATCCTATTGCATATTTATACATTTATTCAATAAGTTATTGAATAATTTTTCATAAAAAAACAGGCATCTGAAAGCCTAAACTTCAGTGCCTGTTTCAAAAACGCAAAAATTCTCTCTGGATATTACCTGTCAAACTTTACCAAAGATCAGAAACAATGTCCCTTCCAAAATTCTTTTCAGACAAAGCCTTTAAAGTTCCGTCTGCAGCAAGTTCGTCAAGAGCCTTATTTACAGCATTTTTCAACTCAAGATTTCCCTTTTTCATTGCAATGCCCATAAACTCTTCAGCCTTACCCTGCCAGACAATTATAAAAGGAGAATCATCTCCCGAAACATACTCAGCAGCAACCAGAGAATCCGAAACAACTGCATCACAGCGGCCATTTTTTAAATCCGCAAAAGAGTTCATTGCATCGTCATATTCTGCAGCCGTAAATTTCAGTCCGCTTTCAGCCTTTTTTGTCATAAATATGTCCGATGTTGATTCAGAAAGGTAACCTATGATCAAACCTCTCAAATCTTCAGGCTTTGAAATTTTCAAGGCAGACCCCTTCTTCAAAATAATTGCCTGACCGTTGCCGACATACGGTTTTGAAAGCTCGTAAGCCGCTTCCCTTTCAGGAATAATCGTAATTGCAGAAATTACACAGTCATATTTATTCGTATCAAGCCCTGCAAAAATACCTTCCCATGCAACATCAACGATTTTTGCCTCAAGCCCCAGCTTTTTTGCAATCGCGTTCCCCAATTCAATATCAAAACCAAGAGCCGTTTTTCCATCTGAGCCATAATATTCAAACGGAGGATAAGCAACATTTACGCCGACAGAAAATTCCCCGGCCTTTAAAACCATTCCACCGTCAGATTTTTTACTACAGGAAGAAAACAGCATACATGCGACAAAAGCAATCAGTAATAATTTTTTCATAAAATTCCCCCAAAATTTTCAATGAAGTCAGTATATGTTCTCAAAACCAGTGCGTCAACCTAAGTTTTTTTCTTTTTTTATATGGGCGTGCCGGCATCTCTTACGGGCAAGCCCTACAGAAATGCCGTCAGGCTGCTCCAGGTTCGCTACCGCTCAGCCGCTTCCTTCCTGCAAACTGAACAGGTCTGTCCCATACTCCGTAAACCCGCCGCCCATCCAAAAATTTTTCCAGCTAAAAATCATGCCTCAGTCAGTCCAGTGGCCGCTTTGCGCCTTGCGCATCCTTCACACAAAAGGCTATACTTAACACATGAACACAGAATTTTCAATTTCCATAATAAAAGCAGACCAAACCTGTACACTAAAACAGGCTGCTGCTTCAGAAATCCATGCAGTTTATCAGGCAGAATATCAAAAAGGCGACATCATCAGGATTGATTCCAGCGAAAAACCTGTTTTTGCAGTCGTACAGCTAGACTTTGGCCTACAGCCAGCATTTGTCTGCATTAAAGACACTTTTGAATTTCCAGTTCCATTTGATGAAAAAAAATTTTGCTATCCGCCGCAAAGTTTTTCAGGAAACCAGCATTACATACACATCCGCCGCGCACGGCCAGAAGAAATTGCAGTACGCAAAAACCTCGCGTTCAATTCGACAGACGGACATTTCAACAAAGGCTTTTTTCCCCATGCAAGCGCAAATATAGAAACCCGTGGAGAATCAGTTTTTGCAGCACGCAATGCAATTGACGGCATAATTGCAAACTCAAGCCATGGAAACTGGCCGTTTGCCAGCTGGGGAATTAACAGGGATCCTCAGGCCCAGCTGAAAATAGACTTTGGCAGAAACGTAAAAATTGACGAACTTGTATTCTATCTCCGTGCAGATTTTCCGCATGATGCATGGTGGCAAAGCGGAACTGTCCATTTTTCCGACGGCACAGATTTTACTGCAAACTTTGTAAAAACAGGTTCTGCACAATCGTTCAAAATCCCGGAAAAAACAATTTCCTGGCTGACGCTGGACACCCTGATAAAAGCCGACGATCCATCACCTTTTCCAGCCCTTACCCAGCTGGAAGTATACGGCACAGAAGCTTAAAAAATTCAGCATATTGCAGAAACAACCTGCCGAAAAATTTTATGCTCTTCAGGATTCTGAGAAAATATGAACAAAATAGAACTTACAGAAACAATTCAGTCTTATGACAATTCTGTAGAAGGATTTTGCAATGCAATTGCAAAACTTACAAACTACAATGAAACTTACGACGCACTTGCACAAAATATTCAGGATAATTGCGCAATTCTGGAACTTGCTTCAGGACCTGCACAAATTTCTGCATATATCCTGAAAACAAAAAAAGCCTGCGTAACCTGCGTGGATCTTTCAAAAAAAATGCTTGCCGCTGCAGAAAAAAAATTGAAAAAATGTGCAAACTGCATTACAGCAGATTTTTGCATGGGCAACATAACAGATTTTTCCAGCGGCAAAAAATATGATGCTGTAATTCTGGGGTTTGGAATTCCGTATTTGGACAGCAGTCAGGCAGAACAGTGCATAAAAAATGCAGCAGAAAATCTTACAAAAAATGGAAGCATTTTTTACATCAGTTTTATGGAAGGAACAAAGTGTGGCTTTGAAAAAACAAGTTTTGGAGGAGAAAACAAATTTTTCATAAATTACCATACAAAACAGGCTGTCCAAAACTGCCTTGAAAAATATGGATTTTCTGTCCAACAAACGTGGGCACTTCCATATACAGAATCCGATGGGTCTGTGACTACCGACAGGATTTTTTTATGCAGAAAAATGAATGAACAGCCAGTGCGCAAAGGGCAGTAGTGGCGCCGCAGGCGTTCCTGGGAACAGCTGACTTTGGCAGCGGTTTTCAGGAATGAAGTGCGTAAGACACGGAACCACGAATGACCTGGTACGGCAGAATTTTTCTGCCGTATGCGCCCATAAAAAACAAAAAGCCGCTCCAAAATTCAGATGGAACGGCCTTTTTTGACAGCTGACAGCAGTTTATGCCATGAGTTCTTTTACTGTTGCGGCAATTTTTTCATCCTTGCAGGCAGGAAAGAACAGTTCGGCAAATTTTTCACCGGCAAAAGCGCCTTTTACGAGTTCCCTGTCCAGACCTTTCAGAATTTCACAGAAATCTTTAAAGGCAACTGCGCGCACACCGTCTAGAATTTTCTTGTTACGCTGTTCAGGAACTGCACGTTCGCGAGGATAACCCTGACCACTTGGTTCGCAGAAAAGTTTTTCGAATATATATTCCAGATTCAAGTCTCCGCCCCAGCCAAAGCCAAGTGCAAAAGGAATTGAAATTGCATTTCCGTCATTGATTTGAGCAAAAGTGTATGCGTCCAGAGGAGTTGCAACATGTCCACAAATTACGCCTGGAAAGCTGTTCAAAGCAAGCATAGCTCCTTCGCCAGTACCGCAGCCTGTTATTACGTAGTCGGCAGCCTTGGCATTCAGCAAAGTTGCAGCAAGAATTCCATTCTGAACATAAGTAAGCTGTGCCTTGTCTTCTGCAGAATACATTCCATAATTTACAACTTCAAAGCCCATCGGCTCTACAACTTTTTTCAAAGCCTTCAAAATTACAGCATTTTTTGCTGCCTGACTGTTTTCGTTAATCAAAGCGATTTTCATAAAAAACTCCCATTAGTAATCAAATGTTTCTTTTGGAAACCTCAGAAAAACTTACCAAAAAAGCAGACTTTCCGAAATGACTTTAAGGGGTTAAAACAAACCCCTAAAACGGCGAAGTCAAGGTCTTGAGCGTTAGCGTGCCTTGACTTGACGTATTCAAGATTAACACTGAAAAATCCTCAATAGGATTTATTCAGAGTTTTCTTAGTTTAGCATAAATTTTTATGGTTTGCATGACTTTCTCAGAAAAATGTCAGAAATTCCTGCTGATTTTTTGCAAACGGCTGACAAAACCTATGGCAACTTTTCAGGCAGGGGCAATTTCTGGCAGTTTTTGCCTGATTCATTGTTGTTTTTTGTCGATTTCCTGACTGTTTTTGCAAAGTTTTGCCGTTTTCTGCTGTTTTTTTGCAAATTTTGCCAAATTTTCCGAATTACAGAAAATTCTACTTGAATTTGTCTGGTAAAATCAGCTAGAATGTGGTTCTGTCTTCGGTATTCCGATAAAAGGAGGTGAATTTAGTTATGCCAACAATCAACGTTGATGATTCAGAAAATCTGGAAAAAGCTATCAAACGTTTTAAGCGTATGGTTGAAAAAGAAGGTATTATCCGCGAATTCAAAAAGCGTGAATACTTTGTAAAGCCTTCTGCTACAAATCACCAGAAAAAAACAACTCTTGCAAGAAAGCTTCTTAACAAGAGAAGAAAGTCAGAAAAAAAAGACTACTAGTTTTTTACAGCCGCAGATTTTTTTCTGCGGTTTTTTTTTGCCTTTTTGATTTTTAGATGCATGGAAAAAACTTTTCCTAAAAAAAATGCTTCTGCCAGACTGCAATGCAGAAAGACAGAAGCATCGTAACCGAAAAATTCAGTTTTACATTTAAGTTTTACATTTCTACTGGAGTCTTCTTAAGTTTCCAGATGTCGCGGACATAATCTTCAATTGTTCTGTCAGAAGAGAATTTTCCGCTGTTTGCAATGTTCTTAAGCATCATTTTTGCCCACTTCATCTTGTCAACATAAGCTTCCTCGATTTTGTCCTGAGCCTTGCAGTAAGAATCAAAGTCGGCAAGAACATAGTAAACATCTGGACGCTGACCTTCAACACCGTAAACCAAAGAATCATGCAGTTCTTTGAACAGCTGGCGTGTCGGGTCATAAGTTCCGTCAATAAGCTGATTTACAACCTTTTCCAATTCAGGATTTCTAGAAAGGACATCCTGTGGATGATATGAATTTTCAGCCTGCATTTTCAGAATTTCTTCTGTCTTCAAGCCGAAAACAAATTCATTTTCTTCGCCAGCTTCCTGGATAATTTCAATATTTGCACCGTCCAAAGTTCCAAGAGTAACAGCACCGTTTACCATGAATTTCATGTTGCTTGTACCAGAAGCTTCTTTGCCAGCGGTTGAAATCTGTTCAGAAATGTCTGCAGCTGGGAAAATCTTTTCTGCAACACTTACACGATAATTTTCAACAAATACGACGCGAAGTTTGCCCCGTACGCGACGGTCATTGTTTACACGTTCTGCAACAGTGTTAATCAGCTTGATGATAGCTTTTGCACGGCGGTAACCGCTGGCAGCCTTTGCTCCAAAAATGTAAGTTCTTGGAATCGGATTGTAAGAAGGATCTTCAATCAAGCGGTTGTAAACGTACATAATGTGCAGAACATTGAGCAGCTGGCGTTTATATTCGTGCAGACGTTTAACCTGAACATCAAAAATGCTGTCAGGGTCAAGGAATTCATTCTGTGAAACCTTGAGGTATTCGGCAAGGCGGCGCTTATTTTCCTGCTTGATTTCCAGAAGTTCTTTCAATGAAGCGTCATCATCAAGGTATTTTTCAAGGCCTTTAAGCTTTGTGAGGTCTTTTACCCAGTCAGAACCAATGCGCTTTGTAATAAAATCTGCGAGCATTGGGTTTGCTGTCAAAAGCCAGCGGCGCTGAGTGATACCGTTTGTCTTATTGTTGAATTTTTCAGGATAAAGTTCTGCCCAATCTTTAAGTTCCTGAGTTTTCAGAAGCTCTGTATGAAGTTCTGCAACTCCGTTTACGCTGTAGCAGGAATGAATTGCAAGGCGAGCCATGTGAATCTGGCCGTCAGCAATGATCGACATTCTGTTGTGGCGTTCATAGTCAGACGGATATTTTTCACGCAGTTCTATAAGGAAACGACGGTTGATTTCTTCAACAATCTGATAAATGCGTGGCAACAGTCCCTGGAAGATATCAATTGTCCATTTTTCAAGAGCTTCTGCCATAATCGTATGGTTTGTATAGGCAAATGTCTGCTGTACGATTGACCATGCATCATCCCAGCTTACACGGTATTCGTCAACAAGAATGCGCATGAGTTCAGGAATGGCTACAACTGGATGTGTATCATTGAGCTGAACGACATTGTATTTAGGGAACTGAGAAAAATCTGTTCCATACTTTGAAACAAAACTGCGTACCATATCCTGAAGGCTTGCAGAAGAAAAGAAATACTGCTGCTTTAACCGCAAAGATTTTCCGTCAGGACCTGTATCATTCGGATAAAGGATGCGGCTGATGTGTTCGGCATTATTTTCTTTTTCAACAGAGCGGTTGTACAAACCGTCATTGAACAGTTTAAGGTTAAAGCCGTTTGCGCTTGAAGCTTCCCAAAGGCGCAGCATACCGACAGTGTTTGTTCCATAACCAACAACAGGCATATCATAAGGAGTTGCAATAACTTCGTCAGCATCCTGCAGACTGAAGCGGATTGCACCGTCAGGCATTTTTCCGTAAACAATATTTCCGCCAAAGCGTACTGTAACTGCAAGGTCGCTGCGCTTAATTTCCCACGGATCACGGTGCTTTATCCACAAGTCAGGATATTCAACCTGATAGCCGTCTTCGATTCTCTGCTCAAACATACCATATTTATAGCGAATTCCATAACCTCTTGACGGATAATCCAAAGTTGCAAGGCTGTCCAAGAAACAGGCAGCAAGGCGACCAAGACCTCCGTTGCCCAAGCCTGGATCAGGTTCTTCCTCTTCTATCGAGGTCAAATCCAGGTGCAGTTCTTTCAACAGGTTATCTACAAATTCCTTTATGCCTAAGTTAATAAGGTTATTGTCCAGCGCACGTCCCATTAAAAATTCTGCTGAAAAATAATATACAGAACGAGAATTTTCCTTGTCATAAGTCTGCCATGTTGAAATCCAGCGGTCCATAATGATATTCATACAGTCTGCAACAACAGCATCATACAAATCATGCCGATTTGCACCTGTTAAGTCCTTGCCATATTGCTGGCGCAGACGAGTTAGCATCATGTCCTTGAACTTCTCCTTATCAAATTCCATAAGTCCTCCGTTTGTTTTATCAGCAACCAGCTGATCTTCTGTTTTGTAATATGTCCATGCTCAACAGTAAAACGATACTACCAGCAGGAACTATATATCTTTTTTGCGATGGTAAAATTTCCTCATCGCCAGAATCACAAATATCTTCAGGAGCAGCTGCCGAAGTATCAATAACACGGCGCCAGCTTCTGTCTGCAGGCAAAGGTGGCAACATGGCCACACAATCCTGAGAATCCATATTTATGGCAAAATAAAAATCATTGTCTTTCAGACCATTTCTGGTGTCGGCTGCCGAACCATTCATGCGGCAGGCAATAAATTTTTTGAGCTTTGTCCAGTCAGGATATTGCCCTTCTGCATTATACCATGCAATGTCAGGGAAAATTCCATGGGCAATGTCACCTCCTTTGAAAAATTCACTGCGCCGGAATACAGGATGATCCTTGCGCAGCTTTATCAGCTTTTGTACAAAGCGCAGAATATCTGCATTTTTTTCTGCCAGAGACCAGTCAATCCATGAAATTTCATTGTCCTGACAGTAGGCATTGTTATTTCCATGCTGGGTTCTGCGGAATTCATCACCTGCAAGCAGAAGTGGAACTCCCTGCGAAAGCATAAGCGAAAGCATCATGTTTTTTATGCTTCTAAGCCTCAAGTTTTCTATATGGACATTATCAGTTTCACCTTCAATTCCATTGCTGTAGCTGTAATTGTTTTCGCTACCGTCGCAGTTGCCTTCACCGTTTGCAATGTTGTGCTTGGATGTATAGGAAACAAGGTCATTCATGGTAAATCCATCATGAACACAGACAAAATTTACAGAAGCTTCAGGTCCACCACCAGCAAATAAATCAGAACTGCCTGTAATCCTAGTTGCCAATTCAGTAATCAGATGGTCTTCGCCCCGGAAAAACCTACGCATTGCATCACGGAATTTATCATTCCAGCAGCTCCATCTTCCGCCTGGGAAACATCCCACGTGATAAGCTCCACCGGCATCCCATGGTTCGGCAATAATCTTGCTGTCATGCAGTACAGGATCTTCAGAAATAGCACGCGTCAAAAAAGGAATTCCAAGGACATCCCCATTTTCGCCACGGCAAAGCTCGCTGGCCAAGTCAAAACGGAAACCATCAACATGCATCTGCAAAACCCAGTAACGCAGACTGTCCAGAATAAACTGAACAACAACAGGGTGATTTGCATTTACCGAATTTCCACAGCCTGTATAATCGCTGTAATAACGTCTGTCCAATGGAGACAGTATATAGTAAACCTCATTTGCAAAACCGCGGAAACAAAAAGTATTTCCCAGATGATTGCCTTCTGCCGTATGATTGTAAACGACATCAAGAATCACCTCAATTCCAGCCTTATGGAATTCTTTTACCATCTGCTTGAATTCTTTTACACATTCCCCGGCATTTCCGCCGCAGGAATACGACTGTTTTGGCGCAAAAAAGCCGATTGTGCTGTAACCCCAGAAATTTTTAAGCTGTTCACCAGTTTCTGGATTTTTGCGTTCATTTTCATTTTCATCGAATTCAAAAATCGGCATAAGTTCAACAGCCGTAATACCCAGCTCTTTTAAATACGGAATTTTTTCAACAAGGCCGGCATAAGTTCCCGGATTTTTTACATTGGCAGTAATGCTGGCTGTATAGCCTTTAAGATGCATTTCATAAATCACAGAATCTCGCAAAGGAATCTGCAAAGGCCTGTCATCTTCCCAGTCAAAACTGTCATCAACAACAACACATTTTGGAAAAATTCTCATGTCTGCACGATTGCAAACTTCAGGCATTTCGACAGAGCCTGTATTTATATTCTGACCAGCGGCCCGAGCCATTCTATAAGCTTTAAAAACAGAACCTTCCGTAAAAGCCTTTGCATAAGGGTCAAACAGATGAGCCTCACTGTCAAAACGCAGACCCTTTTCAGGTGCATACTCACCTTCAGCCCTGTAAAGATACAGCTGACCTGCAGAAGCCCCCTTTACAAAACAATGCCAGATTGAACCGCTCCTGTTGTATTCAGAATCAAGGCAAAAAGTCATGCTAGGTTCACTGTCGCTGGCTTCATTGTAAAATTCCAGAAAAATTCTTTTTGCATTTTCGCTGTAAACTGCAAAATTTACACCGCCGTCTGTTAATGTTGCTCCAATCGGAAAAGGCTGCCCTTTACTGCATCTGTCACACATATCCATAAAATTCACCACAAATAATTATAATTTGTTTTTTTTCAAAAAAATAAGAAATCCGGCAATATTACGCATAAATCCATAAAAAAAATGGAAAACATCGGATAGTCCTTTTTTTTTCAACTCCTTTCAATCTACTCTAGCTTAAAAAGCCCAAAAAGCACAAGACAGCAACATAAAATAACACAAAATACAAAACTTGTTCTGTAATTTTTTGGCAAATAAATAGCAATTTTTTGGCACACAATAAAAATTTCGGCACATTAAAGCAGGCAAATCACCTTTTATGCCATACAACTCCATGCAATTTTTTTTTGCATGGCTTATACAGAGCCTTATATAGACTTTTACTATATCTGTTCATAATTAAAAAGTATAAAGCTACGGGATTTTTTTTCATAAAATCTATTGAACAAGGATATCCTAAGATATAGTATCTTTTCGATTATTTTTTCTGGAGAGAAAAAAATAAGGTTTTTAAAAACAGGTTCTAAAAACTGCTGTTTTCAGAATCTGCATAAAATTTACAGAAACCTGAAAGTCAGAAAATTTTTCTGCCGGATGGTTTTGAATGGGAGAGAGTTTATGAAAAAATTTTTAACACTGGCAGTAGCAGCTGCAGTTCTTTCAGCAACAGTATCTGCACTGACATTCAAAGTTGACGGCTATGCACGTGCAGGCCTTACTTCAACGCTTAACACAAAAAATAAAGACGGAGACAAAGAAGCAAAAACTGTTTCTACAAAACAGTGGCTTGCAGGTGACTATTTTGGAGGCGGTTCTCGTCTAAGACTTAACGGTGACATTTTAAGCGATGACAGAACAGCCGGAGTAAAATTCCGCTTCCAGTATACAGGTTCTTTTGAAGATTTTGACATCACAAAAGATGAAGTAAAGTATGTTTATGCATGGGGCAAAGGCTTTGACGGCAAAGTAATTGCAGGTGCCGGAAAAATCGGGGACAAATACATCTCTTCAGACGGTTGGGAAGGATTCAGCCTTATCGACGGAAAAACAGGTGTTTTTGCAGGATACGCACCAATTGAAGGTCTTACACTTTTGGCAGCAGTTGTAAAAGACTACCTCGTTGAAGAAGAAATTGCAGAACTGGACGATAGTGGCAATTACAAAAAAGAAAAGAAATTTGACAAACGGGCAGGAGTTTACGGATTTAAATATTCTGCAGGCATTCTCACTGTTGACGCAGCATTCTCAGGAGCTGGCCGTTTCTATGCAAACGTAAACCTCACACCGTCAAACCTTCTTGCAGCACTTGAATATGCTTACGAATCAGACGATGCTCTGGATGATGGCACAAGCCCCTGGTACTCAAAAACACACACATTCTGTGAACAGATTGAATTTACAGGCATTCCGAACCTTCTTCTTGCAGCAGAAAGCTATCAGTTCATCGACAAAGATGACAATCTTTCTGTAACAATCACTCCTGCTGCTAAATACACTCTTTCAGAAACATTTGCACTTACAGCAGAAGCAACAATCTACGCAGAAGACGAAGCAAAAAATGACTTTGATGCCTACGCAACAATCGTTCCAGGTGTTGAAATCAACTTTACAGACAGCTTTACTGTAAATGCTTACGGTTCAGTCAGCACAGATTCTGATCAGGCTGCACACTTAATCGGTATAGGCTGTAAAAAATCATTCTAAAAACATCTGCTTATAAACTGAAACTTAAAAGGCCGCCTGAAAGGGTGGCTTTTTTTTGCTGCAAAAATTACATGGTAAAAACACTGACAGTATCTTTCTTTTATTGTATACTCTACTCATGGAAACAAACATTTCATCAGAAAAACCAGAATCTTCAGAAACAAAAACCGCAGTTGTTGCAATTATCGGCCGCCCGTCTGCAGGAAAATCAACTTTTTTGAATACAGCCAGCGGCGAGCCAGTTTCAATCGTTTCTCCAATTCCACAGACTACAAGAAACGCAATCCGGGGAATCGTAAATACATCACTTGGACAGCTTGTCTTCATCGACACTCCAGGCTATCATGAATCTGAAAAAAAGCTCAATTTAAAACTAAAGACAATTACCGAAGAGCAGCTTGCAGAAGCAGAGTGTATTCTTTATATAATTGACTCAACCAGAGAAACTGGCAGTGAAGAAGAACTTACGGCAAATCTGGTAAAAGCCCATTCTGAAAAAACGGTCGTTGCAATCAACAAAACCGATGAAAAAGTTTCAAGACCGCAGACAATCCGCAGTTTTCTAGAAAAAGTACTGCCACAAATTCCTGCTGAACGAATTTTTGAAATTTCAGCAAAAAATGACACAGGAATAAACGAAGTTTTAAAAGCCCTGTACAACCTTGCGCCTGTTGCTCCCAAACTTTACCCTGAAGAATTTTACACGGATCAGGAAGTTGGTTTCAGGATTGCCGAAGTTATACGAGGTCAGGCAATAAATCGTCTTGAACAGGAAATCCCTCACGCAGTTTACGTAAGCATTGCCGACATGGAAATGCGCAAAGACGGTCGAGAATTATGGGTACGCGCATTTCTGTGCGTCGAACGGGAAAGCCAGAAAGGTATTGTCATTGGCAAAGGTGCTTCAATGATAAAAACAATCAGGATAGAATCCATAAAGGCTTTGCGCAGGATTTTTGATTACCGTATAGATTTGGATTTACAGGTAAAGGTTGATAAAAACTGGCGACAAAAAGACACAGTTCTTACAAGGCTGCTGGATAAATAAGAGCAGGCAAAACAAATGAAATATCTGTCAGAAAATCATAAAGCTGAACTTTTGGAACGCTTTTTAAAATATGTAAAGATTCATACAACAGGCGATTGTCAGGCAGCTGACAAAGGAATTCAGCCGTCTGCCAAACGGGAATTTGATCTTGCAGAGATTCTGGCTTCTGAATTAAAGGAGTTTGGTCTGCAAAATGTTCAGGTTACACAGCATTGCTATGTCTATGCCTGCCTGCCGGCTTCAAAAGGGTTTGAAAAGGTTCCTGCGATGTGCCTTCTGGCACACATGGATACTGCATGCGAAGTGTCAGGCGAAAACGTAAAACCTAACGTAATTGAACATTACGACGGCTCAATCATCAACTTGAACTGTAATATTTCACTTGACCCAGCAGAAGACAAAGCTTTGGCACAGGCTGCAAAGGAAAACGACACAATCATTACAACAGACGGAACAACCCTTCTGGGAGCCGACGATAAAGCCGGCATTGCAGAAATAATTGCAGCCATCAAATTTTTGACGGAAAATCCGAAAATCACACACGGCAAAATTGAAATTATTTTTTCGCCGGATGAAGAAACTGGCCACGGCATGGACAACATTCCGCTTAATCTGCTTTCTTCAAAAAGGGCATACACTGTCGACGGCGGACACATTGGTGAACTGGAAGACGAATGTTTCAACGCCTGGAAATCAGATGTTTACTTTACAGGCCACAGCGTACACACAGGAACTGCCCGCGAAGGCCATCTTGTAAATGCAGTAACAGCATCATCATGGTTCGTTTCAAACCTTCCACGTCACGAAGCCCCTGAAACTACCGACAGAATGCAAGGTTTTTATGCACCGCTTGAAATTTCTGCTTCTATAGAGCAGGCTCACATTGCCCTGCTGCTCAGAGATTTTTCAAAAGACGGCATAAAAAAACGGATAAATTTTGTAGACAGCCTGGCAAAACTTTCAGCTGAAGCTTTTGGGGCACAGGTAAAAACAGTTCATACACAGCAGTACTTAAATATGAAAGAAAAAATGAATGAACATCCAGAAGTTGTCGAAAATCTGTATAAGGCCTACCGGGAAGCAGGCATTGAACCTGTAAACATTCCAATCCGGGGAGGAACAGACGGCTCTCGTCTGACAGAAATAGGAATTCCAACGCCTAATATTTTTACAGGCGGACACAATTATCATTCACGGAATGAATGGGCTTCTCTGCAGCAAATGACAGCAACTGTCGAAGTCCTTATAAATCTTGCAGTTATAACAGCACTGTAATTTCCAATTGATTTTTTACTGGAGAAAACTATGTACGAATATCATATTGAAGGCGGTTTTCCTGTAAAAGGAACCATAAGGGCTAGCGGAAACAAAAATGCAGCCCTTCCTTGCATTGCAGCAACATTGCTTACCTCAGAACCTGTAACGCTGCGCAACATTCCAAAAATTGAAGACACTGGCGTAATGCTTGAAATTCTCAAGGCTTTAGGTGCAGAAGTAGAAAACCCTGAACCAAATGTCTGGAAGATTCATGCAAAAAAAATTGAATCAAACGCAATTCCCTGCGAACTTTCAAAAAGAATCCGAGCTTCCATTCTTTTTGCAGGACCTCTGCTTGCACGCACAGGCAAAGTTATAATGCCGCCGCCAGGTGGAGATGTTATCGGCAGAAGGCGCCTGGACACACATTTTCTGGCTCTTACAGAACTGGGGGCAAACGTAAACATTGAAGGCTCATTCGAATTTTCTGCAAATAAGCTTGCAGGCGCAGACATTTTTCTGGATGAAACTTCAGTAACGGCAACCGAAAATGCCGTAATGGCGGCTGTTCTGGCAGAAAGAACTACGCAGATTACAAATGCAGCAAGCGAACCTCATGTCCAGGATTTGTGCCGCATGCTTTCACAAATGGGTGCAAAAATTTCGGGAACAGGCAGCAACATTCTGACTATTACAGGAGTAAAGCAGCTGCACGGTACAGATTTCAAAATCGGCCCGGACTTTATGGAAATAGGTTCATTCATAGGACTTGCTGCCGCAACAAAAGGAACAATTACAATTACAGACATAAATCCGCCGGACTTGCGGCCTCTGCGCATAGCTTTCGGAAAACTCGGCATCCGCTGGACAATTGAAGGCACAACCCTTACCGTGCCGCTTAATCAGGAATTAAAAATAAACACAGACCTTGGCGGCATGATTCCAAAAATCGATGATTCCCCATGGCCTGGCTTTCCGCCGGATTTGACAAGCATCATGACAGTAATAGCAACTCAGGTTGAAGGCACTGTTTTGATTTTTGAAAAAATGTTTGAATCGCGCATGTTCTTTGTAGACAAGCTCATAAGCATGGGGGCTAGAATTACACTCTGCGATCCACATAGGGCTGTAGTTTCAGGCCCTTCCACGCTGCACAGAGACAATCTGGTTTCTCCAGATGTAAGAGCTGGGATGGCAATGGTAATTGCAGCAATGGTTGCGCGCGGCGAAAGCGTAATAAGCAATGTTTATCAGATTGAACGCGGATATGAAAATCTTGTAGAACGCCTGCAGGCACTTGGAGCACACATCAGGAAAGTTGACGTACAATAGTTTCGTATGCAGTCTGAATTCTCACAAAAGAAGCCAGATTTTTTTCTGCATCGCCACCAGCATTTACATCAGGATGAAATTTTGCAGCAAGCCGGCGATGTGCTTCCCTGACTTTTTTCAGGCTGTCGCCAGGCTCTAACCCAAGAACCCTGTAGGCATCTGCAATTTCATCACTTTCGCATTGAAATTCCAGCAGTTCGGACAGATAATCCGAAGGTCGTCTGCCTCGTGAATTTTCATTCCATAAAAATTCAACGGAATTCAGCAGTCTGAAAATAGCAGACACAGGAATTTTTTTGCTGCATTCCAAATCTCTGCGTACATTTTTTTCACTTGAAGAAGTTTCCCGCCTGATTATTGCAGACAGACATTCTACCAGTAAATCATTGTTCAAGGGCTTGCATCGCCGGGCGCACCTGCAGTACAAATTCCAGTCACAACCATTACCCAAAAAAGATTTCAACTGAAAAACAGAATCTTCAACATCGTCCAAGCAGAACATAACCAGGGCACTAACATACAAAGCACCTGGAAAGCCTTGTCCTGCAAAATTTTCGAGTCTGCCTGCTTCCAAAAAAGAAGCCAGCCTTTTTTCTTCCAGGAGAAAACCTAAAATCTTTTCAAAAATCATTCCGGCAAAAAAACCGCAGATTAAACCCAAAATTCCAGCAAAAGAACCAGAAATCGTGCACAGCAAAACGCACAGATGCCTTCTGCAAAAACTGAAAACCCGTCTTAAAATTTTCACATTTATTCCTTTCTGGACAAAAACAAAACTGAAAGCATAACCAGAAATAAAATTTCAACGGAAATTGCCAGCAAAAGAGAAAATTCTGCCCCTGCATGATAAGTTATTACAAGGCAAAGCTGACGTATTACAAAAAAAGTCGTCTGCATGAATAAAATTACCAGCGGAACAAAAAACGGTATGAAAAGTGTCCATTTAAATTTGAACAGGCTGTTTCCACTTATTCTGTAATTCCATGCCATGTTTGCAAATAAAAGCAAAAGCAGAAGCAAAGACAACGGATAGAGAATTTTTTCCTGAAGAATCATATTGAAAACTTCTGTTGAATAGCCGTATTTTGAAGCTATTCTCACAAATGACATCAGCGAAAACAAATCCATATTTTCTGCTCCATTGGATGCCTCTGCAATTTTTCCAAAATCTGCAAAATTCATGGGAACAACCAAATATGAACATTCTTCTGCATCAGCTTCTCTGCCTGTTGCATACTTATATGCAGGTTTTGAAATTCCGACATTGCTTTCACGGTTTACAGAAGATAAAAGTATATATGGAACATATTTAAAGCCCTGCAAAGTTTCAGAATTGTCCAGACTCCATTTTTCTCTCTGCGAACGATTAAAAAAAGAAGAATCAACTGAAAGCATCTTTGCATACGGGACTGAAAGCTGCTTTACAAAAGTACCGCTGCCGTCAAAATATGTAACAGAAAAATCTCTTAAAAAACGCACAAGGTTTCCCTGTTTCTTCAAGTCCGTAACACCTTTTGCAAAGTAAACCTCGCAAGATTTATCTTCATGCTTTATAACAAAATACAAATTTGAAACAGTTTCATAACGGTGCAAATCTTCACATTCATCAAAAAAGAAATACTGTTTTTCAAGATTTTTCCTTGACAGCTCAAGATAGCGCTTCACATCAGGATCAGGATTCCGCTGCAAAATTTTCAATTCATTGAAAATGTAATACGATTCCAGATAATCAGCGCGGATATATGCGTTGTAGCCTTCCATTTTTCTATTAAAAACCGAAGCCAGTTCAAAATCACCAGAATACTTTATTTCAGAAATCTTTCTCCATGCCTCTGCTGCTGTTTTTTCAGCATCGCTACGGCTTATATCCCTGGGATTTGCAATCCTGACAGCCATACTTGCATAATAGTGAGCGTCAAGCCATCTTTCTTCAGAAAAAGCCTTTTTTGCCTTTTGTAAAAGCTCAAGGCAGTTCGCAGATGAAGAAATTTCTTCGTCAAAAGGAATCTTTTCAACAGGAATTTCTACCAGTGCCTCCGAATCAACAATATGCTCAGATTCAATTTCATACTTAGTTTTAAGAGTCTGAACTTCTGCCGAATTAGGATTTATCTGGGCAGCAAGCCGCATCAATCTGTAAGCTAACAAATCTCTGCCTTGTTCCTTATTTTCCTTTGCCATGGCAAAATACATTGCAAACAAATCAGGCTGCCGCTGAACATACGCAATTGCCCTGCTGACTTTGGGCAAAAAAACAAGCGTTGCCATTGACATCATAAAAACATAAAACAGAGAAGTAACAACAATTTTCTTATAATGCACAAACATCTGAGCAGAAAAACGCTGAGTGCTGTTTTCATCGTTCCGCCCAAAAAAAACCGAAAAGTCAACTAAAAAAGCCGTACATAAAACCGCTGGGAAAATTTTCAGAAACGCACTCATGCCCCGCAAAAATTTGAAATAGCTTACGCTGTGCGGCAGAAGTTCAGGCAAATGACCGTAAAAGTAGCTCCATACAAAGCAGACTAACAGGAGAAAGACGATACAAACAAACGTAACAATTTTTCCACGTTTCATGAGAGTTCTCCTCTGCGCCTAAAAAAAACAATCAGTGCGACAACTGCAGAAACAAGGCAGAAAAAAATATTCAAATAGAAAATTAATGGAAATGGCAGAGGAATCTTTTGAAGTACAGCAGAAGCTGCCGGCCACAAATCTGAGTACCTGTAATTCAAGGCATTTACAGACAGCACAAACAGTGAAGAAAGAATTGCACACAGCGTACTACCAAGTTTCCAACGGGAAAAATTCTTCAAAGGATAAACAAAAATTAAAGCCAGCCCCATTGAAACAAGAGCCAGATAATCTGCAAGGGATTCAAATTTTTCTGCAATAAAAACAGGCATCATTAAAATTTCCTGGAAGCCTTTCAGGAGCATTGGAGGGGTAAGCACTTCAGCTGCAAGACTGTCTGCAAAAAGTTCACCCCCATAATTTTTTTTCTGGCTGGCATCGAAATCTTGAAAATCTTCTTTTTTTATGAGGCTTTCGCTCACATTTTCAAAGATTTCAGTTTTTTTCGAGTCTACAGACGATTCATCAAGCCTGAACCTGACTCCAGAAACCTTTACGGAATGCACGGTAGAGCTTCTTTCATCAGTTTTTCCAGAATCCGCTTCAGAACGCTCATCTACAAGAGTATAAAAATAAAGGTAATTTCCAGATTTTCTGAAATAACCAGTTGAAACTGCTTTTTTTTCACGAATTATTCCATCTGAAAAATCCAGAGCCTTTACAGAAAACGGAAGAAATATGAAACATGCAATTGTTTCTAAAACGTAAAAGACGATTACAGCCGGCATTTTTGAAGGATGACGGATTAAATATAACGTCAGAAATAACGGTGAAAAGAGAATTGAAAAAGGAAGCGCATAAAGAATTCCAGTCTGAAACATCGGCATAGAAACCAGAGGCACAGTTGTTCCTGCAACATAGCCTGTACACTGTGCATATAAATTAAAAATAAAAGCACCGCATACCGTTCCAGCAATGATGATAAAAACAAAAGCTGAAAATACTCCCAATATCTGTTTCATTAATATAAGGATAGCATGAAACCTATGCAAAAACAAGAAAACAGAATGTTGCATTCAGCAGATTTTTTTTGCGACTGTTACTCAAATATTTCGCCATGAAAATCCACAGATACAGCAAGTTTTCCAAATAATAGACACAAGTTATCCACAGGATTGAGCAAAAAAACTCCATTTTCTGCATAAAAAAACTTAACCTGCGATATTATAAAGAATTAGACTATCAGAACAATAAATACTTATAATACAAAGAATTAAAAATAATGTTCATAAAAAAATAAGAGAAAAACCTAAAACCACAGAATTTTCAGGCAAATAAAAAACAATATCCACAAAACTTTCCAGAAGTTATCCACAGGATAATCACAAACAGTTTTCAGGGGCAGGTATAACTACATAAAAAAAAGCACTGAACCGACCAAAACAATTCAGTGCCAAAAAGCAAAATCATTATCTACTGAGCGAGAAAAAAATATTTCCGCAAAAAAAACAGCTGCAAATAAACTGAAAAAATCAGCCTAAAGAAACCTGCCCCTGAGAATCAACTGCAAGAATTGATTTACATTCGGAACAGCGGAAACGACCTGCATGGGTAGCTTTAAGCCGCTTTGAACAGACTGGACAAGAAAAAATAACAGGAAAAACAGAAACATTTTCCGAAGGACCAGACTGGAACATTTCAATTGCATCTGCCAAAGAAGTTTTGATATTGAAAAACTGAGAGAATCCAAGTAACTGGAAAACTTCAAAAACTTTAGGCTGAATTTCAAGCAGAACAATGTCGCCGCCTTTAGGTTTTACAAGTTTCAAAAAAGCAGTAAAAGAACCGATTCCTGTTGAAGAAACATAATTCAATGCACTGCAATTGAAAATCAAATTAACGTATCCAGCATCTACAACTTTAGCAATGCTCTTCTGAAAATAATTAGAATTATAAGTATCGATATAGCCATTCAGCCGGACAATCAGACAATTAGGAACTTCTGCAACTTTATCCAGAGTAATTTTAAGGCTATCGTCTTTTTCATCAGAAAAACCAGGAACCAATACATTATTCGCCATACTTATTACCTATAAAACCTCTAAAAAAATTAGCGTAAAAAAATCTACCACTACAATGATAACTAAAAATCACTAATATGTCAAATCTAGTTGTAAAAGATTTGCAACTTCGTAATTTAGGACTTTGCCAGCCCTCCATTCCAGCCACCATCAACATTCAGCAGAATGCCATTTCGTTCAGAAGCTGTCAGAAGAAAAAGGGCACTGTCAGCAATAGAATCAACTGAAATCAGACACCCGTCAGGCATTTTTCTGCGCAAGGCAATTTTTGCCTCTTCTGAAAGATATTCTGTTTCAACAAACCCAGGAAGAATTGCATTGCAAGTAATTCCACTGGCAGCATACTCAGCAGCAACAGAGCGGACAAGCGAACATACTCCAGTTTTTGCACCTGCATAGGCAGGATTCGTCAAAAATCCATTTATAGAAAAAGTTCTGGTTCCTCCAAAAAGCAGAATTCTGCCCCAGTGTTTTTTTATCATCGAAGGCAGGGCGGAACTTACACAAAATCCTGGCAACGCATAATTCAGCAGAGCCATAGACTGCCAGTCCTGCAATGTTGTCTCTGCAAACTTTTTTTGAACAAAAGGCCCGAAACAGATACAAAGAATGTCAGCATTTTCTACAAGGGAGGAAAGCTTGCCAGCACAAGTTTCCTCAAATCCGAAAGAGGAAAGGTCTATTACGCTTTTGCAGACAGAAGGATAATCCCTGCGTTTTTCAGTTTTTAAAATTTCAGAAGCAAGGCTTTGAAGTTCTTCCAAAAAGGAATCAAATTTTACACTGTCATGGCCACCATGAACCGTAACATCAGCCCCTGCTGCCACAAGTTTTCTGCACAAAGCACACCCTATTCCGCCAGAACCTCCAATAACGACGGCCTGTTTTCCAGAAAAAATCCCCATACAGAAAATTATAGCGCAAGAGCCATAAAAAATGTATACTTGAGCCATGAATTTAGACAAAGTTTTCATAGTTTTATCGCACCCGGAAGAAAGCCGCAACATTGGGGCTGCATGCAGGGCAATGGCAAACAATAACATCAGGCATCTGCGAATTGTCGGGAAAAGAGAAGATTATAGCGACGAAAAAGTCAGGATTCTTGCTATTCATGCTGTAAATCTATGGGAATCAGCAGAATTTTTTGATTCAGTAAAAGATGCAACTGCCGACTGCACGCTTTCTGCAGGAACAACCAGGCGACGAGGAAAAAAGCGTAAAGGCAAACTTTTTTTTCCAGAAGAATTTGCTGCAAAAGCAGCAGAAATTACAGGCAATTCTGACAAAAACGGCGGTAATGTTGCCATAGTTTTTGGGAATGAACGCACAGGTCTTACCGATCAGGAACTTTCAGAATGTACGGTTGGTGTTACAATTCCGTCAAGCAATGAATTTGCATCACTTAATCTTTCCCATGCCGTACAGATACTCTGCTATCATATTTTCAGGGAAAAAAATAAAAACGAACATGGCTACACACCTCTGCCTCTTTCCAGAATAAACTCAACTGTAGAAACAATCGCCGACAACCTGCAAAAAATAGGATTTTTCAGCATAACAGGACGACCAGACATGGAAAATTTCTGGAGAAACCTTCTGTCCCGTTCCGCAATTTCAGAAAGCGAAGCCCAATATATTGAAAAAATCTTTACAAAAGCTGCAGGTCTTGCAACAAAAAAAAGAGTGAATGACAGTCTGGCTGCTGACAAATTCAACAAAAACTGATGTCTTTCACCTGAATGCAGTTATTCTGACTGAAAATCATTGCTTTAAGCAGGCAGTTTTTCAACTGGCGGATATTTCCAGGCCATGAATAAGACTCCAGCAAACTCAATGCAGATTCTGTAATGGAAAATGCCTGCTTTTTCAAAAAATGCCGTGCTATCGGCTCTATGTCTTCTGTCCGTTCCCTAAGAGGCACAAGGTTTATCGTAAAAATATTAATACGGTTATACAAATCAGCACGAAATTCTTTCTTTTTTATCATTGAACAGAGATTTTCATTCGTTGCAAAAATCAAGCGGGAATCAACACGTTTTTCTTTTGTTTCACCTACAGCCCGGAATTTTCCGGTTTCCAAAAACCGCAGAAGTTTTGCCTGAATCGAAAGGCTTGCATTTGCAATTTCATCTAAAAAAAGAGTTCCGCCATTTGATAATGACAAAAGCCCGTCACTATTTACAGCCCCTGTAAATGCTCCTTTTACAGAACCAAAAAGCTGGGTATCGGCAAGGCTGTCTGTCAAAGTGCCCATATCCAGCACATTAAATGCTCCGTTTTTTCTCTTTGAAAGTTTATGGATGAAAGAAGCCGCATAAGATTTTCCAGTACCACTTTCACCTAAAAACAAAACCGGAAGTTCAGATTTAGCGGCAAGCAACAACTGAGTTTTCAGCTGGCTTGTAAAATCTGACCTTCCGGTTATTTCAGAAAGCAAAGACTTTTCAGATTCTAAAACATTGGAACAGGTTTCCGTTTTTACTTCAAACGGTTTCTTGTCCTGAAGTGTAAAAACATCATAATCACATGGAATAGAAATTACACTGTTTTCAGACAATCCTGTTTTCAGCAGAAAATTCAGCACGTCTTCATGCAGCATGACAAAATGTACATTTTCTGGCAAATCACTACGACTAAAAAATTCTCTTTTAAGAGATTCTGAAGCAAAAACTTTAGGATCAATATAAATTGAATTCCGACAGTTTTTTTGTATTTCCAATTCCGACAGCTGCAAACTTTGGGAAAAATTAATAGTTACCCTATTTTTCAACTGCTGGTTAAAAAAATTTATAATTTCTGCCCTGTCCGTATACACATTTATTCCGCAAGGAACTGGAATAGGAGAAAACATTTCTTTACTCCTGATTTTCTTTATTTTCAGAGTTATCCCGAACTGTATCAGTTTTTCGGGATTTATTTTTAATCCTGGAAACTAGAACAAGAAGTAAAAAATGTATAAAAGGAAAAATAAGAAAAATTTTCAGCGGGTTATGCAACACTTCAGAAAAAACTTCAAGCCCCTTATCAAAAATGCTGTCATTAACCCTTTTCACCCTTTCTGAAAGAATTCCGATTGAATCTTTGTAATACAAAAAAATGCTAGAAGAAAACAGATTTCTGCGGTGAAAAGACCAGAGATTTTTTTCTTTTATACCATTGGAAACCAAAACCAAAGACGGAGAAGCCTTGTAAATTGCCTGAACAACATCTGATTCAACTTTTTCAGGATAATTACCGACATAACGCCCCACAATCTGCAGATTTGGGAAAGTTGAACGGACATTTTTTTCAGCAACCTGAAGCTGTTTTTTGTATCCTCCAAGCAGATAAAGCGATTTAAAATGATTTTCAAGAATTGAAATAAAATTTATCATTGCATGAAACTGATTGTATCGGACAGGCATCGGAAGTTTCAAAAATTTCGCAGCATTCAAAATGCTTTTTGAAACAGGCAAAATTAAATCAGCATTTTTCAGACATTCTGCAAAATCAGTACGACGACGGCCTTTCAGCAAATCCCAAACAGACAGAAAAATAATCTGCTTTGTTCCAGGTTTTGCCAAAAGTTCAAGGATTTCCCCCTCAAGATCTTCAATAGGGCAAACATCTACCGGCACGCCAATGATTTCAATTCTTTTTACTGACATTCGTTTTTCCTTAATACAAGCGACTGCATAACTGCAATTCCATACAATGCTGCTGTTTCGCAACGCAAAATATTAGTTTCAAAATGGACTGGCAAAAATCCATTCTTTTTTAAAACATCAATTTCGTTCGGACTGATTCCACCTTCACAGCCAACAGCAATAGCCACTTTTTTTATTTTTTTACCACTACTTGCAAGAGAATTCAACTCCCTTGTACCGTCAGTCCGTTCATATAAGGCTACAGCAAGACATTCTTCTGTTGGGTTTTCATTCCACAAATCCATAGCCTGATTTAAATCAAGTACATCATGGCAAACTGTATTTACAGGAGAACCGCTCTGCTGTCTGGCTTCCCTTATTATCCGCTCAATTCTGTCTTTTCTTGCATTAGAAAATGAGGCATTTTCTTTTTGAGTATAATCCCCTGCAACAGGAATGATTTTTGAAACCCCACATTCAACTGCCTGCCGGATAATTACGTCCATTTTAGGCGGCTTTGCAATAAACTGAAAAAGCCAGAGTTCAAATGCAGGTTTCAACACTTCAGATGCCTGGGTTCCACGCGTTATAGAACCTTTTCCATCGCAAACTTGAAGTTCAAGCCCCCTGGAAACTTCATCAATCTGGCAAACAGTCATGTTCTGCAAAGTACCGTCAGGCATTCTTACAGCTACCATATCACCGTTTTTTACCCGCAGAACCTGACGAAAATATCTGTAAGCCTTGCCTGACAGACAAAGAATTCCCCGTGCATCAGGAAAATTTTCAGCTATAAACTGACGCATTTTATCTTTCGCCTGCCACGGATGAACCTACATTCTCAGCCTGAGAAAGAACTTTTTCCTGACTTTCTGACAGGCGTTCAAGTTCGAGCTGTTTTAAGTCTTTTGTCGTCTGCATAAGCTGGTAAAAATCTTCATTACGAACAATTTCAAGGGCCGCTTTCAGCTGAATGTCATAATCCAAATCATAAACTTCCGAATCATCATGATTCTGATGCCTTACTTCTACACGAATAAACCGGCGCATAGTCCGCAAATCAAGCGGATATTTTTCAGACAGCTCAACAGCAGCCGAGGCAATGTCAGCTTCGTCCATACCAGGATGCGCTCCTACATATTTTTCAATGGCATTATCTTCAAGAAGCTTTTCATAGGCTTTTTCCTGTTCAGGAGAATAGATTTCAGATTTTATTTCCCTGTCAGGCGGAATTCCAACTTTGTCAATATTTGAATCCGAAGGAGAATAGTAGCGGGCAACTGTAACCTTAAATCCGTCAGTTTCGCTCAATGGAATCATCTGCTGGACAGAGCCTTTTCCAAAAGAATTCTGACCGACAATGTAAGCAAGGCGATTGTCCTTCAAGGCTCCTGCAAGAATTTCAGAAGCACTGGCAGAACCTTTATTTATAATTACTACAACCGGCATTTCTTTGGGTACAGAAGTTTTTATCTTGCTGGCCTTGTGCTCGTCAATTTTTACAGAGTTGCGGCCTTTTGTAGAAACAATGACACCTGAATCAATAAACTTGTCAGCAACATCAACAGCTGCAGTCAAAAGTCCACCCGGATTATTACGAAGATCGACTATAAGCGAAGAAAAATTATTTTTCTTAAATCCGTCCAAAGCTTCCTGAAATCGTTTTGCTGTATCCGGAGTAAATTCAAAAATTCTTATGTATCCGACAGAATCTATCATGGCAGATTTTATAGTAGGAAGTTCAATTTTTGCTCTTATCAAATTCCGCTTGAACTTAAAATCTTTTCCGCGCAGAAAAGTAACTTCAACAGGAGTTCCTACAGTGCCACGAAGTTTGTACAAAGCCTCATTCATCGTAAGTTCAGCAGTAGCAACGCCATCAATTTCAATTATAAAGTCGCCAGCCTGAACCCCAGCTTTTGAACCAGGCATATTTTCAAGCACAGACATAACTTCAACATAAGCTGGCTTTTCAGGTGTATTTACAGGATTTTTTGTAATGGTCAGCCCTACACCACCAAAACTTCCGCTGGTAGTTTCTTTCAGGCTTATAAATTCAGTAGAATCAAGATACATGGAATGAGCATCGTTCAATGCCTCCATCATGCCCTTCATGGCTCCTTCATAAAGGATTTTCGGGTCAATGGCATCAACATAAAACTCTTTTGTAAAATCCATTACAGAATAAATGGTATTTATATACGATTTTACTGAATTTTCTTTTGATTTCGAACGAACTTCAGTCTCTTCAACTTTTGTTTCCGAAACTGGCTTTGCTCCCTGGGCAAAGCACATAACCGAAAAACAAAATAACACACATAAAAAACTTATCAGACAGCGCAAATATTTTTTATTCATAAAATCATTTTAATTTCCGTTAAGGATTTGTCAAGGCAAGCCATGATATGATATACTTTTGTCATGCAAATAATTCCTGTTGCAAGCGGCAAAGGTGGTGTTGGAAAAAGCCTTTTGTCAGCAAATTTAGCCATAGCACTCGGTCAGGCAGGCAAAAAAGTTGTTCTTGTAGACCTTGATTTAGGTGCTTCAAACTTACATCTGGTTCTAGGTCAAAGTTCTCCAAAATCCGGTATAGGAACGTGGATTGCAGACAATACAGATTTTGAAGACATCGTTACAATTACGGACTACGAAAATGTAGATTTTATAGCTGGAGACAGTGAAATTCCTGGACTTTCCGCCTTGACCGCTGACCGTAAAAAAAAGCTCATAAGCAAACTTCAGTCGATTGATGCTGATTATGTTATTCTCGATTTAGGCGCCGGCACACATTCAATCATTCTGGAAATGTTCCTTTTGTCTTCGCAGGGAATCATAGTTTCTGCGCCAACAGTAACATCAACTCTCAACGCCTATCTTTTTCTGAAGAATGCGGTATTTAAACTGATAAGTACAACTTTCAAGGATGACCCAAAAGGCAAAAACTGGCTCAAAAACCTTAAAAAAACATCCCATTCAATGCAGAGGCTTTACATTCCAAAGCTCATTGAAGAACTTGAAAAAATAAGCCCGGAAACAACAAAAACTCTGAAAGAAAGGCTTCAGAAATTCTGTCCTCGGCTCATTCTGAACATGATTGACGATCCCAAGGACACAGACAAGGCTCTAAAAATCAGGCGCTCATGCAATCAGTACCTGGGGCTAAACGTTGAGTACATGGGAGTAATGTACAGGGATGCCTACCAGGACAAGGCGCTTGCTTCAAGACTTCCAGTCATAATATACAAACCTAAAAGCATAATTTCTCAGGGCATCTACCGCATTGCAGAAAAAGTTATTGCAACTGAAAATCAAAATTATGATTTAGGCATAACCGATGATATCGAAGCCGATGCAGCGGCATCCTTTGATGTAATTGCTGAAGAAGCAGAAGAAGATTACGCACTGAAAATGGCAAGCCTTCAGGATTTAATTGGCAGCGGAACTTTTTCAACTGGTGAGCTTACTGAAATGATAAAAACAATACAGTATGAGCTTACTCAAGTGAAAAAAGAAAATCTCCTGCTGAAATCAAAACTTGTAAAAGCTGCAAACCAAGGATTCAAGGTCTGAAATGTACATGTATCTTTCAATAGCCTACCCTTCATGGCTCCATCCTGAAATTTTCCCAGGGCTTCCAGTTCTGGGAATCATCCGATGGTACAGTTTAATGTACATAGTAGCTTTTTCAACAGCATTCTGGCTTTTAAAAAAAGTTATGCATGAAGGCATGTTAAACACAGAAAACTTTACCTGCAAAGAAGATGATATTTTTAATTTCATTGCAACAGGAATCGTTTTTCTGCTGCTAGGTGCAAGAATTTTTTCCGCATTAGTTTATGACACCTCTGGAATTTACTGGCAGAAACCATGGCTTATTTTCTGGCCCTTTAATGAAAACGGACAATTTTCTGGGCTTGCAGGAATGTCCTATCACGGTGGTTTTATCGGTGGATTTATAGGAATGGCCGTATGGTGTGCAAAAAATAAAAAACCTCTTTTCAAATGGATAGATGCCATGGCCTGTGCCCTTCCGCTAGGCTACACATTCGGCAGGGTGGGAAATTTTTGTAATGCAGAACTTTACGGCAGAATTACGACAGCACCGTGGGGCATAATTTTTCCAGGAGCTGAAAAATTTTCAAAATCTCTGCCGTGGGTTTCAGAATTTATTGCAAAATGCTCAATGGATATAGCAAACCTTCCAAACCTCGTAAATTTGCCGCGCCATCCAAGCCAGCTGTACGAAGCATTTTTTGAAGGACTCGTTCTGTGGCTTATAATCTGGTTTTTACGCAAAAAAAAGCCTTTCGATGGCTTCCTTACATCCATATACATCACAGGATATGGAATTTTCAGGTTTTTCATTGAATATTTTCGGGAACCTGATGCAGATATTGGCTACCGCATAGCGCAGACAGCCGATGCACCGCTATACATGAATACATCACTTTTAAATATTTCTACAGGCCAAATTTTGTGTTTCCTTATGATTGTTGGAGGAACAATGCTTGGCATCGCATGCTGCCTGAAATCAAAAAAAATGCAGCAAACCCGATAAATGCTAAGATTGCCAGCCTATAATTCAACTGAGATTGGCAATCTTAACATTTTTTTTACAACAGGAAATTATTGCCACCACTTCTTCGTCGTGGCAAAACCAGTAACCCAGCAGAAGAGGCGAACATATAGACCTAAGATTTTAAGCTTTGGGCTGTCCTTTATAATTGCGCTTTACCTTACGGGTTGTTGTCATTTCCAAAGGTGCTTCCAGAACTGTTACTTTGGAAATTCTTGCATAAGGCTGCAAAGTTTTGTTAACCTTGGAAACATATTCCTGAACCGCATCAAGAACAAGCTTTTCGCCAGATTTTTCATTGCGCACAACATTCAGGCGTTTTAAAAGTTCGTCAGAAGGATAGACAAGAGCTTCGATTTTTTCAGACTTAGTATCTTTTTCCGTTACGTACCCCTGCACTGTAATCTGTTCAATTTCATCGTAGAGCTGGAATGCGTCTTCAATTTCTTCAGGATATACGTTTTTTCCACCATCCGTAACGATAAGATTTTTGGCCCTGCCGCAAAGCATGAGGTAATGTTCACTGTCAATCCAGCCTAAATCACCAGTCTTAAAAAATCCGTCCTCCGTGAATACAGCAGCAGTTTCTTCACTCATATTGTAATAACCCTGCATAACCATAGGCCCTTTTACAGCAACTTCGCCTACACCGTTTTCATCTGGATTAAGAATTTTCATTTCCATATAAGGACTGAAATCCCGGCCTACACTTTCAATTTTAAAATGCTCAAGAGGATTAAGTGCAATAATGGGCGAGGTTTCCGTAAGACCGTACCCCTGTATAAAATCAATTCCTGCAGCATTGTATGCCTTAAAAACGCTGTCTGCCAAAGGTCCTCCTCCGCAGATTGCAACCCGCAAAGTATAAATGTTGGCAGCCTGCAGGACACTTTTAAAAAGTACTTTTCCATAATTGTGCCCGGTAATTTTTCGCAAAACAAACGAAAGATTCATCAAAAATTTCATGATAAGCGAAACTACAGGACCTTTTGCACGGATTCCTTTCCGAATGCCTGAAAGAAGTTTATTATATAGAAGAGGAACACCAAGCATTATTGTAATGCCACCTTCTTTCAGTTCTTTCATCAGCCGAGTAACAGCCATACTTTTACCAAAAACAATTTCTGCACCGACGGAAATCGGGCAGATAAAGGCAGCCTGCATTGTATATCCATGATGAATAGGCAACAGTGCATAGAAAATATCTGTTTCAAAAATTGAAAGGTTTGTCTGTGCAATAAAAGCATCACTTATAAGATTTTTCTGACTCAGGACAACACCTTTAGGATTGCCTGTCGTGCCGGATGTAAAAAGAATGGCTGCAATGTCATCCTGCTGACCTTGAGGCAGCTGTACAGCCTGCTCTGCCAGAAGATTATAGACATAGGTTTCCTGAAATTTGGGACTAAGTGAGCAAATTATAGAATCTGAAAAATTCTCACTGAAAAAGTCATACTTTTCTTCATCTGAAAAAATCATTTTGGGGTTTGCTACCCTCATCAAATTTTTCACTTCACTGTCATGCAGCGCATAATCCAAAGGAACAGCAATAGCACCTGCATACATTGCAGAAATAAAGGATATAGCCCATTGCGGAGAATTTTTGCCAGTTACTGCAACGTGATCACCTTTTTTGACTCCATTGGCAACCATCCAGCAGGCCAGCTGCCTGATTTTCTGAGCTGCCTGAGAATATGTAAGAGTATTTTTTGCTCCACCTTCACCTTCAAAATCTGTAAAACACGGACGGTTTGGGAAGCGCTCTGCAGAAATAAAAAACAACTGCGGTAATGTCGGCCATTCATCCGTAAACATTTTTCCGCGCCATTCATCTAGCATAAGCCAAGGTTTTCTTTCAATTAAAACAGCCATAAACATACTCCGTTAAAAATCTTTGCGCATCGAGGCTGCCGAAGGCAATTTCCCCAGACGGCTTTTAGAGTTTTCCATGATAATTTTACCACAGAATTTTCTTTATGTAAAAAATATAGTATTTTTTTGGAAAACTCGCTGATTTAAAGTTTAATACAAAACTTAAAAACGGCGAAGTCAAGGCTTTAAGCGGCAGCATACCTTGATGCAACGCATTTTCCCTTACAAAAAAGTGTTGTCTTTATTCCAAAAACTTCCGATAATTTTAACTAAGGAAACACTGAATAAATCCTGTTGAGAATTTTTCAGTGGTAACCTTGAAATGTAGCTAAATGTCCGTAAGCCAATGACTTATGGCAATTTGACGGAAAGTGATGAGTAATCGCTTCAAGTGTTAATCAGCACTTTCCTAAGGATAAAACAAGGATAGAACAATGACAGAAAAACGCACTAATTTTATTTTTTTCATAATTTTCACAGTCCTGCTTGCCACAGGCAATATTTTTGCCCAGACAGTTACTGTTCAGGACGCAGCAAAAGTCCGCGCAGCATTGGTTGATAATGCAAAAAAATATGCCGGAGCTGCTTATGAATATGGAGCAATCGGACCTAACTCTTTTGACTGCTCCGGCTTTATCTATACAACAGCAAGTGAATCTACAGGAATTCAGCTGCCTAGAACTGTAAAAGCCCTGTATTCTTTTGTACAAGTCATTCCCCAGAACCAGCTGGAAAAAGGCGATATTGTATTCTTCAGGACAACTGGAGACGGAACAATCTCTCATGCAGGCCTTTATATTGGCAAAAATCAGTTCATGCATGCCGTAAGCGACGGTCCTAATACAGGAGTTATCATTTCTTCCCTAAAAGAATCTACTTGGAAAAATGCCTATGCAGGTTCCGGCCGTTTTTTGCCAAGCGCACAATTTTCTGACCCTGTAGACGAAGAAGATGCAGACATCGCCGTTGCAGCAGCAGGAACAGATGCAACATCCCTTATACTTGCCGCAAATTCGCAGAAAACAGACTCAGTTTCAAATTCTTCGGACTCTGGAAAATCAACTGCAGCAACCTCTTCAAAAACAACCGCATCAAAAACTGCATCTGCAAAAAACTCTTCAAAATCAGCTGCCGGCAAAACATCTGCCCGCACAAAAAAAAGCACATCTAATTCCAGAAAAAAAACAGGCTCAGCAAGTAAAATTGTACTGGATGCCTCTACTGGAGTTGACTGGGCTTTGTTTACATCAAAACGTTTTAATCTGAATTTCCGCGGAATTCCACTCACTGCAAATTTAAGCCGCAAAGACTGGCCTCTGCAGCCAGGAATTTATTCAGGCTTCAAATTTAACTCAGGCTGTGGCGTAATCCAAGTTCCAGTAGCCCTAAGCATTACACCGAGCGAATATTTCCGCTGCTATGCAGGTCCTGTTCTTACACTGGGCAGTGCAGAACTTCCAGGCGACGATGATGTCGAGATTGAAGCTTCTATTTTTCCAGGAATCATTGGCTTTACCTGGAACACTCCGTCCCTTACAAAAGGAGATGTAAAAGTTTCCCTTTATCAGGACATTTCCTACTCTGTTTTCAACAAAGAAGACGGTTCCGCCCTTTCTCCCAAAAACAGTCTGGCAGCAGGTCTTGTTTTTTCTACAGGAATCCGCGTAACCTTGCCATTCTCAATGTTTTTTTAAGGAAAACTGAATGCAGCTAATTGTCCGTAAGTCAATAACTTACGGACAATTTAACAGGCAGTGCAGAGTAATCACATCAAATGTTAATCAGCACGTCCTTAACTTAAAAAAAACATAAAACAGGAAGAACAAATGAGTATTTGCGTAAAACAAAATGCAAGAGTCAAAAAAAACTTCAAGCCTTTTCTAATAATTCTGCCAATTCTAGCCATTCTGCTTTCTTCCTGTAACGGACAGATAAAAATTTCAGTTGACAAAGCAGGCAATGCAGACATAGAATTCGCCTCATCAATGGGAACTGCCCTCGAAAATTTAATAGTTTCCCTTTCCAGTTCTGACAATCCGCCAAATTCTTCGGAAACAGAAACACCTTTTTTTGACAGTTCAGCCATAAAAAACAGTCTGACACATTCCGGCCTGAAAAATATTCAGGTAAAAACCCCAAAACGTACAAGTGTCGATTTTTCAGCACAGCTTCCAGACCTAAAAAACAAGCAGAATATTCTTGCCCAAACTCTGAAATTTACAGGCAGCAGCCTGACTTTTACAATTTCACCAGAAATTGCCTTCCAGATAAAAAATTCCATGGACGAAGACGTTCAATCATACATTGATTTGCTTATGGCTCCCGTTTTTTCAGGAGAATCAATGCAGCTTTCAGAATACACAGAACTTGTTTCAAGCGTGTATGGTCAGCAGATTGCCGATGAACTTCTAGCCTCCAGAATAAGCATCTACCTTTCTATCCCTGGAAAATCCAAAACCTTTGAAGTTCCTCTGACTCAGCTTCTTACCGTTTCAGACAAACTGGAATTTTACTTAAATTAAGGCAATCAACAGATAAGAACTCGATTTTTTTATAATATGGGCGGCTTTTGCTCCGTTTCACTGCGCAAAACCAGGCTATCCGGGCTTCCGCTGCCGCTCCATCCGCTTCACTCAGTCGCAGGCTCCTTCGCTCCAGTGGACTAAAGGCCCTCCTATCCTTGCCGCGAAGAATAAGCGGCAAGGCATGCGCGTAAGCGCATATATAAAATACGAGTTTTCGTCAGAAAACTCGCAGGAACAGCCCATTGTGGCTGTTCTATCCTTGCCGCGAAGAATGAGCGGCAAGGCCATGCGCGTGAGCGCATACGTAAAATACGAACAGCCCTGCACATGAGTTCATAGAAAAACTGCAAAAAAAATTAAAATTCAATATGCAAATTCTAAAATTTCTCTATTTACTCTAGAAAAATCTTTAACAATACTGTATATTTTTAAGTGAAATGAAATTCTCTGAATACAAAAACTTGATAAAAGAAAGGCTTGAAGCCTATTTTTCTTTTCTGCCAGACAATACTCATCTTGCACAAAACTACGATTTGGCAGCAGAATTTTCTTCAAGACAAATTCAAACTGCGTTATTCAAAGAAAATGTAATGGATTATCTGGATTCCAAAGAATTTTGCCTTTTGTCAAACCTTCAGGATGAACAGACAATTGATTCAGAACTGGCAAAGCTGCCTGATATTGCAATTTCTTCGGCAAATCCTTCAAGACATCACAAATCAACTGTAGTTACAAGGGTTTTTGTAACAGAAAAAGACGTTTCACCAGCAACGCTTTCAAAAATAAAAAAATTTAAATTTTCAAAAGCATTCCGCTTCTTGTTTTGGGGATGGACAGAAGTTCATCTTCTGCTGGTAAACCTGCAGGACAACAAAGTTTACTCAAACTGGGCAGGCAGAATTCATAAAAAAGTTTTTACTGCAAACACTTAAAGCAGTAAATCTTTATATATGCGGTTTTTTAATTATGCTGTTACAGCAAACAGAAACCGCACTAATCTCTGAAAGACATATAAAATGACTTTTCAGTGAGTTCTTAATCTTTTTAGGAGGCCAATTAAAATGAATTCTTTAATTCTTTTAATCGGAGCAATTGTTCTTTTCACCATTGCATATCTGCTTTATGGCAGACACTTAACAAAAAAATGGGGCATTGATTCTAACAGGGCAACTCCAGCAACAAGGCTGGCAGACAACCGGGATTATGTTCCAACTGATTCACGCGTCCTTTTTGGACATCACTTTTCATCTATTGCCGGAGCAGGCCCAATCACAGGACCAATTCTTGCTGCTCCTTTCGGCTGGATTCCTGTCTACCTGTGGTGTTTGTTTGGTTCAATTTTCGTAGGTGGTGTTCATGACTACGGTGCTTTGGCAGCATCTTTGGACAACGATGGTAAATCAATCGGAGAAATCATCAATTCAAATGTTTCCAGCCGCGCAAAGAAAATATTCAACTGGTATGCATGGGCAACAATTACACTGGTTGTTGCAGCATTCACAGACATCTGTGCAAGTTCTTTCGCCTATAATCCATCTGCACCAACAGCTCTTACAGGTCCTCAGGCCGGAACAGCTTCTATTCTGTTCATTGTAATTGCAGTTATTTTTGGTATTGCACGCACAAAGCTCAATGCAAACCTTGGCATAAGCACAATTCTTGGTGTTCTCTGCATTATCGGTGCAATTGCAATCGGCTATTTCTGCCCTGTCCTTAAATTTTCTAAGAATACATGGCGTTTCATCCTCATCGTTTACATCATTCTGGCATCTACACTTCCAGTATGGCTTTTGTTGCAGCCACGTGACTACCTGTGTTCATTCCTGCTTTATGCAATGATGGCAGGTGCACTTGTTGGTCTTATCATCAAACAGCCAACTGTAAACCTTACTCCATTTGCAGGCTTTACATTAAAGAACGGTTCTACATTGTTCCCTGTTCTTTTCGTAACAGTTGCCTGTGGTGCAATTTCAGGTTTCCATTCGCTGATTTCTTCAGGAACTACATCAAAGCAGCTCAAAAATGAAAAAGAAGCTCAGATGATTGGTTACGGTTCAATGCTCGTAGAAGGCTGTCTTGCAGTTGTTGCCCTTATCGTAGTCTGCTATCTTTCAAAAGATGGTGTTACAACTATTGGCGGTGACAAACTCGGCGCACCAGCAGTTGCATTTGCAAATGGTGTTGCAGACTTCATGAATGCATTCGGTGTTCCACTTTCAATCGGCAAAGTATTCGTAACATTGGCTTATTCTGCATTTGCACTTACATCTCTTGACACAGCAACACGTATTGGTCGCTACCTTATGCAGGAACTTGCAGGTTCTGCAAAGAATCCAAATGTTGTTACAAAATCATGCAACAACATGTACGTTGCAACAGGCCTTACAATCGTTGTTTCAGTAATCTTCCTTGTTGCAGGTTACGCAAAAATCTGGCCAATCTTCGGTTCTGCAAACCAGCTTCTTGCAGCACTTGCATTGCTCGCTGTAAGTTCATGGATTTTGAATAAAGGCAAAAAGACTTTCGAAACACTCATTCCTGTTGTATTCATGTTCGCAGTAACATTCACAGCACTTGTTCTTCTTATCATCAAGAACTTCAAAGAAGGCGGATTTATTCCACTTGCAGTTATTGGCTGTGTTCTCTTTGTTCTTGCAGTTCTTCAGGTTATCGAAGCTGTTAAAGTATTCACAAAAAAGAATGCCTAAAAAAATCCTGAATAAAGATTTCTTTTAAAGGTAAAACGGCGGGTCAAGAAATGCTTACGATTAGAGTCTTGACTGCGCCGTTTTTTTTTGCAGTTAATCCCTGTTTTTACAAGTTTTTTAAATTCAATCTTTATCAATTTTTCAACTTTGCATAAAAAAACACCACCTGAATAAATTTTACTCTATTCAAATGGTGTTTGTAAATTCAGTCTTTAACAGACTTTTTCAGTGGCCTTACTTCAAGAAGGCAAGGCTTTTCAACAGTAAAAATTTTCAGCTTATTTCAGCTTATTTTTTTTCATTAAGACCGCACATTTTTTCCATGCGCTCTTTTGCTGTATTCATATTGTTTACCATAAGGATAGGCTGTCCTGTAGCATCCAAAGCATCGCGCCACATTGAACCTTCAGGATCAACAAACTTTCTCTTACGAGTTACCATTTTTATAGGCAGATGAACATATTTGTCGTGAACAAGACCTACTACCATTTTTGTCTTGCCTGCCATTGCAGCATGAACAGCATTGTTTCCAAGACGTTCACAGTAAATAGAATCGTTGGCATTTGTAACCGCTGCACGAACCTGATAACTAGGGTCAATATATTTTAAATTGATGTGGATTCCCTTTGATTCAAAATATTCATTGATTTTTTCTTTCAAGAAAGTACCAATGTCTGCAAGTTTTTTATTGCCGGAAGCATCAGTCTGATTTGTAGCATTCAAAAGTTCCTGTCCTGCGCCTTCTGCAACAACGATAACAGCGTGCTGACGTTTTTCCAGACGTTTTTCCAAATGAGCAAGGAAGCCGTTAGGTCCATCCAAATCAAAAGGAATTTCAGGAATCAGGCAGAAATTTGTTTCATGACTTGCAATAGCTGTTGCCATCGCAATAAAGCCTGATTCACGGCCCATAAGTTTTACAAGACCTATACCGTTAACCTGAGAATAAGCTTCCATGTGAACGCTGCGGACAGCATCAGTTGCCTTTTCAACGGCAGTTTCAAAACCAAACGAACGGTCGATAAACTCAAGGTCATTGTCAACAGTTTTAGGGATTCCGATTACTGCACATTTCAGACCACGTTTTTCAATTTCGCAGGCAATATCATAAGAACCGCGCTGAGTTCCATCACCTCCAATTACATACAGCTGATTGATGTTCATACGTTCAATGCAGTCAACAATGTCAACAACGCGGTTTCCACCACCACGGCTTGTACCAAGGAAAGAACCGCCAATCTTATGAATTGTATCAACATTGTCAGGATTCAAAGGAACAGTATCAAATGCATATTCATTCAAAAAACCTTTGTAACCAAAGCGGAAACCTGTAATTCTATGAACACCATAACGCTTGTACAGACAACGTACAACTGCACGAATAACATCGTTTAATCCAGGACAAAGACCACCACAAGTACAGATTGCTGCATTTACATGAACTGGATCAAAATAAATCTGGGCACGCGGACCAGCTTTTTCCATTAAATTATTGACAGTTAAATCATCCTCAGTCGGTGAATCTGAATAAAAATTGATGTTATGCCTTACGAAACTTGTATCCTGAACATAATTGGCGCGGAATTCTCCATGAGAATGAGCCAATTCAATAGGAGACGGTACCTTACAAGGTCCCAGATTTTCAATTGTAAAATCATTTTCAAGCGGTTTACAAGACATTTTATACTCCTCCGATAGTTTTTTCAGCAGATAAAATTCTACCTTTACTCCGTGTCTAACCAAATAAGAATACCGTTAAAAGCCTTTTTTTTCAATATCCACACAAGAGCCAGACATACTTTTTTGAAAAACATAAGTAACCACTTGTCTTTTGATTTGTTATTAAGGTATTATGAACATTATGAAAATTACTACATCAAACAAGATTGCCACATTAATTCTTGCAAGTTTAATTTCTTGCTTTGCAATGATTTATGCACAAGAATCCCCAGACACCTATGAAGAAGCCAATATAAATAAAAAATCCTCTTCATCCCTGTCTAAATCTCTGGCAGAGGCCACAACTTCACTGCTGCACGGCGACAAGCCAATTGGAATAGGAGAAGGTTCACTCTTTGAATACAATACATTCGGTACAGACATAAAGCAAAGCGCCGTAAGATACCATTACTATCCGAAGGCAAAAGCTGTAGTCGTTGAAATTGTTTCTCTTGTTGCAAAATCCTACATTTACCTTGACGCAAGTAGCCGAGAAGCATTCAGAAATGCCTATAAACAGTATTTTTCCGATTTTGAAAAGCATCTGCTGTCAAAAACTTCCAGAAAAACGTACAACGTGTATGGTTCTACAATCACAGAATATCGGCAGGGCATGATAGGAACGGCAACTATTACCAAACCAAAAACAACTCTTGGTTACAGGTTCTTTAAAAATTCACCGTATTTCTGCATTACCCTTTGGCCTGCAGAAGCAGAACCATTTGCACCTGGAGTTGATGTTGAACCTGGCGACGGTTCCCCACGAATGACATTCTTCATGACAAAAAAACAGTTTACAGCCCTTGTCAATGCTTTGGACGAAGACAAAATCGAAGCAATCATTCAGGAAGAAATTCTGTCAGTTCCCGAAAACGAATACGCCGACGAATATTAATTTCCACCTTTTTCAACATTTCCCCTGTCTGCCTTGCATGAACAGGGGATTTTTTTGCCCGCAATTTTTTTACGCTTTATTTTTTTAGTGGTACATGAAATTTCAAACCAACGTGCCATCACTCACATTCGGCGGATTGCCATGATTCCATACCGTGTAGGTTCAGTTTGAATAAGTCAACAGACTTCCGCTACGTCTGTAAGATTTTCCGATGCATTTTCTGGACAAAGGATTGGAGCAATGCCGAAGGCAGTGGCTGTCAAATCAGTTTGTCATGCTGAATCTTATTTCAGCATCTGCACTGTATATTCTGAATAACACTATGAACTTTACTTTTGGGACAGCCACCGTAGGCGAAAGCCGTAGTTGCGGAAAGCCTGGTTTTTGCGTCAGCAAAAATGGCCCATAAAAAAAAGAGGACCACTTCCTGCAAAACAGAAAAGCCAGTCCTCTTTCAAGACGAAAGCCTAAAAATTACTTTTTCAAAAGCTCAGCAAGTTTTTCTGCCGTAAAGCCAAGATATTCAGCAACTTTTTCTGCAGGTCCTGACTCGCCAAAACGGTCAATGCAGAAAATATCTTCATGACTTGTTGCAAAACGATCCCAGCCCATGCTGATTCCTGCTTCAGCAGTAACAACACGCTTTGCGCCGCCAATGATTTTTTCCTGGAAAGCCTTGTCCTGTTTTCCAAACAAAGTTAAATCTGTTACAGAAACGACACGGATTTTTTTGCCAGAAACAAGTTTTGCAGCATCCAATGCCATGTTAACTTCCGAACCAGTTGCAAGAACTGTAATATCTGGGGTTTCAGCACCTTCAAGGACAACATAAGCACCTTTTCTGGCAGTATTACGCCAATCCTTGTCAGCTTTTTCGTAAACAGCAAGATTCTGTCGTGTAAATGCCATACAAACAGGATGGTCTGTACTTTCCATAGCCATTTCCCATGCAACAACAGTTTCTTCAGGATCTCCAGGTCGCAGGAACTGAACATTTGGAATTGCACGCAGACCTGCAAAAGTCTCTATCGGCTGATGAGTAGGGCCGTCTTCGCCAACATAAATTGAATCGTGCGTAAGAATGTAAATAGGATTGATTTTCTGCAATGCTGCAAGGCGCAAAGAACCTCTCATATAGTCAACAAATACCAGGAATGTTGCACCAAAAGCACGCAAACCACCGTGCAGCGTTATACCGCAGCAGACAGCAGACATTGCAAACTCGCGGATTCCATATTCAATGTAGCGGCCTTTTCTGTTTTCTGCAGAATATGTACCATCTGCATCTGTCAGCTTGGTTTTATTTGAACCTGTAAGGTCTGCAGAACCACCTACAAGACTCTTGTAGCGCTGAACCATTACATTGAGCATTTTTCCGTTTACATTGCGGGTTGCATCTTTATCGCCAATTTTATAAACAGGCTCTTCTGCTTTCCCTGTAGCTTTTCCGGCAAAAGCTGCATCCCATTCTTTTCTAAGTTCTGGATTTTCCTTTGACCATTCTTCAAATTTCGTGTTCCAGTCTGCTTCTGCCTTTGCAAAGCCTGCTTTCTTGCTTTCAAAATATTCGTAGGCTTCAGGAACAACATAAAACTGCTTGTCTTCTGGCAAACCAAGATTCTTTTTAGCAGCAATAATGCCTTCATCGCCTAAAGGAGCTCCATGAACATCTGGAGTTCCCTGTTTTGGAGCACCCTTACCGATTATAGACTTGAGCATAATCAGAGTAGGTTTATCAGTACAAGCTTTAGCTTCTTCTGTAAGTTTTACAATCTGGTTCACATCGTACATAGAACCTTTCAATACCTGCCAGCCATAGGCTTCATAGCGTTTCTGAATGTCATCTGTAAATGCGATGTCTGTACAACCGTCAATACTGATGCGGTTTTCATCATAAAAAACAATCAGTTTTCCGAGTTTTAAATGCCCTGCAAGACTGCAAGCTTCAGAAGCTACACCTTCCTGAAGACAACCTTCGCCTACCAGTGAATATGTGTAATGGTCTACGATTGTGTGTTTTTCCGTATTATAACGGGCAGCAAGCATTGTTTCGGCAATAGCCATACCAACTGCCATAGAAACACCCTGTCCAAGTGGTCCTGTTGTACATTCAACTCCGTCAGTAAGACCATATTCTGGATGTCCTGCACATTTAGAACCAATCTGACGGAAGTTCTTTATATCATCAAGAGAAACTTTATAACCTGACAAATGGAGAATTGAATACAGCAGCATGGACCCATGACCAGCAGAAAGAACAAATCTGTCGCGATCTGCCCACTTTGAATTTGCAGGATTATGCTTCATTATTTCTCCATAAAGCAAAGCGGCCAGTTCCGAAGCTCCCATTGCAATTCCTGGATGACCAGATTTTGCCTTTTGAATTGCGTCCATTGACAAACTGCGGATAGACAATGCAGCAGCAGCAATTCCCTTTTCGTTCATAAAAATACCTCTCTTTTATTTTATTAACCTAAACCTTTTACTGTCCTGCTTTACCTTTGCATTACATATAACAGGTTTAATATCTTCAAAATTCATTTCCATGCCGTCAATTGAAAGCATGATTGTCTTATATTCTTCAGAAATATAATCTGCCTGAGATTCTGTTGTTTCAAGGATTTTTACCAGATGAATGTACAGCTGTGTCAAAACCACTATCTCCTGCTGTGGCATAGCTGACAAATCGGAAGCGTTTCCAGACTCAATGCTGTCCAGCAACTGTTCAACCTTTTTATATAGTTCCAGCGCCCTGTGTCGAATTCCACCTGCCGTATAATCTGCAAACCAGTTGTAACTTTCTGAAAGAATTTTTTTCCTTTCTTCAATTAAATTTTCAGCCTGTTTCCTGCGATGTCTGTCCGGCACCATTTCAACAAATTCATCAAGCATCGAAAAATCGCAGCTTTTCTGAAAAAGGCAGTCCTTTATATAAGTATCAACCATAAAGGCAAAATTCGGAAACCATTCTTCAGGAATCAGCGATGTATATCCATTGCGCATGCAGCTCCATTTTCCTACAGCTGGAACATCCTCGCCTTTATGCCAGAGCCTTGTTTCAACTCCATAATTTTCAAAGCCGATTTTATCAGACTGCTGCATGAATTCTTCAATAGAACCGCAATAATCCTTAGACAAAACTTCCTGAAAATCAAAGACAGCATTAGCAAGCTGTTCATCAATTGAGGACAAAGGCCCGTATGTATCCAGCGCATGCAGGAGAATTTTTTCCAAAGTATCAAACCACTCCTGACGTTTTACATCATCGTCCTTTATTTTTAAATTATGCTCATGAGATAAAATCGGCTCAACGGAAAAAAAACCAGAATCCCAGTCCTCAACCTTGCACAAAAGCCTGTCGCCATAACGAAAATTACATTTTTTCATCAACGGTTCAAGCGAAACACCTGTCAAAAAAACTTTTGGCGGCAACTCAAACTCAAGCTTAGCCAGATTCAGTGACTGATTTGCAAAATCTGCAGCAATATACTGACTTGCATATTCTTCACCATAAAGCAGAAAAAACTTAAGTGCAGAATTGCTGTCAAATTCTCCAACTTTTTCAGGAAGCGGCTTGCCATCACAGGAAAATGTAAAAGTTGAAGAAACAACTTCAGGATTTGCATAAGGTACACATCTGTGCCCTATAACAAACATTTTCTTTTCTATTTCCTCCTGAGTCGGCTTTATTGAAAATTTTTTCCCCAGAAAAGCACCTGCCCTTGTCAAAAAAACATCTTTCTGCAATTCAAATACATAAGGGCTTGCGCATAAAAATTCCTTACACTCCGCATAGCTGATTTTATTTCCTGTTTTTTCAATAAAGCTACGCAAAGCTTCCGTTGTAAACGGATAGGGATATGTTTTTATAAACTGGTTAATTTTTGCTTCTGAAAAATCACTCATAACTCTAAAATAATATCAACACCTGAAAAAACAAAATTTACCGGCAAAAAAAACAGCCGCAGTTCAACAAAGCAACCATCACCCTAAAAATTCCATATTTCAGAGAACACATTCAAAATCCAATTTGCCTGCTGATATTTTAGTATACAAATTGAATAAAAAAACAGCAACCAGAATCTAAAAAGATAAAAAGAACGCTGTCTGTCAAACATAAGTCTGTCTGCCAAGCAGAACCTATTCTCATAACAGAAAGCACTGAACAGGCTTCGTATCCTATTCAGTGTTTCCATCCGTAACTGCCGTAACAATCAAAAAAATGCCAGCTTTTCTGTCAAATTTTCACACTTACCATGTTTTATGAACTCTAAAAAACAAAGTTTTTCAAAGTCCATAAAAATACAGCAAATTATCTAAATTTCACTGATATTACGCAGTTCACATCCCATTGTTACAGATATATTTTTCATCTGGTCAAAGCTTATTCCTGAAGCCTTTACAGTAATACGCTTGTATTCAAGAGTTTCACCTTCCCAAGTAATAATGGAAATGATATTTCCGCCTACATCTGTAATCAGCTTTGAAAGTTTTGCAAGTTCTCCAGGTACATCCTTTACCATAAAAGTTGCTCGCACACCTTTCTGCCGGACACCAAATAAGTCTATCAAAGTCTTGAACAAATCACTGGCAGTTATAATTCCTACCATCAAAGAATCTTTCATGACCGGAAGACATCCAATGCCTTCATCGACCATTATTCTTGCAGCTTCTTCAATAACTTCATCTTCAGAAACCGTTGTAACTTTCTTATGCATGATTTTTTCAACCGTCAGCTTTGAAAGCAGGTACCCTATTTCATACATATCCAAAGTTGTAGCTTGCGAAGGTCCAGCCTTATTCAAATCATTTTTTGTGATTATTCCAACCAGACGCTTATTATTATCCAAAACTGGCAACTTGCTGATGTTCTGTTTTGTCATTAAAGTTTTTGCTTCAACAACAGAAGCAGCCGGAGAAATATACACAGGATTATGTGTCATCACGTCTTTTACTCTCATAATTCCTCCAAAATTGCTTTATCGGCTTGAAAAAATTCCTTGCTAACTGCAAAATATTTTTCCAAGCACCTGTAAAAATTGCGATGAATTGAATTTCATCTGATTAATATTATAACCCCAAATAAATATTTCGACAAATATATCGAGTCAAGGCACGCTAACGCTTAAAGCCTTGGATTCGCTGTTTTTAAGAGTTTGAATTAAACCTTAAATTAGCCGCCCAAGTACGCCTGTTTTACAGCAGGATCTTTAGCAAGCTCTGCCGAATTTCCTCCTTTTACAATAGAACCCGTTTCAAGAACATAAGCCCGATCTGCAATTGAAAGAGCCTTAAAGGCATTCTGCTCAACAAGAAGAATAGTCGTTCCAGTTTCATTGATTTTTTTGACAATCGAAAAAATCTCATCAACCAGAATTGGAGCAAGCCCCATACTAGGTTCATCCAAAAGCAAAAGTTTTGGTTTTGCCATCAAAGCTCTGCCCATTGCAAGCATCTGCAATTCACCACCGCTCAAAGTTCCAGAAATCTGCCGAATTCTTTCCTTCATTCTTGGAAAAAGTTCATAAACCATTTCCAAATCAGATTTTATACCGGCTTTGTCAGTTCGTGTATAAGCTCCAAGCTCCAGATTATCTTTTACACTGAGATTTGCAAAAATCCGCCTTCCTTCAGGAACTTGAATCAGATTCTGGCGAACAATTTTATCAGGCTCCATGTTAGTAATGTCCATCCCATTAAAAATTACAGAACCCGACTGCTTTTTTATAATATTGGAAATTGCATGCAGGGTTGTTGTCTTTCCGGCACCATTTGAACCAATCAAAGTAATAATTTCGCCTTCTTCAACATTAAAGCTGATTCCGCGGAGAGCCTTTATCGCCCCATAAGAAACACAAAGATCTTTTACCTCAAGCATTTACAGCCTCCTCGCCTAAATAGGCCTTTATAACCTGCGGATTGGATTGAATTTCTTCAGGCTTTCCTTCTGCAATAATCCTTCCATAATCAAGAACGATGATTCTTTCGCAAATTCCCATTACAAGCCGCATATCATGTTCAATCAAAAGAATTGTCAGGTTAAATTTTTCGCGTATAAACGCAATCAGATTCATCAAATCTTCCGTTTCCTGAGGATTCATACCTGCAGCAGGCTCATCCAGCAGAAGCAAAGCCGGTTTTGAAGCCAAAGCTCGGACAATTTCCAGCTTTCGCTGTTCGCCATAAGGCAAATTCTTTGCAAGCTCATCCTTTTTATTCAAAATTTTGAACAAATCAAGCAAGGATTCAACTTCAGAAGTCATTCTTTCTTCATCACGGAAAAAACGAGGAGTCCGCAAAAGAACATCCACAGGATTTACAATCCTATTAGAATGTAAGGCAACCCTGACATTATCCGCTACTGACATCTGAGAAAACAGCCGGATATTCTGAAAAGTTCTTGCAATTCCAATTCTGTTGTGCTTTGCAGGGGTATCCTTGTTAATTACCCTAACTATATCATTTTTATCCCAGAAAGAAATCTGACCTTCAGTAGGACGATAAACACCACTAAGCATATTAAAAACAGTCGTCTTTCCTGCACCGTTCGGTCCAATAAGTCCAACAAGTTCGTTTTGCTTTAATTCACAAGAAAAATTGCTTACAGCCCGGAGGCCACCAAAAACAATTGAAATGTCACTGGCCTTTAAAACAGTTTTTGCCTCGCTCATTCAGCACCTCCCTGCTTTACACTTTTTTTACCCAAAAAACTCTTCATCTTTGCTTTAAGGCCTGGAATCCCGTCCCAAGTTTTAATAAATGAAAATTCTTTTGTACCAAGCAACCCCTGAGGCCTGAACTGCATTACAAGCATTAAAATTACAGGATAGAATAAAAGCCTGTAGTTTTGCAGGAAACGCAAAAATTCCTGCAGAGAAGTCAGAACAAAAGAAGCAAGAATTGCCCCCGTAGTTGAGCCCATTCCACCCAGAACAACGAAAATCAAATAATCAATACTTTTATTGAACGAAGCCATGTCAGGCTTGATAAATCCAATAAATGGCGCATACAATGCCCCGCCAATTCCAGCAACAAAAGATGCTATTACAAAACCAATCATTTTGTAGCGGAAAATTCCGATTCCACTGGAATTAGCAGCAATTTCATCATCCCTGACAGCCAGAATTGCACGCCCATAAGTTGAACGAATAAAATTCTGAATCAGTATCACCAGAACAACAAGCACACCAATAATTACAATGTATGCAACAGCCGGATTTAACGTCATAATCGTAGGAAACTGCTTGCCGTTAGGACCACCCGTCCATTTCTTCAAGTTTACAAAAACTACACGGATAATTTCTCCAAAACCCAATGTAACGATTGCAAGGTAGTCCCCTTCCAGTTTTAATGTAGGAAAGCCAATCAGGAAACCAAAAAAAGCTGTAACCAGACCGGCAAGCACAATGCTAAGCGGCAGCGGAATTCCTGCATTTGCAATCAAAACAGAAGAATAAGCACCAATTGCCATAAAACCGGCCTGTCCCAAAGAAAGCTGACCTGTAATTCCACAAATAATATTAACAGACAGTGCCATAATGGCATTTATACCAGCCAGCGTTAAAATCTGGGCTGTATATGCATCAATAATTTCAAAATTAATCAAAAGACCAACAGCAACAACTGCAACCACAGAACAGCAGCCAAGAATAAAAAAATTGCGCAATTTTTTATTTTTCATTACATCTCCCCTAAAAAAATCAAACCTTGACTCTTGAAGGCTTTCCAAAAATTCCTGTAGGCTTAACCAGAAGAATGACAATCAAAATACTAAAAGAAATTGCATCCGCAAACTGAGAAGACAGGAAACCTTTTGTCATAGTTTCAGCAACACCAAGAACAATGCCACCAAACATAGCACCAGGAACCGAACCAATTCCACCAAGAACCGCTGCAATAAAAGCCTTTAATCCAGGCATATAACCCAAAAGCGGATCAATCTGAGGATAAGCTGTTGCATAAAGGATACCACCAGCACCAGCCAGAACCGAACCAATTGCAAAAGTAAAGGCAATCGTCCTGTTTACACTGATTCCCATAAGACTGGAAGCCTGAAGATCATAGGAAACAGCCTGCATCGCCATACCAGTCTTCGTATAATTTACAATGTAGTTCAATGCAAGCATAAGAATTGCACTAAGAACAATAACAATCAGCTGAATATTCGAAATAGAAACAGCCCCAATCGAAAAATTCTTAATCGCAAAAGTCGGAAACAACCGGGGATCAGGTCCAATAAACGGAATAACACGCATGGCATTCTGCAAAATCAATTCCACGGCAATTGCTGTAATAAGGGAATTCAATCTCGGTGCATTTCTCAAAGGTCTGTATGCAAAACGTTCAATAACAATAGAAAGCAATGCACAAACTGTCATAGCAACAACAAAAGCCACCGCCATTCCAGACACATTCGTTCCCATCGCCCTAAGCACAAAATATGCAGTGTACGCACCAATCATCATAATGTCACCATGCGCAAAATTAATCAGCTTTACAATTCCATAAACCATGGTATAGCCCAGTGCAATCAGTGCATAAATGCTACCCAAAGACAGCCCGTTTATAAGCTGCTGCAAAAATATCATCCCGGTATTCAAAAACACCCTCCGTGTTCAAAATATATCCTATTTTACCTTTATACAATAAATTAGTAAAGGTAACCTCTTTTTTATAAAATCCTGTTTTTTTTCTTTCCTGTCGCGACCGTTCTGCAGAACGCACTTCCATGGCTTGCTAACGCGCGGTTTCACTACGTTCAACTGCGGCCAAGCCGCACCATTCCAGCGCTTGGGCGGTTTGCTCTGCAAGACCTTCCGTTTTTTCCCAAAAAAAAGGCACCAGCCATTTCTGACCAGCGCCTTTGCCGTTATTTTGCAGGAAAATTTCATTTATTTTTCCGGCACCACTGCCAGAATAAAATCCCCCTGCACAGATAAAATTAACTACTAAATGCCACGAAAGATTAATTCCTTCGAAACATAATTAACAAAAATTACGGATTAACAGTAGCCTTGTAAACAGAAGTCAGTTTTCCATCAGCTCCCTTTACAATTTCAACCATTACAGCAGACTTAACAGGATTACGCTTTGCATCAAAGCTAAGCCTTCCAGTTACATAATCAGAATTTGTCTTTTTCAGAGCATCGCGGACAGCCTTTGCATCTGTAGAACCAGCAGCTTTGATAGCATCACGCAACATATAAACACTGTCATAACCAAGAGCGGCAAAAGCATTAGGTTCTTTATTGTACTTTGACTTGAAAGACTTTACAAACTTCTGAACAGCTGGTGATGTTGAGTCCGGTGCATAGTGATTTGAGTAAAAACCATTCAAAACTTCATCACCAGCATTACTTGTAAGACCATCCCAACCATCAGCTCCAACAATTGGAGTATTGATTCCCTGAGCACGAAGCTGGCTTGCAATCAAAGCTACAGTACCATAATAATCTGGAAGATAAACAACATCTGGATTAGCATTTCTGATTTTTGTCAGCTGAGCATTAAAATCCTTATCACCAGTACTGTAAGATTCTTTTGCAACAATTGAACCGCCATTTTTCTTAAATGCTGTTTCAAAATTTTCTGTAAGACCTACAGAATAGTCATTTCCAATGTCATAAAGAATTGCAGCCCTTTTCAACCCAAGATTTTCAGAAGCAAAACGACCGCCAACAGTTCCCTGGAACGGATCAATAAAACATGCACGGAAAACAAAATCTCCTGCATCTGTTACTGCAGTAGCAGTTGCAGCTGGTGCAATCTGAACAACTTTGCTTGCCTGTGCAAGTGGAGTAATAGCCATTGTACAGCCGGAAGTCAAAGAACCGATAACCATTGAAACCTTGTCTTTAATTGTAAGCTTCTTAAAAGCATTTACAGTTTTATCCTGATTTCCTTCGTCATCTTCACTGATAAGAATAATTTTTTTACCATTAACACCGCCAGCGGCATTAATTTCTTCAATAGCCAAATCAATACCATTCTTACATTCAACACCATAAACAGCTACAGCTCCAGAAAGCGGAAAAATTCCACCTATTTTAATCTGATCGCTGCCTTTCTTTTTTGCAGCAAAAGCAGAAACTGCCATAGCAGAAACAAGAGCAAACGCAATACCATTTTTCAGTAATTTTTTCATATATCCCTCCACAACTAGGATTTCGTTTTACTCTAGTAAAATTTCTTTTTTTTGTAAATATGTTTTCACAAATACTAATAAACTTTTAATAATACTTCAGTTTTATGAGTTAATACTTTTTTTGATTTTTATGCACCACCACAACACAAAAGCAACAATCGAAACTGTATAGAACATAAGCCTAAAAAAAACAAAGCCGCCCTTATCAAAAGAGCGGCTAATATAGCAATTTGCTATAAGTAAAATTTAGGCTTCAGCAGGAGCTTCTGCTGAAGGAGTAGCAGGAGTCTGTCTTGCTTTATTTTTCAAAGCAGCATTGCAATATTTACAAATCTTTACCTGCTTGCCATCAATTTCTTTTTCGTAGATAACTTTTACACCTTCTTTCTGGCAAACAGCACACTTGCCTCTACCATGAGCAGGCAGTTCACGCAAACCACTTCCGCGATGATTCTTTGACATTTTCTACTCCTTGTTTTCTGCTGTATCAGCAACTTTTGCTGTTTTTTTAGTTGAAGCAGACTTTTTTGCTTTAGCAGGAGCTTCACTGTCAGCTTTTGTTGCAGATGTCTTTGCTTTTTTAGCAGGCTTTTCAGTCTTACCTTCAGCAGTTCTAGTTGCTTTTGCAGCTTTCTTTTCTGCCTTCTTTGCAGGTGCATCTGTATCAAGTTTATAGTCAACCAATTCAAGAATAACCATATCAGCTGCATCACCCTGACGGAAACCAATCTTAAGGATACGTGTATAACCACCCTGACGATCCTTCATTCTTGGACCGATTTCTGTAAATACTTTATTCAGAATCTTTTCATCCTGAATAAATTTAGCAACCTGACGGCGGTTATGTACAGTGTCTACTTTTCCACGTGTAATAAGTTTTTCAGCTGCCTTTCTTACTTCTAAAGCCTTCGCTTTAGTTGTTGTAATTCTCTCAAATCTAAAGAGAGAAGTTACCATATTCCGTGACATTGCACGGCGATGGGCTGATGTACGTGAAAGCGGATTAAAACCATTTCTATGATTCATCTGATTCTTCCTTCTGCTTTGTTAGATTGACAGCATTTTTAAGATGACTGTAATCGGTCATGCCGAGAGTAAGGTTCCACTCATGAAGTTTTTCCTTAATTTCGGTAAGGCTTTTTTTACCAAAGTTGCGGGTCTTCGCAATATCATCTTCTGTCTTCTTTGTTAATTCACCGATTGTACGAATATTGGCATTTTTCAGACAATTTGAAGAACGTACAGAAAGCTCAAGCTCCTCTACAGGAGTATTAAGCAACTGAATGATATGAGCATCACCTTCTTCAAGTTCATCTCCACCAGAATATTCACTGTCATTAAAGTTTACAAAAATTGCAAAATGATCTTTAGCAATTTTTGCAGCTTCTGCAAGTGCATCTTCAGGTTTTATTGTGCCATCTGTCCAGATTTCAAGAACAAGCTTATCGTAATCATTTCTCTGACCAACACGACACGGCTCTATGGAATATTTTACCTTTGGTACAGGTGTAAAAATAGCATCCATCGGAATAGTACCAACAATTTCAATATAATGTTCATTAACTTCTGCAGGTACATATCCACGTCCAAGATCAACCTGAATTTCAAAATCAAGACGGCAACCATCCATCATTTTAAAAATCGTCTGATCTTTAGACATAACTTCCAAGCTACCTTCTTTAGCGAAATCATCGCTCTTAACAGTACCTGGACCTGTAAATTCATAAAGAAGTGTGTCCTGTTCGATGTCTTCTGGCAGTCTTAAACGAACCTGTTTCAGGCTGTTTAAGATTTCAAGCGTATCTTCTTCTACATTTGGAATAGCTTCAAACTCACTTGAAATAACATGAGGAACACCATCGGCATCATAAGAAGTAATCCGAACAGATGTTATTGCATATCCCTGAATAGAAGAAAGCAGTACGCGTCTAAGGGTGTTACCAACCGTTGTACCGAATCCAGTTTCAAAAGGATAAGCAATAAACTTTCCATAATTAGGATTCGTTTCAAGATGCTCAAATGTTATGCCTTTCGGTTTTTTAAAACCTTTAAGCAGATTTTTGCGAGCCATCTGGACTCCTTTAATTTAATAAATACTCCAACCAAGAGTTTTTTACAAACTCTTGATTTCCTCAAACTACATACGGCGTGTTTTGCGTGGGCGGCAGCCATTATGTGGGATTGGAGTAACATCAGAAATTGATTTTACCTTCAACCCAAGAGCTCCCAATGAGCGGACTGCATTTTCGCGGCCCATTCCTGGTCCCTTAACAAATACATGAACTTCGCGTAATCCATAACTAGCCGCTTTCTGAACGGCAGTTTCTGCAACAGACTGTGCTGCAAACGGAGTAGATTTCTTAGCTCCGCGGAAACCCAGACCGCCGGAAGATGCCCAAGAAAGAGTATTTCCTCTCAAATCTGTGATTGTGACAATCGTGTTGTTGAATGAGGCCTGAATGTAAACATTACCTTCAAAGACGCTCTTTTTTTCTTTTCTTTTCTTTACAGTAGCCAATTACTTATCCTCCGCCTTAGACTGCCTTCTTCTTGTTAGCAACAGTCTTCTTCTTACCCTTACGAGTACGAGAATTAGTACGAGTTCTTTGACCGCGTACTGGAAGTCCTTTACGGTGGCGAAGGCCACGATAGCAGCCAATATCCATCAAACGCTTGATATTAAGACCAATTTCAGTGCGAAGATGTCCTTCAACTTTGTATTCTTTATCAAGAACCTCACGAATCTTGGTAAGATCATCCATTGAAAGATCATTCATCATTGCATTTGGATCAATCTTTGTTTTTTCACATATAGCTTTGGAAGCTGAGCGACCAATGCCATAAATGTAGGTCAAAGCGACCTCTACATGTTTATTTGGGAGATCGACTCCCGCAATTCGAGCCATCTGTTACTCCTCTCAGCCCTGTCTCTGTTTGTGTTTCGGGTTAGAACAAATGATGCGGATAATTCCGTTACGTTTGATAACCTTACATTTATCACAAATAGGCTTTACACTGGTTCGTACTTTCATAAAAAGTCCCCCTAGAATGTGTCTACTTGATCATGGCAACTCGCAATGAGTTACAATCAAGTAGCAAACATTATACACACATTCCAAATCTTATTCTACAAGTAACTTCACAAAACCTATAAATTTCGTGATCGAATTTTACCTTTCTTAGTTAATCCATCTTGACGATGCATTCTAAGAATGGCTTCTACCTGGCTCATCGTATCCAAATCAACGCCAACCATAATTATCAAGGATGTTCCCCCCATCAACATCGAAATTGACTGAGGAAATCCGAACAAATTCTGGATGACAGTCGGCAGTACAGCAATTGCTGCAAGGAATAATGAACCTGGCAATACTAATCGGTTTAGAACTCTTTGTAAATATTCCCCGGTTTTATCAGCACGAACAGTCGGAATAGAACCACCGTTTTCCCTAATATTTTTTGCAATCTCAATGGGGTTCAGTGTTACCTGAGTGTAGAAGTATGCAAAAAATACAATGAGAATTACCATCAGAATATTATACCACCACCCTGCAGGATTCAAGAAAGCTGAAAGCTTTCCAACCCAGCGGGCAGAATTTTGATTACTTCCAATAGAAGATATAATCTGCAATGGGAATGTTAAAAACGAAGATGCAAAAATTACAGGAATAACATTCGAAGGATTAATCTTGAAAGGAATATACTGATTTGAATTACCACCGTACATTTTTCTACCAACTACACGTTTTGCATAGTTGACAGAAATTTTACGTTCACCACGTTCTTCAAAAATAACGAGGCCAATAATTCCAACAAACATAATCAGAACAACAATAACAAAAACAACATTTATTTCATTATTGCTTACTTTGTCTGCTAAATCCAAAACAGCAGATGGAAGACGTGCTACAATACCTGCAAAAAGCAACATTGAGATACCGTTACCAATTCCATGAGCTGTAATCTGATCACCAAGCCAGATTGTTATCATTGTTCCAGTAGTTACCGTCAGCATGGCAAGCAGCTTCATCTGTATGCTTCCAGTCCATGCTCCAGGGATACTGTCTGCATAAACTGTTACAGCGAAAGACTGAATCAGACATACACCAACAGTACCGATGCGTGTCCATGCAGCAACTTTGCGCTGCCCTCCATCATCTTGCGCAATTCTCTTAAGAGAAGGGAAAATAATAAGGGCAAGCTGAAGGATAATCTGTGTTGAAATGTAAGGCATTACACCAAGCATGAAAATTGAAAAATGCGAAAATGCCCCACCAACAAAAAAATCCATATAACTGGCAAACTGATTTTTATTCTGGCTTGCCAGATTATCAAAGTACTGCAACAATACACTGGCATCAATGCCAGGTATTGTCAAAACACCACCCAGACGGAAAACAGCAAGTATAATGAAGGTAAAGAATATACGATTCCGCAATTCTTTTATCTTAAAAATGTTTACAATAGGATTGCTTGCCATCTGTTACTCCATTACCTATTTCTGTTCTTCAGTCTTTTCTGAATCTTTTGAAACTACTGAGCCACCAGCTTTTTCAACTTTTTCCTTTGCAGAAGCTGAAATCTTGTCAACATCGATAGTAACTTTCTTTGTAATTTCTCCATTACCAAGAACCTTTACCAATGAAACAGATTTCTTCAACAGACCCTTTGCTGTCAAAGTTTCTTTGCTAACAGTTTCACCATCAGAATATTTTTCTTCAATTTCTGTTAAATTGAATACTGCGTATTCCTTCTTGAATGGATAATTCGAGAAACCTCTGTGAGCGATGCGACGATACAAAGGCATCTGTCCGCCTTCAAAACCGATGTATGTTTTTCCACCGGAACGAGACTGCTGACCTTTATTACCGCGTCCAGCTGTTGTACCACGGCCAGAAGATGATCCACGGCCGACTCTTCTATCTTTTTTGTTAGCACCAGCAGGGGCACTTAAAATAGGATTGTAATCTGCCATTATTTCACCTCTTCAACTTTTACGATGTGAGCAACACTTGCAATCATTCCACGAATTGATGCAGTATCTTCATGAACAACGCTTGAGCTGATTTTTTTCAAACCAAGACTGCGTACCGTAGCTTTTTTAGCAGGTTTCTGTCCGATTATACTTTTTACCAGAGTAATCTTAAGTTTATTTGCCATAGATTAACCCCACAACTCATCAAGAGTTTTGCCTCTATTCTGTGCAACAGCACGTGCATCCAGCATCTTAGAGATAGCATCAAATGTAGCACGAACAACGTTTACAGAAGCAGATGAACCAACACACTTAGAAAGCAAGTCAGTTGCGCCTGCAGCATCCATAATTGCACGAACAACGCCACCGGCAATAATACCAGTACCAGAACAAGCTGGCTTAAGCAAAACTGAAGAGCTCTTGTATTTACCGATTATATCATGAGGAATAGTTCCATTCTTCAGAGGAAGAACAATCATATTTCTCTTTGCACGGTCAATGCTCTTTTTAATGGCTTCGCTTACATCATTGGCTTTACCAAGTCCGTAACCGACACGACCTTTCTGATCTCCAACTATAGTCAGCGCAGCAAAAGACATACGGCGACCGCCTTTTACAGTCTTTGCAGTTCTGTTAAGGGTTACAAGTTTTTCTACGAACTCTTTTTCCTTTGGATCTTTATCAAAGTTTTTCCGATGTTCCATAGCCTCTCCTAGAATATAATCCCAGCTTTGCGGGTTCCATCTGCAAGGGCTTTAATAACACCGTGATAAAGATAACCGTTGCGGTCAAAAACTACAGTTGTAATTTTCTTTTCTTTAAGGCGTGCCCCAAAAGCTTCACCAAGCTTTGCTGCACCATCAATATTAGACTTTAATGCAGCAAAATCTTTTTCAAGTGTTGAAATTGAAGCAAGAGTCTTACCCTCGTCATCATCAATTACCTGAACATAGAGATTACAGTTACTGCGTGTAACCGTCATGCGGGGACGAGCAGCAGTTCCGTAAACTGTCTTACGGATGTGAATCTTTCTGTGCAGGCGTTTTCTTCTTTTGTCGTCAAGTTTCTTAAACATAATACTCTACCCTTATTTAACACCAGTCTTACCGACTTTACGTCTGATAACCTCAGTTTCGTAACGGATACCTTTTCCCTTGTATGGTTCAGGTTTACGAAGTTTACGAATCTGTGCACTAAATTCTCCAACCTGCTGCTTGTCGATGCCAGCGACAGTAATTTTTCCCTGGCCATCTGCCGTTACAGTAAGTCCTTCAGGAATCAAAGCAATGAATTCATTTGAATAACCAAGATTCATTACAAGTTCCTTACCCTTTACTTCTGCACGATAACCTACACCGGTTATAACAAGTGTCTTAGAAAAACCAGTTGTAACACCTACAACCATGTTTTTAAGAAGATTGCGATAAAGTCCATGAGCTGCGTTAGCTGCCTTTGAACCATCTACAGGAGTTACAACAGCTTCATTTTCCTTTACTTCAATCTTTACATTGTTTGTATAATCCTGTTTCAACTCACCTTTAGGACCTTTTACAGTTACTAAACCAGGTGCAACAGTTACTGTTACGCCTGCAGGAATAGCTACAGGAAGTTTACCAAGCTTTGACATGTTCTACTCCTATTACCAAACCTTACAAACGAGCTCACCGCCCACCATCTTCTCTTTAGCTTTACGAACTGTAATTACACCTGAAGAAGTTGAAACAATAACTATGCCATAACCGTTCATAACACGAGGCATATCTTTATAACCAGAATATACACGGCGTCCTGGTGTTGAAATCTTTTCAAGACCATGGATCACAGATTCATTCTGATCATCATATTTAAGTAAAATGCGGATTACGCTATGCCCATCTTCCTGAACTTTTTTGAAGTTTTTAATAAAACCTTCAATTTTCAGGATTTTCACGATTTCCAGTTTTAACTTGGATGTAGGAATATCTACTTTCTCGTGGCGGGCCTGTGCCGCATTACGGATCTTTGTCAGCATATCTGCTACTGGATCTGATGCACTCATATCTTTCTCCTACCACGCTACCAGCTGGATTTTGTGATGCCAGGCAATAAGCCTAAACTTGCATTCTTGCGGAAACAAATACGACACATTTTGAACTTCCGCAGATATCCGCGAGCGCGACCACAAATCTGGCAACGGTTATATTTCCGTGTGCTATATTTTGGTGTGCGCTGAGCCTTAATAATCATTGATTTCTTAGCCATGTACTCCTCACTTATTTACGGAATGGCATGTTGAACTTGGCAAGCAAAGTACGAGCTTCAGCGTCAGTTTTTGCACTAGTTACAATAGCAACGTTCAAACCAGAAATTCTTGTAATTTTATCAAAGTCAATTTCTGGGAAGATAATCTGCTCTGTAATACCAAGAGAGAAATTTCCATGACCATCAAAGCCAGAAGCTTTAATTCCACGGAAATCCTTAACACGTGGCAGGGCGACATTGATAAGACGATCGAGGAATTCATACATGATATTTCCACGAAGCGTTACCATAACGCCTACCTCATTGCCCTCACGAAGCTTGAAGTTAGCTATGCTTTTTCTAGCTTTTGTTTTTACCGCTTTCTGACCAGTTATCTGTGTAAGGTCTTCAACTGCAGCATCAAGAAGTTTCTTATTTGTGAGAGCTTCGCCAACGCCCATGCTTACAACAATTTTTTTAATTGCTGGAATCTGCATGACTGATGTGTAACCCAGTTCTTTAAAGAGCGCTGGAGCGATAGTGTCCTTATAGACTTTCTTAAGCCGAGGTACGTAATTTTCCATTACAGTGTTTCTCCACACTTACGGCAAACACGAATTTTCTTATTGCCGTCAAGTTTGTAACCAATCTTTGTAGGACCGCATTTCTTACATACAATCGCTACATTAGAAATGTTCAACGGTGCTTCAATTTCTGAAATACCGCCCTGATCCTGCTGAGAGCGCTTTTTCATTGCCTTTTTAACAATGTTTACACCAGATACAATTACAGCATCCTTTTTTGGAATGATGCGTACAACAGTACCCTTTGCACCCTTGTCTTTTCCTGCAAGCACCTGAACCGTATCGTCCTTATGGATTTTGTATTTTTTTACCATAACAGCATCTCCTTACAGAACTTCCGGAGCAAGTGAAATGATTTTCATAAAATCCATATCACGAAGCTCACGAGCTACAGGTCCAAAAACACGTTTTCCTTTTGGATTCTTATTATCGTCTACGATTACGCAAGCGTTATCATCAAAACGAATATAAGTTCCATCTGGACGACGGTATTCCTTTGCCTGGCGGACAATTACCGCCTTTTCAACAGAACCCTTTTTAATAGTAGATGTAGGAATAGCCTCCTTAACAGCTACAACAACGATGTCACCAATTCCGGCGTAACGGCGGTGTGAACCACCGATAACTTTAATACACTGAACAATTTTTGCACCGGAGTTATCAGCAACGGTCATATTAGACTGCATCTGAATCATAATCTTTACTCCTTATTTTGCACGTTCAATGATTGATGCCAAACGCCAGCATTTGTCTTTGCTCAATGGGCGACATTCAACAATCCGGACTGTATCTCCAATATGGGCATCATTATTTTCATCATGAGCCTTATATTTTTTAGTCCAGGTAACATATTTCTTGTAAAGCGTATCCATACGCTTTGTAGAAACTGTAACAACAATGGTTTTATCCATTTTATCGCTTGTTACAAGTCCTACAAATGAGCGTTTGTGAGCTTTAGCTTTTACAGCCTGTTCTTCCACGGGTCAGCTCCTACTTATTCTCTCCAGCAAGTTCTTTCTGCCGGATGAATGTATTCAAACGTGCAATTTCGCGACGAAGTGTACGTTTCTGCATCGGATTATCAACATGGGAAATGATCATCTGAAAGCGCAAATCCATGTATTTCTTTTTCTGCTCTTTAAGCTGATTTACTAATTCAGCATAAGACAGTTCTTTGTCTGTTTTTTTTGTTGACTTTGCCATCTTATACCTCCTTAGTCTTTTGTTGGCCTATAAGCAATTTTTGTTGTAATCGGCAGTTTACTTGCAGCAAGACGAAGAGCTTCAGCAGCAAGTTTTTTATCAATTCCGCCAACTTCAAACAAAATCATTCCCGGTTTAATATTTGCAGCCCAAAATTCTGGAGCACCTTTTCCCTTACCCATACGAACTTCGGCTGGTTTTCTGGAAATTGGCTTATCCGGGAAAACGCGAATCCATACCTGTCCGCCACGATTAATCTTACGGTTAATCGCAACACGGGCAGCTTCAATATGAATTGCACGCAACCATACAGGTTCCATTGCAACAAGTGCAATGTCACCAAAATCAATATTGTTATCACGTGTGGCAAAACCATGCTGCCGACCACGCTGCACCTTACGATGCATTACTCTTTTAGGACTAAGTGGCATGACTAACTCCTTGAAGACTTTTCTGCACGTTCAGTGCTTTTTTCAGCAGAGCCTTTTGAATCTGCAGAACGTGAATTTCTCTCACGACGTGGCTTGCGAACAAGCTGGCCTGCATCTTCATTCAGTTCATGACCATAGTTCATACCATTGTAAACCCATACTTTTACGCCGATTTTTCCGTAAGTTGTAAGAGCTTCAAAAACACCATAGTCAATATCTGCACGAAGAGTATGAAGAGGAACACGACCTTCCTTATGCTCTTCACTACGACTCATTTCAGCACCGCCAAGGCGTCCTGACAAACGGATTTTTATACCCTGTGCACCAGCACGCATTGCATTGCTGGAAGCCTGTTTCAGAGCCTTGCGGAAAGAAGCGCGACCCATCATCTGACGACCAACATTCTGTGCAATAAGCGAAGCGTTTACATCAGCACGTTTGATTTCTTTTATTTTAATCTGAACTTTCTTTGTAAACTGCTTCTGAACATCAGCGCTAATTTTTTCAATAGTAGCGCCTTTTACACCAATAATAACTCCCGGGCGAGCTGTATGAATAACAATTGTAACCCGCTGAGGATGACGAATAATTTCGATTTGAGCAATGTCTGCATTTTTGCATTCTGGACAATCCAAAACCAGTTTTCTGATTTTCATATCTTCCAAAACGAGGTCTGCATATTCACGAGGAGATGCATACCAACGAGACTGCCAAGTCTTGTTGATTCCAAGACGTAAACCGATAGGACTAACTTTCTGACCCACTTTATTCCCCCGCCTTTTCGTCAACTACTACTGTAATATGACACATACGTTTCAAAAGCTGGTCTGCTCTACCACGAGCACGGAACCAAACTCTCTTAAGTCTTGGACCTTCATCAATACGAATTTCCTTAACAAACAACATATCTTCATCCAGTTTGTTGTTAGCATTAAGTGCATTTGCAATTGCAGATTTCAGAGTTCCGCGAATCAATTTTGCACCCTTCTGTGGCATATTCTCAAGAATTGCCATAGCCTTCGAACAGGACTTCTGATTGATTACATGAGCTACAGGACGGACTTTAGTAGGAGATGCAATCAGGAATTTTGTAGTGGCTACATAACCTTTCTTTACAGTCATAATATCCACCTATTATTTAGATGCGGCTTTTTTATCAGTGCCGCCATGTCCATGGAATGTACGTGTTGGAGCGAATTCGCCAAGCTTATGACCGACGAGGTTCTCTGTTACATATACAGGAATCCATGTTTTACCATTATAAACAGAAATTGTATTACCAACCATTTCAGGGATAATAGTAGAGCAGCGAGAATATGTTTTTATCATCTTTCTGTCTGCTTCTTTATTCATTTCTGCAACCTTCTTATAGAGACTCTTTTCAATAAAAGGTCCTTTTTTAACAGATCTTGACACCGTTATCTCCTATGCAACTACTTCTTGCGGCGTGAAACAATAAAATTGTCCGACGTCTTCCGCTTGTTGCGGGTTTTGTAACCTTTACAAGGCTGTCCCCATGGAGTAACAGGGTTACGTCCCTTTCCTGCACCTTCACCACCACCAAGAGGATGATCTACAGGGTTCATAGCCATACCACGAACAGTTGGGCGAACACCCATCCATCTTCTGTGACCGGCTTTACCAAGCTGTACATTCATGTGGTCTTCATTACCTACAACACCAATTGTTGCATAGCATTTTCCGTTTACACGGCGAAGTTCACTTGACGGCAGTCGAATAGTAACATAATCACCTTCTTTTGCTGCTACCTGTGCACTAGCACCTGCAGAACGAGCAAGCTGACCACCACGACCGATTGTCAGTTCAATGTTATGTACTGTAAAACCAACTGGAATAACAGAAAGTGGCAATGCATTTCCTACTGTTGGAGCTGCATTATCACCAGACATAATCTTCTGTCCAACCATTAATCCCTTTGGAGCAATAATATAGCGTTTATCACCATCTGCATAGAAAACCAATGCAATATTTGCACTACGATTAGGATCATATTCAATCGTCTTTACAGTTCCTGGAATTCCATGCTTATCGCGTTTAAAATCTATCTCGCGATATTTTTGTTTGTGTCCGCCACCCTGATGACGTACAGAAATACGTCCACCAGCACCACGTCCACCGTGAGACTTTTTGCCTGACACCAATGTTTTCTCGGGTCTATCAGCTGTCAGTTCGTCTCTACGCAGGTCGATACGTGTTCGAGTACCTGCGGTGATCGGCTTAAAAATCTTAAGAGCCATTTCTATTCCCCTTAATTCGCAGTCTCGGGCTTATGCGCCCTCGAACACCTTAATTGTTTCGCCATGTGCCAAACGCACAATAGCTTTTTTGTAACTGGCTGTGCGACCTGGACGTCCGCGCAGGCGCTTCATTTTGCCAAATACATTGATTGTTGTACAGCCAATAACTTTTACGTTAAAAAGTTTTGCAACTGCTTCTTTTATCTGAATTTTTGTAGCATCTGGATGAACGATAAAAACATATTTATCCTGTTCACGCAACACATTTGCTTTTTCAGAAACAACAGGCTCAATAATAACGTCTTCGTAAAACATTATTTAGCCTCCTTTTCATCTGCATAAAAATCAGAAAGATTTTTTGCTGCAGTTTCAAGCAGAATAACTTTGCGTCCATAGAACAAATCATGTGCACGAAGACGTTCATACGAAAGGAATGTCAAGTTTGGAAGATTTCTTCCTGCCTGCCTGATTTTTGCATCATCATCTTTAAGAATGATGACAGTACGTTCATCTTTTGCAAAATTATTAAGAATTTTTACCAAATCCTTTGTCTTTCCGCTTTCTACTGTAAAATCTTCTACAACAGTAAGTCTGTCGCTCTGAGCCTGAAGACTCAAAATTGATTTCATAGCAAGACGCTTAGCTTTCTTTGGAATTGAATAGCTGAAATCTCTTGGTTTCGGTCCAAAGATAGTTCCGCCACCGACCATAAGCGGTGACTTTTTATCACCACGACGTGCACGACCAGTACCTTTCTGAGCGTAAGGTTTTGCATTACTACCGTGAACTTCAGCACGACCTTTTGTGCAAGCTGTTCCAACACGTTTATTTGCTAATTCATTTGTGATGGCATAATAAATGACATCTTCATTCACAGGAAGACCGAATACTTTATCATCAAGAGTGATTGTACGCAGTTCATTTCCAGAAGTTGAATATACTTTCTTTTCCATATCCTATCTCCTGACTATTTCTTTACTGC
>JAEDIW010000102.1 GCA_016296655.1 Treponema sp. | reverse complement strand
TTAATCATTGTTTTGCTCCTCTATCCATTCCACAGCCATTACCGCAACAGTATGCACAGGCTTAATGCGCAGAATCAGATATTCAATGTAGTTTTTATAAAGAATTGGAATCTGTAATTTTTCGATATAAAGAATTTCATTGCGCGAATTTCTTACAACTCTTTTGCATACATAAAAACAGAACGCCCAGTAATCCGCGTCATTCGGGATTGAATACGGGCTTGCAGTATCGTTGCGCAAAATTGTAGGAATAAAAGTTTCATCGCCTTCGCGATAATCGCAGCAGGCTTTTGAGTTTCCGCAAACCATAACCGAATTGTCGCAAACGCAAAAATAAGCAATGTTTGCCTGTCTAGGATTTGCACACGGAATATTTTCTTCTACAATGATTTCCGGGAAAATTCCTTGTAAAACCGATTGTAAAAAATCTTTGCTTTGTCCGCCCTGGTTCATACTCCAAAGCAAAGACAAAACTTTCCTGCGCTGCTCTAATTCCGCTTTCGTAAAAATTACAGTGAAAACATCTTCCCATTTCTTCAGCTCGCGTGTAGAATCGGCAAAATAGTCCATGTAAACATTTTCAATCTCTGTGCGCAGTTCTTCCGGCAAAACCGCAATAGCTTCAAACAATCGCCGTAAATCGGTTTTATTTGTGATGTTCCATGCAGGGCCGCTAGGAAGAAGGTGTTTAATCGCATCTAAAAAACTAGCCCTCATAAATCACCCCGTTAATATAAAGGTCGCCTAATGCTGCAAGTTCACCTTTTCCAAGTGTGTATTCAGCTATTACAGGGCCGTTGGTATTCATTGTTACAGTGTCAAAAGTTGCTTTCATACTTAAAGCAATGCTGTTTACTGTTGCAATAAGAGAATTGCGCAGAATGGAATCTGTGCGGTTATTATCATTGCTTAAACCTCTGATATAAGGCTCTCTGTTGTTAAAATAAGTCTCCAGCTCTGATTTAAGCGATTCGCCAAAATCTTGAGCTGTAACGCCTGTAAGTCCTGTTACATACACATTTAAATGTGTGATACGAACAGCTTTAACATTCGGGTAAGTTTCATTTCCTCGTGGATCCAGAATAGCTGTTAATGGCTTTCTGTTTGCCGCTCCAGTGTCCGGGTCGTAAGTACATGCTTTGCCAACCGCAATTAAAAGCGCAGAATCTGGCACGCGCGTAGGGTATAAATCTGTAGTTCCGGCAACATAAATAATTACGCCGCCCGGTGAATTTTCGTCATTATACGGATATGTTTGTAAAACGCCCGCAACATCGTAAGCCCAGATTCTGTAATCTGCCAAAGCTCCGCCTTGTGGTTGTGTGCTGTATCTGTTCACAACGCGCCGCCTGTAGCTTTCTTCAGTTTCATCGTCTGTGCCTGTTACTGTTGTTTCTGCAACTTCTGCATTCTTTTCTGCGTAATCAATCGGATTTACAAAAGTAAGAATGTCACCGTCTGCAAGGTTTCCGTCAATTCCAGTTTCCGTGCAATAAACTTCAACCCGCTTTTCGCCTTCGTCAAGTTCCACACTTTCAGAAACGCAATAAATAAACCCTGTAATATCGCTTTTTAATTGAGTGCCAAGCGCAATAACCTTATTTTCTGCAAGCCTTTTTACAATTATAACGCCCTGCCACGCCTTACCTTCTATCGGGCGTTGAACTCCAAACTGATCGCCAAGTTTAACCAGGGGGCGTATTGTATGCCCTAAAACATTCACTTTGCTATAGCTTGCAGTGTCCGGGAAAATCTGAAGCAAAAACCATCCGCACAATTTGAACGGGATTATATAAATAGCAGACAAAACTTTTGCAAGTACAATAAGAAATGCTTTTGGTAAAAGCCTAAGCCTGTTATTAAACTTTTCCTGCAAGGAAGTAAGTATTAAGTTATAAACATAATCAACAGTTTTATTCTCGTAAGCCATCTATTGCCCCCTGCCATTGAAAGCTGTATGTATCTTTAAGTACGTCTGCACCGTTCTTTGTTATAAGAACTGTAAGTTCTACTTTTTTTGCGTTTGTTGCAAAAATTGCAGTCTCAATTTCGTCTGCAATTCCTTCTTCAAGCATCCAGCCCAAATCATCTTTTGCAGCTGCTACCGCCTTTTTTATGTTATTTGAATTAAGCGGCAAGCCGTTTACAATCGCATAAAAAGAAGAAACCAGCTTTTCATTTTTCTTTGTTCCTGGAATAAGATTGCCCCACCAGGTTTCATTTTCACGCCCTGCGCTGTCTCTTGTGTTCCCGCCAAATAAAGACAAATAAACAGCCGTAGAAAAATTACGGCAGTCTTTAATAAGTCCATCTTTAATAACAATGTTTCCCATGCCATCCGCACCGCTTAAAAGTACATCTCCGGCAAATTCTGTTTTGCTTAAATCCATTTATTCTATCTCGCTTTGAATAGGTGACGGGTTTTTTGTTCCCGTTGCTTGTCCTACAACAGCAATAACAACTTGCCCGCTAGGAATTGTTATTTCCGCATCGCTTTTTATGTCATCAAAAATCTTTGTTACAATTTTCTGCCACAGCTTTTCACAGCTTGCTTCATCAGAAACTTGCGTTGTCTTTATCAAGTTGTAAACTGCGCTTCCTGTTTTGTTCCCGTCTAATGCCATAAAATCCCCTTATGTTCCGCTTACATCCGTGCCACATTGCGGCGCACCTGTAAACGGGCAAACAGGAATTGCACAGAACGGGCCTTGCCCGCTAGGTGTTGCAGTTCCCTTGCATTTAAGCATTCCGCCTGTAAGCTCCATTTGCTGCGCTTTCAGTGTCATTTTTTGCGACGCTGAAACCTCAATATTTGTTTCAGTTGTAACGCTCACTTTTTCCGGCGTTTCAAGTTTCACTTTGCCGTCGTTCAAAAGTGACAAAACGGCCTGTACTTCGCCGTCTTCGTTTCTTGAATACAAAATCTTTTCGCCGGGCTTTGCTCCCTGTGAAGCTGTTAAAACGCCAACAGCGGCAAACTTTCCGTTTCCGTCTATGCTTACAAGAATAATTCTATCGTCTTTAATTGGCGGCGAATCATCACCACTAGGGGCAAAGGTTAAAGCGGTCTGTTTGTAGTTCAAGCGTGTTTCAATCACCTGTTCAATATATTTGTCAATTTCAGCTTTAAGGTGTTTTCCTATTCTTCCCATGCAAAACCCCCGTTTAATTCGCCCGTTCTGCTTCCAGGGATAACCAAAGAAAAAACGGTTTGTTCGCCTTCGCTTTCGCTCCGTTTCAGCTGCACTTCATCAACTTGTAGCTTTGTTTCTTTATAAATTTCTGCGTCTGGCGCAAGCACACTGACCATCATATTTTTGCGGTACAGTTTGCCGTTTTTATCCCTATGGCCCGCAACAGTAAGTGTGTATTTAACCGCACTGGCAAACATACGCCCGGCCATTGCTTTAACTGCATTTTCAAGTCCGCCAGCTTCAACATCCTGCATAACTTTTGAATAACAGCGCAAAACCCCGTGTTTAATCAAATAATCGTTTTCAAATGTATATTTTTCAGAATCATTGTCTGCATCAACCTTCGTAAAGCCTGTTACATGGCTGTACATTTTCTGCCCGTCCAAAGTCGGAACGCAGGAAATAAAAGGCTGTTCGCCTTCTTTAAAAGTCGCACTCACTTCTTCCTGTTCCGGCTTCCAGATAAGCAAAGAACCATCCTGCGCATTGGAAAGAAAAACGCCGCGCTGTTCGGCAAGTTTTGTAAGAAAACTTAAAATCTTGTCTTCCGGCGCAATTTCCACGCTTTTGAAACTGTCTCCTACATCAACTTTAGTCTGCACATTAACACTGAATGCGCCAGCAATATTTTCTGCTATCTGTTTTAAATCCAAATCGTTGTATTCCGGCGGGTAAAGAGAATCTGGCAAAGTTGAATCATTAAGAACACCGCAAAGCGGATAGCCCTGCACGGTTATAGTCTTTGAATCCGGCGAAACATTCGGAACCGCTGGCAAAAGCCGCCCCTTAAAAATCAAATCGCCGTCAAAATAAACTTCACATTCCTTGTAAGTAAACGGTCTGAATAATTCCCGTAAATCCTTGTTTGTGGAATCCCAGGTAGAAGAAAAAGAAAAAGCGTCAAAAGTATCAACTGAACAAACAACCGTGTAACCTGTAAAACCAGTAAACTTTTTCCCATCGCAAAAAATAGCAAGGTCTTTTTTTGCCTTTTCATCCAGAACAATAGTCTGTTTTGTTTGTATAGGGGCTTTATTCTCTTTTGGCTCCAGTGTATCGGGAATAATGAGATTGTCGCCAATGCGGAT
>JAEDIW010000043.1 GCA_016296655.1 Treponema sp. | reverse complement strand
GTTTTCTGTGAAAAAAACCTTGATTGTATGACCTTTCCACATTACGACATTATCGGTCACCTTAAAGTTATCTGTGTCAGATAATGCTTCTCGGAGCTGCCGTACAAGGTTATCTGCTTGTTCCTTGACACCCCAATTTTGACCTACTACATTTTTAGAAAAACAAAAAGTTCTAACCACAAAAATTTTCTCCTTTTTAGCAAAAATTATTTTTATATCGGATGGTCTGCAATTAGGAATAAATCCCCATCCGGTTATCTATTAGGACAAATGTCGAGTTTTAAATTTTTATTCTTTGGGTGGCTTTTTGCTTCGCAAAAAACAGGCTATCCGGGGTTCCGCTATCGCTCCAGCCGCTTCCCTCGCTTCGCTCAGTCCAGTGGCCACCTTTGGTGCCCCTACTATCCTTGCCACGAGAGAAACTCGAAATTGAACCTATTATATTATAACAATTTTATTATTTACCCTGAAATAGATTCACGATATTTCTCTTCCAGCGTGCCAGTAACTTCTATTAACATAGGTCTATTTTTCATTTTGTAAAAAATTTCTTTCGTCTGGCAAAACTTTTTACGGCCATAGCCAATTAAAAAAGCCCCGTACACAGAAAGCATAAAAAAATCCGCAAAATCTCGACAAGAAGTTCAACAGTTACTAAAATAAGGACATGTTTTCAGACACACATTTTCATTTTCACCACATGGTTACAAACTGCGGATTTTCAGGAAACAGCGAACTGGAAAAAATGGCAGAAAACAAAGTTTTTTTTGCCCTGGACATAGGAACTAAAAGCAGAGACCTTGCAGAACGTCAGCAAATCATGCAGGATGCCATAAATTCTGTTCAAGACTCGTCATATCGTCAGCAAATTTTAAATGCAGTTTATTTTTCTGCAGGAATCTGGCCTTCACCTGAAGAAATAAAAGACAGGTTTAACGGCATTGCTCAGCTTGAAAAAATTATTCAAAGCGCACTTTCATCAGAAAATCCGCTGTTCAAAAAAATTGCAGCCATAGGAGAATGTGGGATTGACCATCACTGGAATCCTTCGGGAGTTGACCACCGCTCTCAGCAGGACTTTGACAGCAGCATTATTGAAGGAGAAAAGGAACTTTTCTGCATGCAGCTGGAACTTGCAAAAAAATTGAATTTTCCTGTAATAGTCCACAGCCGCGACGCATTTGAAGACACTCTTGAATGCCTTGACAAAATAAACTGGCACAACGGAATAATCCACTGCTATTCCTATAATCTTGATTGTGCACAGAAATTTCTAGAACGCGGCTGGTACATTGCTTTGGGAGGAGCCGTCACCTACACGAAAAAATCAAAACTCGAAGAAATGAAAAAGCTTATCAACAGCATCCCAGAAAACCGTCTTCTGCTGGAAACCGATGCCCCATATCTGTCGCCAGTTCCACTGCGCGGTACACAGAATACTCCGAACAACATCTGCCATACTTACAATTATATTGCCCAGATGCGTGGCATTTCAGCCGAACAGCTAAGCCTTCTGGTTGATGAAAATTGCAGACGACTGTTCAAAATTCAGTAAGTTCGTCATTCAGCTGCAAAAAAACTATTCTTCGATTTCTGGAATTTTTAATTTCAGAGCCTGCAGAAACTGTTCACCACTTACGCCTTCTCTCAGACAGCCGAAAATACAGTTTTCACCGGCAATAGTCCCCAAAAGTTCTTCAATGTTGAGGCTGTCCAGTGCGTTGGAAACAGAATCTGCATGTCCTGGGAAAGTTTTTATTACTACGATTGGAGCATTATATTCTATGCTGATATAGCCGCGCAAAAAATCCTGAACAAAAATCTGCTCACTGTCCTGTCTTTCATCTTCGCCCGGCAAAGCATAAACGTAGCCGGAATGTCCGTCAGAAACTTTACCAACTTTCAAAAGTTTTAAATCTCTAGAAAGAGTTGCCTGCGTAACTTCAAAGCCTTCTTTCTGAAGATACCCCAAAAGTGCTTCCTGACTTTCAATGCGGTAATTTTTTATGAATTTGCGAATACTTTTTAATCGCGTCAGACGTTCTTTCAATTGTACTAACCCTGTTTTTAAGGATGCCCCCAAAATTTCAACTCTTTCAGGACTCCTAAAAATGAATAATTATGTATCTAATATGTATAAAATTACGCGAACTGTCAAGTAAAAGAAATCATTGAAAATCAGACGGCAAGTTCAACATAGGTTTTTCCAGTGCCACCGTCTTCTGGAGGAGCAAAAGAAAAATTCGCTATTCCAGGATAATGCGACAGATAATCCTGAACAGCCTGCTGCAAAACTCCCGTTCCTTTGCCATGAATAATGCTGAACTTAGGGAAATTATGCAGCGTACACAAATCCAGCTGCCGTTCTAACATTTTCAGAGCTTCATCAACACGCATTCCCAAAAGTCTCAGTTCAAACATAGGCCTGCTTCCTGGGAATTTTGAATCGTCAACATTGATTTTTTGTGAATCTGCCAAATCCAGAGTAATTTCAGGCTGCGACAGTTTTGAATTTTCGTCCTGAGCAATTAGAATCATGTTTTTTTGATTAACATTCATTTTTATACTGCCAATCTGAACACTCCACATGCCTTTTTTTTCAAGCCGTATCAAAGTTCCCTGCCGTTTTGAACTGCCTACAAGCACCTGCGCACCTGATTTGAATTCCAGCTTCTGTACAGGTTTTGACGCAGTTTCCTCAGAAGATGCCAGGCTTTGGGCAAGAGCCAATGCTTCAGAATTTTTCAGGCGTTTTTTAGCAGTTTTTTTCTGCTTTTTGCTTTCTTCAATCTGTTTTATCAGGGCTTCCTTTACAGCCATATCCTTTACCAGATTTTCTTCGTCCTGCTCAACTTTCTGACCGGCCTGTTCAACAGAATCTTGAATCTCCTTTATAAAAGCCTTAACTTTCAGAGTTTTTTCACGGGTAACTTCGCCTTCCTTTAATTCACGGACAAGATTTTCAAGCATTTTTCTGCTTTCCAAAAGGAATTTCTGAGAATCCCTGTGTCCAGCCTTCTGCAAATCCATTTCTTTCTGGCGAAGTTTTAGTTCATGCAGGTCGGTTTTCCTGCGCAAATCCGCAAGTTCCTTTTCCCTTAATGCCATTTCCTTCTGAATACGCGAAAGTTCGGCATGTTTTGCAGACAGCCCTTTTATGAGGGAAGATACATCAGCCTGTTCGTTTGCAATGTAGCCTTTTGCAGCATTGCAGATTTTTCCGGAAAGCCCTGAACGTCTGGCAATATCAAGCGCACGGCTTTCTCCAGGAATGCCCATGCTCAAATGATATGTAGGCGACAGCGTTGTATTGTCAAATTCAACACTTGCATTTATGCAGCTTTCATGCGTATATCCGTAATTTTTTAAAATTCCGTGATGAGTCGTACACAAAACAAAAGCCTTGCGCTCAATCAAAGTGTCCAGAACAGCCATTGCAATGGCTCCGCCTTCTAAAGGGTCAGTTCCACTGCCAAGTTCGTCCAGCAAAACCAGGGAATTTTTGTCAGCCCCGTTGACTGCAGAAGCAATGTTTTTCATATGCCCTGAAAATGTTGAAAGCGACTGATCAAGCGACTGCGAATCGCCTATATCTGCAAACACATTGGAAAAAACCGGCAGTCTGGAACCTTCGGCTGCAGGCACTGGAAAACCAGTCTGATTCAGCATTGCAAAAAGCGCAATTGTCTTTAAGGTTACTGTTTTTCCGCCAGTGTTAGGACCTGTAATAATCAGGATTCTCTTGCCTGGCATGAACCTGATGTCAACAGGCACTGCCTTTTCTCCCAAAAGCGGATGCCTTGCCTGCAGCAAAAGAAGGGGTTCTTCCTGTAAAGTTTCTTCTATTATTTTGCAATTAAAAACATAATTACAGCGGTTCTGTTTTCCCCATTTTGCACCAGCGCAAGTTGTATCAAGTTTTATCATTACTGGCAGTGCCTTTGCAAAAAGCCATTGCATTGGACGCAGTTTTGCAGTCAATTCATGAAAAATCATGCGGATTTCCTGCTGAAGATGGAATTCCTCCTGAATAAGTTCATTATTCTTGCGAACTACATCTTCAGGTTCAATGTAAACAGTCTGACCACTCGCTGACATCTCATGGATAATTCCCTTTACAGCAGCTCTTCTGCTTGATTTTACAGCCAGTACCTGTCTGTCTGCCCTGAATGCAGGAACATTTGACTCCAGCGCATCTGCAAGAGAAGAATCTGCCGTGTATTTTTTCATCAAAACGGTAATTTCGCGTTTGCAGGCTGCAATTTTACCACGTATTTCCCTTAACTGTGGCAAATCTTTCAGCTGACCAGAGTCATCAAGGATTCTTGAAATTTCGTTTTTAGCTTCAGTAAAATCCGGCAAGGTTTGAGCCAGTTCATAAAGTTTTTCAAGTTTTAAATCTTCTTTTGCATTTTCAATGGCAAATTCTGCATTTTCCTTTGCATTTATAAACAAAAGCAGTGCAAAAATCTGCTCCTGAAGCAACGTAGAGCCTTCGGTTTTCAAAACCGGCAAAATCTGATGAATTGGAGGCCACGAAGTCAGTGCAGAATTTTTAGAACTTAAAAGAAAACTCAGCCATTCTTTGCCAAGCGCTTTAGCCTCATCAATTCTTTTTACATCTGTCAGAGGTTCATATTTTTCTAAAAGTGATTTGCCTTCTTCGCTTACGCAATTTCCGGCAATTTCATCGCGGATACGAAAATAATCTAATTCTGTAAGTGTTCTTCTGTTCATTTATTTTTAATACATGAAATTTGAAAAAATCAGTCTTTCCAGCCACCAGTTTTTATTTCTTCCTGAATTCTAAGCCAGCTTTCATAGCGTTCTTCACTTATAACGCCTGCATGAACTGCTTCAAGGATTTTGCAGCCAGGTTCCGTTACGTGTTTGCATGACATTCCAAACGAACATTTTCCTACGAGCGGCTTAAATTCCCTGAAATAAAGTGCAAGCTCTTCAGCTTCTATGTCATTAAGGACAAAACGCCTGATTCCAGGAGTGTCGATTATAGATGTAACAGCATTTTTCAGACCGCCCATCAAAGATTCTGTAATCTGCAGACGCAGTAAAGTTCCCTTTGTTGTAGTATGCTGGCCACGTCCGTATTTCTGAGACAAGCTGCCAGTCTTTAAAACACAAGTGTTGTCAAGAACATTAACCAGGCTGGATTTGCCGATTCCTGACTGTCCCACAAGCGCACAGGTTTTGTCCTTTATGAGTTCAGCAAGTTCAGTAAGGCCTTCGCCAGACTTTGCAGAAATCCTCAGAACCCTGTAGCCAAGACTTTCCCAAATTGAAAGACGGTTTTGAAAATCAGCATCGCAAGCAGCCGGCAAATCATATTTATTGCACACAATTACAGGTTCCAGATTCTGATATTCTGCCTGTGCAAGTTCACGATCAATAAAGCGGGGTCTGAACGGAGGCTCATCCGGCGTAGTTACCAGGAGCAGATAGTCCAGATTTGCTGCCAGAAGCTGAGGCGTACGACCTTTTACATTCCAGCGTAAAAAAGCATTTTTTCTTGGGATAAGTTCAAGAATCTGACCTTTTTCTTCATCAAGCACATCTTTTTCAACTTTTACGACATCGCCTGGAGCCAAAGGATTATAATAACGAGTATCACTTTTTAGCTGCTTGCCTTTTATTGAACACAAACGGGTAACACCGTCTTCACATTCAACTGAAAATGTATTGTTTGTTCCGCCTAAAACAGTTCCCTGCATATTTTATATGGTATAAAAAAAATAACTGTTATTCAAGGCTTAAATCATTACAGCAATCTCATTTTTATTTTACGGGCGCGACGGCATCTGCAGACGGGCTATCCGTGTTTCCGCTTCCGCTCCATTCCTCACTTTGTTCGGAAGGCTTCGCCACACTCCTATCCCGAGCGCAAAATTTCCGGCAGAAAAAACATGCTTCTGGCAATGCATGCAGAATTTCCTGAAAAAATGGGCTTGAGGTTTTAGGGGCCTGCCCCTAGGAGAAGGGGTTGTGGCGAAAACGCTTTGCGGTTGAGCCCAAGGGGAAGGCTTTCCCCTTTCATATTAAGAAAATTTGGTATTTTTCCGTCATTTTTTTTAACTTTACTTGTAACTTTAACGTTTTTATTCTAGGATATAGAAAAGCTTATCAAAGGCTTCATACGGAGGATTTATGACTAGTTATAAAGAATTGGGGCTGGTAAATACAGTCGATATGTTCAAGAAGGCAATGGCAGGTCATTATGCAATTCCTGCATACAACTTCAACAATATGGAACAGCTTCAGTCTATCATTCAGGCTTGTGTTGAAACAAAATCGCCTGTAATTCTGCAGGTTTCAAACGGTGCCCGCAACTATGCAAATCAGAATCTTTTGCGCAACATGGCACGCGGAGCTGTTGAATATGCTCGCGAACTTGGCTGCGCTATTCCAATCGTTCTTCACCTTGACCACGGCAGTTCTTTTGAATTGTGCAAGGAATGTATAGACAATGGTTTTTCTTCTGTAATGATTGACGGCTCTTCACTTCCTTACGAAGAAAATGTTGCCCTTACAAAGAAAGTTTGTGAATATGCTCACTCCCGCCCGGATTACGTATCTGTAGAAGGTGAACTTGGCGTTCTTGCAGGTGTTGAAGATGAAGTCGTAGCTGCTGAAAGCCATTACACAAAACCAGAAGAAGTTCAGGACTTTGTTGCAAAAACTGGTGTTGACTCTCTGGCCATTTCAATTGGTACAAGCCACGGTCGCTGCAAATTTACTCCAGAACAGTGTACACGTACTGCTGACGGTGTTCTTGTTCCACCGCCACTTGCTTTTGACGTTCTTGAAGAAATTGAAAAGAAACTTCCAGGTTTCCCAATTGTTCTGCACGGTTCTTCTTCGGTTCCTGTTAAATACGTTAAGGAAATTGAAAAATTCGGCGGAAAGATTCCTGATTCTGTGGGCATTCCTGAAGAACAGCTGCGCAAAGCTGCAAAATCTGCAGTTTGCAAAATCAACGTTGACTCTGACGGTCGTCTTGCCATGACAGCTGCAATCCGCCGCGTTCTTTCAGAAAATCCAGGAGAATTCGATCCACGTAAATATCTTGGACCTGCACGTGAAGAACTGAAAAAAATGTATGCTGAAAAGAATGTTAATGTATTCGGTTCAGCAGGACATGCTTTGGACTAGTCGTTCAGTTTATAGGCCTTTCAACTGATGCATGCAGTTCTTGCATCAGCTGAAAATGTTTTTAGGCTGTCTTGGAAAGCCTGATTTTTCAAGGCAGACAGGAATCCCCCGTGTGCATTTGGTGTTGCGGGGGATTTTTTTACATGCGGATACTTTCAGCAGTCATAGCAAAATCCTGCAAAGTCGCTGAAACAGCAAAATCTTAGGAGAATTTATGAAAAACTATCTTTTTATTTTTGATATGGGAAACGTAATCGTAAACAACTGTGCAGTTTTTGAGGATGTTGTAAAATCTCTGGGATTCAAGGAAATCAGCGAAACGCAAAAACGCGATATGATGAATGTTTTTGCCGCTGCAACACGGGGAAACATAACCAGCATGGAAAGCCTTGAAATAACTGCCCGCCGGGAAGGCTTGCCTGCACCTTGTGAAAACTTCTGGCTGAAATTCTTTAAACCTGAAATGATTGAAGATTCCCTGAAATTTGTTGAGGCAATAAAAAAACAGGGATACAGGGTTGTCTGCGGAACAAATACGATTGATGTCCATTACAATTATCATATAGAACATAAGGAATACGGGATTTTTGACAAAGTTTATGCTTCAAATCTTATGGGGCAGATGAAACCTGACGCAACTTTCTGGATGGCTATAAAAGAAGCAGAAAAATCCTACAGCTATGACGAAATGTTCTTTTTTGATGACATGGAAGAAAATGTAAGGGCGGCAGAAAGTCTTGGAATTAACGCGCACGTTTTTACAACAGCGCAGGATGCTGCAGAATATGTAAAAAAAATTTGCGGTCTTGAGTTTAAGTTCTAATACGTCGAGTCAAGGCACGCTAACGCTTAAAGCCTTGACTTCGCCGTTTTGAGGGGTTGTACTACCCCCCCCCTCAATCACAACCACCCGTCAAACAGGTGGTTGCAAAAGCAGAAAATTGTCCGTAAGTCATTGCATTACGGACAATTTCTTAAAAACTACTATTTGAATACCCATCTCAAGATGAATACGATGAACAGGAACCAGCCGACTAAAGAAACTTCTTTTGCCTTGCCTGTAACTGTTTTGAGTACAACATAAGAAACAATTCCCCATACAATGCCTTCAGCAATTGAATATGAAAAAGGTGTAACGATTATACAGATAAATGCAGGAATAGCTTCTGTCGGGTCTTTGAAATTAATCTGGCCGACATTGCAAAGCATAAAAAATCCTACAATAATCAATGCTGGTGCAGTTGCAGCAGACGGAACCAAAAGGAAAAGAGGACTTAAGAACAATGAAGCAAAAAACAGAATGCCTGTTACAAAAGCTGCCATACCAGTACGACCACCGGCTGCAACGCCAGAAGTACTTTCTACAAAACTTGTAACAGTTGAAGTTCCAAGAGCTGCACCAGCAACAGTACCTACGGCATCAGCAAGTAAAGCCTGTTTTGCATGCGGAATTTTACCGTTTTTGATAAGTCCGGCCTGTGTCGTAACACCAACCAAAGTACCGATTGTATCAAAAATATCTACAAAGAAGAATGTAAAGAATACTGAAAAGAATTTTAAAGTCAGGATATTTGAAAAATCAAAACGGCAGAACAAAGGAGAAGCTGGTGTTGCAAACGGCTTGAAGCCCTGAGGAATTACCGTAATGCCAAATGGAATGCCTATAACTGTAGTAATTATGATTCCAAGCAGAATTGAACCAGGAACTTTCATACAATATAAAACAGCAGTAATAAGAAGTCCCAGAGCTGCGACAAGAGGAGCACCTTTTAAAGCTGCAAAACCAACTATTGTACCTGTGTCGCCTCTGACAATACCTGCATTTGTAAGTCCAATCAAAGCAATGAACAAACCAATTCCAACAGAAATTGCTGTCTTCAAGCTGGAAGGAATTGCATCAATAATCATTTCGCGTACATTAAAGAAAGAAAGCAAAATAAATACTATACCTTCAATAAAAACAGCCGTAAGAGCAAGCTGCCAGCTATAACCCATTCCCATAACAACAGTGTAGGTAAAGAATGCATTCAGTCCCATACCAGGAGCAAGTGCAACAGGCAGATTTGCGGTAAAGGCCATAACCAATGTTGCAATTCCTGCAGAAAGTGCAGTTGCCGTAAATACACTGGCAATAGGCATGCCAGTCTGAGAAAGCATTCCAGGGTTAACGGCAAGAATGTAGGCCATTGCAAGGAATGTTGTCACGCCTGCAATAACTTCTGTGCGGACAGTCGTTCCATGTTCCTTAAGTTTGAACAGTTTTTCCATTTTAAACTCCCATAGAAAACGGTTTGCAAATTTCAAGGCTGCCTGATTAAAAAAAAACGGCATACCTCTGTTTTATGTTTCCACAACCGGCTAAATGAAGATTTTTTCATGCATCTATGCCAGAATGCAAAAACATGGGGAAATTATAGCATTTTAATTTATTCTCATTCAATTCTGATTATGTAAAAACAAATTAAATTCAGCTCCAAAATGATTAAAAAAAATCAGGAAAAAAACAAAAGCTTATACAGAAAGATGCCTGGACAGCTATTCCAACAAAATCATTTTTCCATTAGACTAGTCTGCTATGACTAAAAAGCTAAAAGTTGGCATCAGTATAATATTTTTTTTAACTGTTTTTTCAGCTGTTTATTTTACATTTTATGTAAATTCATTAAAAAATCTTAAGGAACCGGCTCCTCTTTCAGAAAATCAAAAACTTGAACTGAATGCACTTTTAGATTCAAGATTTAAGGAACGGACAAAACTTGTCCATCAGCTGCCCTACCCCGTAATTCCTGCAAACCTTTCGATTTCTGCGGAAAATGCAATTCTGATTGACACACTTACAGGTTCCATTCTTTTTGAAAAGGCTGCTGACACAAAAGTTCCTCCAGCTTCAATGACAAAGCTGGTTGTAATGTACATTGTTTTCAAGGAGATGGAAGCTGGCCATCTTTCACTTGACCAGATTATTTCCCTGCCTCCTGAATGTTGGGCTCGAAATATGCCGCCTGACTCATCCCTCATGTTTCTTGACCAGGGACAGAAAGTTACACTGTTTGACCTGCTTTCAGGTCTTGCAATAGTTTCTGGCAATGATGCCGCAGTGGCAATAGCCTTGCACATAAGCGGTTCTGTTGAAAAATTCGTGGAGCGGATGAACAGAGAAATTGCAGAACTTGGCCTGACTGACACTCATTTTGTAGAACCTTCAGGTTACAGTGAGAAAAATATTACTACACCACGGGAGTTTGCAGCCTTTGCCAGAGTTTACCTTGAAAAATTTCCACAGTCACTGGAACTTTTTCATTCAAAAAAATCATTTGTTTTTCCACGCCCAGAAAATCTGCCACCGTGGCAAAAGGCAAATCCTGAACGTTTTGCCATAACCGCATACAATACTAACAAACTTTTATGGCATCTTGAAGGCTGCGACGGCTTGAAAACCGGCTTTATCTATGAAAGCGGCTACAATCTGTCGTTGACGGCAAAAAGAAAAGGTACAAGATTTCTGTCTGTAACAATGCATGGTGCAGGAATCGGCACAGCGCAGGGAAACAAGCATAAAATAGAAGACGGTACAACTTTAATGGAATGGGCTTTTGCAAATTTTGCAGATTATAAAAATCAGCAGGAATACAGTTTTACCGTTGCAGTTCCAGGCGGCAAAGAAAAAAGTGTCAATCTCATTCCTGTTTTTGAACCATATTTTCTTACCGTTCCATTTATTGCAGGCTCTTCGCCGCAGGAAGCAGCAGACCGTATAAAAGTTTCTGTACAACTTCCAGATTTCATCATGGAAAACGCAAACGCTGCAGAAGTTTATGGAAAGCTTGTGTATTCATTAGATGGAACAGTTTTGCAGATCATTCCTCTTGCAGCTGACAGAACTGTGGAAAAAGCAGGATTTCCTGGCTCCGTTGCAGGAAAACTTGCCATGCTGTTTCTGTAAATTCAAGGTAGTCAGGCATCAAGCTGCGTGCATCAGAAAATCTTTTTTTGGGCTTAGCGCAGTGAACTTACAGGAACAATTTCATATCCGCAATCAAGCAGAAGATTTACCAGAAGATTCAGTTTTTCATACAGAAAATCACTTCTTGTGCCTGAAGAAACACCTGTAGAAACAGGAATTACAGAAAGTGTCGGTTTACCAGACTTCAATTCCTGCAGATATTCTTCTATAAGCTGGAAAGCCGTCCTATATTCTGAAGAATTTGACTCAAGAACGACAGCATCTTTATTTCCACCTGCTACAGAAATATAGGCATAGCCTGCCTTTTGTCCTGCATTTATGACAGTCGGATTTGCTTTATAATACGGAGCATGCCACAAAAGAGACAGTTCCTTGCCAGTGCAGGCAAAAAAATCGTCCTCATTTCTAGCCAAACCGCGGCGGATAAACTCTTCGTCAATTATAAATCCCTTTGCAGTAAGGTCTGCTGCCGTAAAAAACATTGAAGCACATTCGCTGCCAGACAAAGCAAGCTGAACCGTTTCTTCAGGATAACGGCGGATAAATTCTCCATTTATAAAGAAAGTTGTTTTCAGATGATTCTGTTTCAGCACCTGAAGGATTTCAGGAACTCCGTCTGCACAGTCAACTGCGTCAAAAATCAATGCCACTTTTTTTGCAACTGGCAAAGCCTTTACAGGTTCTGCAAAAAGCGGAAAAGTAAGAGCATTGCCTGTTAAAGTACGCACATAAACGGCATTTTCGTATTTTTTATTTTTCGACTCCGCAGTATAAACGCGGAAACGGCCGTTCTGAACAGAATTTCTTGCAGGAAGAGGATGATTTGAATCCGTAGCCCAGGTGTTTTTTTCTGCATTGTATGTAAAAACAGATGAAGAGGTCTGCGCTTGAATTAAACTGGCTTTTGAATTCCAGAAAACTTTTTTTGCCGAAGCCAGAAAAAGGGTCTTGTATGTTCCACCGGCAACATTCCAAGCCCTTACAACTTCCTGGCCACCGACAATCAGAACATCATTGTCCCGCCACAAAAGGCATGCAGCAGTTTCAGAAGGCAATGAAGCAAGTTTTTTCCATGTTGAAGTATCGTAAACATTCACTGCCCCGGAAAAATAGCATGCAAGCTTTGTTCCAGACGGATTTGAAGCAAAACATGACGGTTCCTGAACATTCAGTTTTTCCTTTAAAATATTGTCAAATGCATAAACCTTCAGAATTCTATTTCCGCTGTAAAGAGCAAGTGATTCAACGAACAGGACAGGCGCAGTTTTTTTACCTTCCGGCCAGGTTACACTCATCGCAAGAACATTTGCCTGCGAGTCAACAACTGGCTGCGAATACAAAATTTCTGCCCGTGCAAATTTTCCCTGACTTAACGCATAATAGGAAACCGTTTTATTGTTCTGGATTACAAACAACTGTGAAGCATCATCATTTACCGAAAAACGATCTTTTTGATTATTAAAGGCATAAGGCAGGCGCGCAATTGCAGCACCCATGCCAATATATGAAGAATAAAGAGCCATTGTGTAAAGTTCGCTTACATTCAATGCATATACAATATCGTAATCAATGTAAACAAGCTGCTGCGACCGTGTAAAATTCACGCAATTTATGTTGCCTCTTCCTATTACACGGAATTTTTCATCAAGCTGAACTTTTCTCTGCATGGCATCAGGATTTGCAAAGCAGATTTTTCCGTTTTTTTCGTAAAGAACCGTAGAACTGTCAGGCGACCATTTTACAGGAACTTCTTTATAGCTGAACGGCACATTTGGATTAAGTACAAAAGCCTCGCGGGTTTCAGCATTTTGGAGCATAAGAGTTCCATTTACAAATTCACTGGAAGAATGGCGGATAAAACAAAACCATTTGCCATTTGGACTTACAGCAACAGGCACAGGTCTTGCCGTAAAAAGTGGCAGCTGTTCCCTCTGCTGAAGATAGTACAAATTTGATGAAGCAAAAGAATAAAGAGCCGTTCCATAACGGTTTCTGATTTGCAGTACGGAATTTCCTGAAATCAGTTCCATGCTTTCAGGGAAACATGTAAGAAGCTGATTTTTTTCAGAACCGCTGCTGTCTTTTATTTGTGTGCGAAAAACAGATTTATATGAAAAATTGCCAGGAACCTTATGTTCTGCAATGTAAAGAAGTTCATTTTCAGCGTTTATGTCAAGGCTGGAAAATTCAACACCTGCAAAACAGCAGATTGAAAGAGAAAATGTAAAAAGCAGCGCATGCAAGCGGTGAAAATTCATTTATGCATCTCCGTACTCAAAACAAGTATATCCAGTTCCTTTTCAAGCTCTTCCAGCTGAGAGTACATTTTTTCCAGACGGCTTTCGCAGTTTTTCTGCTGAACGGTTTCAAGTTGTCTGAAAACTTCATCAAGAGAATCAGTTTCCCTATTATTAAGCCGCGAAAAACCGCACCACGGACAATACAGAAAAGAACTGTCAACTGTCCTTCCACAGCCATGACAAATATGAATTTTATTCATTCCATTCTCCTGCAAAACTGGAATTATTTCAGGCTACCAGCTCCACTCAGCTCCCTGAGGCTATCTTTTTAAAACCGTCATAGGATCTACAAGTTTTCCATTTTTGAAAACCGTAAAATGCAGATGCGGCCCGGTCGAATAACCTGTCGAACCTACAAGACCAATTTTTGCCCCCTGCGCAACATTTTGGCCTGATTTTACAAGGGACTTTGTAAGATGAGCATATAAAGTCTGATATCCGTTTACATGTTTTATTATAACATAATTACCAAATATATTCGTATATCCCACAGATTCAATTTTTCCGCTCATTGAAGAATAAACTGGAGTACCAGACGGCATTGCCATGTCAATTCCTGTATGGAAAGAGGTTACACCTGTAAACGGATCTGCACGTCTGCCATAATTTGAAGTAAGTCGCCAGGAACCTTTCAACGGCCAGGTAAAAAGCTCGCCCATCGCCATGCGCAAAGTTTCAGATGAAAGCCTTGCACCAGGGATAAAAAGTATCTGGCCAGCCGTTAAAACCTGACTTTCCAAATCATTTACATCAAGCAAATCTTCAACTGTTACGCCATATTTTACAGAAAGAGAACTAAGACTGTCGCCTGACTTTACACTATGCACAAGACCATCTGCTGAAGGAATTTTAAGATTCTGACCAGATTTCAACTGCCGTACATTTGAAATGCCGTTTACAGCAATCAAAGTTGAAATATTAGACAAACCGAATTTTCTGCTGATTCCAGAAATTGTGTCGCCAGAGCGAACCTTATATTCAGAAAATGTAACTTTCTGTCTGAAATCAGCTGCAGGAACAACAGCCGAAGAACCGTCTGCATTCAACACGTTGCCATTTTCATCAATTTCCCGGCCAGACTCAAGAGCAAAATCATTCATTGCCTTGTCCAGAATTTCAATTTCAACAGCAGAAATTTCTTCTAGAGACACCCCTGTTGCAAAAGAAGAATGCCAGGCAACAAATGCACTTACCAAAAAAGGAGTAGCGGCGGTAGCTATGCACAAAGCAAAAGCCCAGCTGTTTTTTACAAAAAAATCAACGGCATTACCTGCAGAAATCAAAAAATCACGCAAAGAAAAAGGATGCCTGACAACACAAGCCTGCGGTGCAAGCGAAAACCTTGCATTTCGACGGGATTTTAGAGGAAGTTCAATTGACTGTAATCTTTTTAGCAGAGGACGAATTTTTAAATTTGAAAACCCATCCTGATTTCTGGAATTTGCTCCAACATAGCTGATTATTTCCATGTTTATTCTATCGACATGAAATTAAACACATATTAGAATAAATATATCATGGCCGAAGAAAAAAAAATCAACATTCTGCCGCTCATTCTGACAGGCATTGCCATTGGCACCTTGATAAAATTTTTTATATTTGATTTTCTGAGGGTTTCAGGCTCTTCAATGGAAAATACGATTCATGACAATTCTGTAATCTGTGTAAGCAAAATCTCGTTTGGAATTGCACTGCCTTTTTCAAATTCACTTATTGTACAATGGAAGGAACCAAAACGTAATGATATTATCATTTACTTGTATGATAACAAAATAGTTGTAAAACGCTGCGTTGCAGTTGCCGGCGACAGTCTAGATTATTCAGCTGATTCACAGTATATTCTTTTTACAGGCGGAAATGAAATTGCTTTAACTGCAGAACAATATGACTGCATGAAGAATTCTGCCGTCGTGCCGGAAGGTTATGTACTGGCAATAGGAGATAACTATTCACAATCAATTGATTCCAGAACCTACGGTTTTGTTCCTGTAAAAAATATTCTTGGAAAAGTTCTATGGAAATAAATAGTTTTTTCAAAAAAGAAAGACTCTGGATTGCAGGCATCGGCATTTTCATTTTTATGGGAATGGTAATTTTTCAGTATGGCCGCATTGCATTCGCTCCTGCAAAGGAAATCGTTACAGAAACCTCAACTTCCGAGCGAGGTTCCATAGTTGACAGAAACGGCAAACCTCTTGCAGTTCAGACAAATTTCTACCATTTTGGCGTAACTGCAAATTCTTTGAAAAATCTGGAACGGTTTGCAGAAGCTGTGACCCCGATAATAGATGCAGACAAAGCAGAACTTATTGAAAAACTTAAATCAGCGAAAGAACTCCCGTTCATCTATATAAAGAAGAAAATAACACAAAATACATTTGAAGAATTGAAAAGCGTAATCCCTGAAAAAGATTTGCATGCCGTCCGCTTTGACAGAATTCCCGGAAGAGTCTATCCAGAAAACACACTGGCTTCCCAGCTTATTGGTTATATGGGCGACGACGGGAACGGTCTTGCAGGCATTGAATATTCTCAGCAAACCATTCTAAGCCCTGTTCAAAAAAATGGAACGAATTCAGGTCACGGAAACAACATTTATCTTACAATTGACGCAAACCTTCAGTACAAGCTTGAAAAAATCGCCCAGAAAACAATGGAAAACACACATGCATCTTCCATGATGCTGCTTGCAGCTGATGCAAAAACAGGCGAAATCCTGTCATACATCAGCCTGCCGTCTGCAAATTTAAATGAATATGGTAAGGCCGCAAATGAAGCAAGAATTGACAGACCTGCCATGACAGCTTACGAGCCAGGTTCCGTTTTTAAAATTTTTACGGTTGCGTCGGCACTTGATTCAGGGGCAATTTTCCAGAACGAAACATTTATATGTGACGGCGTTTATGAAAAAACTTTTTCTGCAGGCGGACATATAAAAATAACCTGTCTGGGACATCATGGAAAAATAACCGCTAGAGAAGCTTTGCAATATTCCTGTAATGATGCTCTGGCACAGATTGCTGAAAAAATTGACACAGACATTTTCCTAGGAAGGCTGCGTGCCATGGGATTTGGCTCAAGAACAGGTATAGAACTTGCAGGAGAAACCTCAGGCTACGTACGAACAAAAGATGACAAACTCTGGTCAGGCCGTTCAAAACCGACAATGGCTATAGGCCAGGAAATCAGCGTTTCTGCGCTGCAAATGGTTCAGGCTGCAACAGGAATTGCAAACAGCGGAATTCCGCTTAAACTTACAGTAATCAGAAAAATCACAGACAATGAAGGCAATATTACATACGAACATAAACCTGTCTATAACAACAGAACATTCAGCAAGGCAACTGCCGACTATGTGCTGAGCTGCATGGAAACAACAGCAGAAGCAGGAACTGGAACAAGGGCTCAGCTTGGCGACATTTCAATCGGTGTAAAAACAGGAACTGCGCAAATGGCTGACAATGTTCATGGAGGCTACAGTACAACGGACTTTCTTTCAAACTGTCTTGCAATCTTTCCGATTGAGCAGCCAGAAATCATTCTGTATATCGTAATTGAAAAAGCTAAAGGTGAAACTTATGCAGGAAGAATCGTAGCACCTGTAATTGCCGAAGCCGCTGACACAATAATTGATCATCTTGGCATAAGCCGGGGAAATGCGGCATCTCTTGCCCATTCAGGAAAAGTTTCAATAAAAGATACGCTTCCTACAAATGTAGGTTCAACTTTACCAGACTTTACAGGTCTTTCAAAACGCGATCTCATTCCTCTGCTTGAAAGAAACGACATAAACGTCCATATAACTGGAACCGGCTGGGTAATTTCTCAAGAACCGCCAGCTGGTACACCTGTTTCAGAGGGGATGAGCATTGAACTTACATTGGAATAAAAACAGGCAGCTGCTGAAAAATCGTTTTCCGCAACTTTATGAACTTCTTGAGCAGCATATTATTCAGGCTGAAAGAACGGATGCTCAAGATTTATGTCCGTTTCCGTTCTGGACTGTGGAAAAAGCCCGGAATGAAAGCCTGACTGTACGGGAAAATAACATCTTGCTGCATTCGTCCTATAATCCAGAAAGAGAAGCTCTATCTTTCTGTACGGCAAATGACGGAAAAGATTATGTAGCAGCTGTATTTTTGGGCTTTGGTGCAGGGTATTTGCCAAATGCATTTGCACGGCAGCACAGAAACAAAACCATCATTTTAGTTGAACCAGATGCATCACATTTTCTGGCAGCTCTTGACGTTATGGACTGGCAGCCTGTCTTTTCGCAGGAGAAATGCATTCTGGCAATCGGCTGTTCTCTGGAAACCCTCATAGGAATAGTCAATCAAACTGGCATAAAAAACTGTATTTTTTTTGAGCAGAAAAGCCAGACAGCCCATGCAGGACAATATTTTGAAAATTTCAGGCAGCTTTTGGAGCGCAACAGGCAGAAAGATGAAATAAATTCAAAAACGCTGGAAAAATTTGCTGCGCTCTGGCAAAGAAACGGCTGCCGTAACCTTGAAGCTTTTGCAAAACTGGATGGTATAAAGCTTTATGAAAAAAAGGCAGAGAATCTGGATGCCGTAGTTCTTGCAGCAGGTCCTTCACTTGCCGACATCATTCCACATCTTGCAGAAATAAAAAAACGTTCGATTCTGATTTGTGTGGACACTGCCTTACGGGCATGCCTGAAAGCTGGGGTTGAGCCTGATTTTATAGTTATTGTAGATCCTCAATTTTGGGCAGCCCAGCATCTGGCAGGCCTTCATTCAAAAAGCTCAGTGCTGATTACGGAGTCAGCGGCGTATCCGTCAGTTTTTCATTTTGACTGCAGAAAAACTGTTTTATGCTCTTCGCTTTTTCCACTTGGCAGTTACTTTGAAAAATTTCTAGGCGAAAAAGGAAAAATTGATGGCGGAGGCAGTGTTTCAACAAGCGCATGGAATTTTGCAAACTTTATCGGAGTGCGCAGCATTTATTTTGCAGGACTTGATTTGAGTTATCCTGGAAAAAATACGCACATAAAAGGTTCAACCTTTGAAGAGGCTGTCCATAGAACATCGAGTAGAATTACAAATGCAGCAACAAAAAATGCATCTGCACTTTATGAAATAAAAACAGAAACAGGAACAGACTATACAGGGCATGAAGTTCTGACAGATTCAAGAATGAAAATGTTCGCCTGGTGGTTTGAAAGTCGCCTTGCAAGACCTCAGTCAGCGAAAACCTTTACATTTTGTCCGCAAAATCTTGCAGTTCCTGGAATAAAAACTGCGCTTATTTCCGATTTTTTGAAAAATCCAGAATGTCAGGAAAATAAGCAGATTTTCTTTGAGCAGTCTGAAATAAATGCAATTGAAAAAGATGAAAAACTTCTGGAACAAAGACTGCTGATTTTTGAAAAGACAAAAAAACGGCTTTGTTCAACGCTGCAGGAGCTTTTTGAAAATGCCAGAAAAGCTTTTAACCTGTGTAATCAGGCTCTAACCCAAAAAAACTGCAGCCATGCTGAAATTTTTAGCAGGCTTTCAGAAATTGATGCAAAAATTTCTGCCAATGACGGAAAAGAAATTGTTGCCCTGGTTTTTCCAACACAGGCACAGCTTGAACAGCTTTTTGCAAGGCAGAAATTTCCGCAGGATGAACGAACGGCAAACCTGATGAAGTCAAAAATAATTTACGGACAGATTTCACTGGCAGCAGAACGGTATATTGCCAATATTTTGTAATTTTTTTTTGTTTTGCTGTAAACTTTTTGTGCATTTCACCGATATTAAAAAGGTAGTGCAGACAGTTTGCGGACGGAAAAAGACATCCAGACGCCTGCAAAGGTGTCTGCTCCATGTTTTACTAAAGTTGAAAAACGGTGTGAGGTTTTTCAACTTTTTTTTTGCCCAGCAGCCAACTACGATTGAACATGCACAAAATAACTACGCTTTTCTACTCCCTCAAACAGCTTGTAGCGCAACATATAAACCAGCTTCATGACGGCATGAGAATTTCCGGCACCAGTCAAAAAAATCAAGAAAATTTACACAGATAAATTTGAATTGATTTTTATGCAAATTATACCGATAATATAGAAAGGCAAATTTGGAGATTTTTTATGAGAGCGATAAAGACAGAAACCTTAAAAGACGGCATGTATTTTACAAAGAAGCTTTTTCTTGATAAAACTTTTTTGCTGCTTGATGCTTCAATTCCTGTTTCAAAATCCCTGCTGCAAGAGCTGGAAGAATGGAAATTTGAACAGGTCTTTTCTGATGGGGAAATGTCACTTGGACCAATGAAGGCTTTGGATATGCAGTCAAAAATTATCAAAAGACAGACTCTTCCTGACACAAGCCTCATAGAATCTGCAATAGAAAAAAAAGATGAATTAAAACGGAAAAATGACATAGAAAAACTTGAAACTGTTCGTCAGATTTACTATCAGTACATTGCCTACACTGAATATGTTTATACGCATTTTTCAACTCATATTCACTTTGACAAAAATGACATTATCAGCAAAGTAAAAAATCTATGCATTTTCATGAAAGATTTCAGCAAATATTTTTTGAGGATTACGAATGAAACTTATCCGTTTTCACGGACATATCTGGTTCATCATTCAATGAGGTGTCTGGTCATTTCTCTGGCAATAGGCCTGCAGCTGCATCTCCCGCTGTCCAAGCTGATTGACATTGGCATCACTGCCATACTACATGAAGTCGGAATGCTTAAAATTCCTCCGCAGCTGTATTTGACAGACAGGCTCCTCAGCGCAAAGGAAAAAAAGCAGCTGATGACGCATCCGCTTTTAGGCGTTCAGATTTTAAAGCAGGCAGATTTTCCAGAAGCAATTCAGAGAGGTGTGCTTGAACATCATGAACGTGAAAACGGTTCTGGCTATCCGAGATTCCTTACTGGTGAAAATATTTCTCCCATAGGCAAAATCATTTCGATTGCCTGCGTTTACGACGGAATAATTTCTGAACGCAGATACAAAGAATCAAAAACAACCAGTCAGGCAATTATTGAACTGCTGCGCAATGAGTCCAAGCAGTTTGACCCTGTCATTACAAAGGCTCTTTTGTCATGTCTGTCACTTTATCCGATAGGAACCTATGTTTTTCTGTCCACCGGAAAAGTTGGCATAGTTACAGACATAAATCCTGCCAGCCTGAAAACTCCATTTGTTGAACTGGTTGGAGAATATGATGAATCTGGCAGGCCCAAAACTATTGAAACAAATGAAACTGACCTTAAAATCAACAGGGTTCTTACAAATAAAGAAATAGGTGAAATTATAAAATATGTTGGTAAAGGCGGGGGGGGTACAACGGCACCTTGAACTGACCCCAAATTTTAGGACAGTTTAAGCAACAACCTCGTTTGGAGTTTT
>JAEDIW010000008.1 GCA_016296655.1 Treponema sp. | reverse complement strand
TGGGCATCCTCGCCTTTGAGTACGCCGTAAAAAGTTTTTAAGATTTTTCTGAAAGAATCTACAAGATTCTGGTCGTCAATGGCGTTTAAAAGCGGCTTGTCGTATTCGTCAACAAGGACAACTGCCTGCAAGCCTGTTTTTTCGTGAGCAGATTTTAGCAAATCACTAAAACGGTCTGCTAGACTTTTTGCATTTGGATTTCTTACGCCGTAGATTTTTTCGTAGGAATCAAGTTTTAATCCAAGTGAAGCTCTGAAATTTTCTTCCGTGGTAAAATCGCCAACATTAAAATCAAAATAAAAAACCGGGTACTGCTTCCATTCAGTTTCGGTTTTGGAAATGGCAAGCCCTTCAAACAAATCTTTGCGCCCTTCAAAATAACTGCGCAAAGTGGAAAGAAAAAGGGACTTTCCGAAACGGCGGGGACGACTTAAAAAATAAGGACACTTGTAATGCGACAGTTCTTCGATAAATTGAGTCTTATCCACATAAACAGCGTTGTCCACACGGATTTTTTCAAATGTCTGAATGCCGATTGGCAGATATCGCGGTTTGTTCATGGTAAAAGTATAGCATGAATTTGGCTGATTGTCATTTATATGAATGAGGGCTTGCCAAGTAATTTCTTCCTGGAATCAGCTGATGCCAGAGAGTCTTTATAGGCAGATTCTGCAACCTCCAATTTAAAACAAAAAACTTGAAGATTTTCTTCAAACAACTTATGATTCTTTTATGAATTTTTTTGCTAGATTTATTTTTATTGCTTTTTTTACAGTTTCCTTGAGTTTTGTTTCCTGTAGAAAAGTGGAAGCTGCGCGAACAGAACTGGTTTTTGGCACTGTATGTACAGTAAATGCATTTGACGATGGAACAACGGAGCTTTATAACAGTCTTTTTGAACGGCTGCATTCAATGGATGAAAAATTCAGCACGTCAAAGTCAAATTCGGAAATTGAAAAAATAAATGCTGCAGCTGGAAAATCTGCTGTTGAAATTTCTGATGAGGTTCTTTTTGTCTTAAAAATAGCCCTTTCATTTGCGGAGATTACAAACGGTGCCTTTGACCCTACTGTTGGCCCCCTTGTAAAATTGTGGGGAATTAATACTGAATATGCAAGGGTGCCTGAGCAATGGGAAATTGATAATGCGTTGAAGCTTGTTGACTGGTCACGGGTAAAAATCGAAGAAAACAAGGTTTTTCTGCCTGTTGAAGGTATGCGGCTTGATTTGGGCGGAATTGTAAAAGGATATGCCGCTGATGTTCTTGCTTTTATGGTAAAAGAAGCAGGTGTAAAGCGTGCCGTGATTGATTTAGGTGGCAATATTTATGTTGCAGGCAAAAAAAAAGACAGAAGTTTATGGCGTGTTGGTGTAAAAAATCCGCAGAATCCAGAACATTCTACGGCTATTACACTTTCCCTGCCTGAAAATTCAGTTGTGACAAGCGGAGTTTATGAAAGATTCTTTATAAAGGATAATATCCGTTACCATCATATTATAAATCCAAAAACAGGCTATCCTGTTGACAATGGACTTACATCTGTTACTATTGTAAGTAAATCAAGTACTGCCTGTGATGCTCTTTCTACAAGCCTGTTTATTTTAGGAATGGAAAAAGGCTTTGCATTGCTCAAGCAGCTTGAACGTCAGAATTTTCCTACTGCAGGCATTACTGTTAAAGAAAAAACTGCGGATTCTACCGACGGAATGGGGATGTGGCTTTTTGGAAGCGGTGCGGTAAATGATGATGGATTTGAAAATCCTGTAAAACTGACGGCGGCTGGCTTGCCGTTTGTAGAAAAAGCCGATGGTATGGCTGACTGTTTTAATGCTCTTTATATAGATTCCGAGAATTATATGTATTCGACAGAAGATTTAAAGAAATGTTATGGAATGTCTTAAAATCGGTTTTACTTGGTTTTTAGGAGTTTTTTTTATATAAAAGGCATGAATTCTGAACTGTTGTATACATCTTGAGCGGACTTCATTTTTATGGTATTTTGTGTGGGTCTATATGATTGGTAGTTTTTATAGTAAATTATACAGACTTTGGATTAAACAGAGAGGGATATTCTTTGGGAAATGAAGCTTTGACAGATGCATTTTCAGCAATGCGTAATTGCTTTGATGAAAATGTGTATTTTTACAATCTTGAAGATGATACATGCATTTTTTCAGATAAACTGGCAGATTTGCTTGGCTTGCCCTCTGGTGTCTTTGGGAATGCCTATAATTCTATTTTCAATTTGATATATGAATCAGACAGAAATCTTTATGCTAGTGTAATGTCTCTTGTTAAGTCTAAAAAACGTTCCAGATTTATGCTGGAATACAGGATTACAGCAAAAGACGGTTCAATAATAAGGGTAAACGATAAGGCAAACATCATAAAAACTGAAAGCAATGTTGACCGAATTCTTGCAGGAAGATTGATTTTTGAAAATGGAACTGCCTATAAGGATAAGTTAACAGGCCTTGAGGTTTTTGACCGTTGTGTGCATGATTACAATTCTTTTTTGCGCAGGAAAACAGAAGTTTCTGGATTTTTAATGAAAATCGGTATTGATAACATGAATGCTATCAATGAGCGCATGGGGAAATCTGTCGGGGATAAGGTAATCCAGATTGTTGCGAAATGTGCACAGAAAGCTTTGCCAAAAGAAACTTTTTTGTATCGTGGCTATGAAGATGATTTTATGATAATGAATTTATCTGGCGGTACGGCAATTGATGGCGGCAAAATTTACAGCACGATAAAACGCTTTATCAGTGAAAGTGAACATGAAATAGACTATAAAGTAATTTTTACGGTTTCTGCTGGAATTGTTGCCTTTGTTTCATCGGCAACACCTTTTAACGATTTGCAGCAGCGCATAAATTTTGCTTTTCAATATATAAAGGATCATGGAAAAAACAGCATAAAGGCATTTGATTCTAAGGAATACAAAAAGCACCTTGATAAATTTGATTTGCAGGAGCAGCTGCGTCTTGCAATAAAAAAAGATTATGAAGGCTTTAAAATGTATTACCAGCCTCTTATCGATGCAACAAAAATCAGCGAAAATGCAGATGATTTTGCAAAAGCTCCTGTGATTGGGGCTGAAGCGTTGTTGCGCTGGGAGCATCCGAGGTTTGGTTTTTTAGGCGCAGGAGAAATAATTCCAACTTTGGAAGAATTTAACTTGATTGTTCCGCTTGGTCGATGGATTTTGTTGACAGCATGCAGGCAGTGTAAACTCTGGAATAAATATTTACCGCATTTTCACATGAGCATCAATTTGTCTTATGTTCAGATTGAAAAAAGTGATTTGGTTTTTGATGTCCGTAATGCTTTGGAAAAAAGCGGAGTTAATCCTGAAAATATTGTGCTGGAAATTACAGAATCAGGTTCAATCGACACTGATAAAATTATTCCTTTGCTTAAACAGCTGCGGGAACTTGGTGTAGGCATAGATATTGACGATTTTGGCACAGGTTATTCAAATATGCGCTATCTGCAGGAAATGAATGCAGACACTTTGAAGCTTGACTATACAATGATTCAAAAGGCTGTAACTGGTGATGTGAACTCAAAGGATAAGGTTGTTGTAGACCATATTGCCCGTCTTGCAAAAGATTTAAACATGAAAATCTGTATGGAAGGCATTGAGTCAAAGGAAGATGTCAAAAAGCTTATTGGTCTTGGCCCTAACAAATTTCAAGGTTTTTTGTTTGGCAGTCCTATGGATGCCGACACGTTTGCGAAAAAGAAGTTCAATTTGCCGAATGAAAGACCAGCTGTTGATGCAGACCAGTTTTTTGATGAAAATTTGAGCCGGCATTTGCCACAAAGTTGAAAATTCTTGTATGTTTCCAGCTGTTTGCCTGCGGGCATGAACTCAGAAGTTCTGTTAAGCTTGAAAGTTTGCAGGCAAACTGAAAAACGTGACTAGATAAAGCTGCTTAATTCTTTGAGGCGAATTTGCTTGGTTTTTACTGCAATGAAGTATGAGCCAAAAATTGCTGTTACGGCATCAAATGCAGCTGCAAAAGAGCCCAAAATCAATGTGGCTGGCCTTAAAAGCAGGTAGCCTGTTTCAAATCCACGGCTGTACATTGTGCACAGGATAGTAATTGAAAATATAGCACCTCCAGAGGGCATGTTTCCTAAAATAAATGAAAGTGCAAGTGATATTGTTGAAAGCCAAATCAAATCTAGTAAGGTAATATTCAGGCTGGAATATGAGCGCCAGATTATGACAAAACTGACGACTGTAACCAAAGCGGAACCGCCTCTTGCAAAGATTGAAAACAGCGGAATGGTAAAGGCTGTGATTCTTCGCTGTTCGCCTAGGCTTTCTTTACTGTGCTGAATCAGCAGTGGAATTACTGCATTTGAATTACCGGAAATGAATGCTGTAAACAGGGATGCAAGACTTGCATATAAAACTCTGTAAGGCCGCGGGTCATGGCAGATAAAATAAAGAATCATTGGGTAAACGATAAGCGAGATGAACAGAAGACAGCCCAAAAGAATGAAAATCAGTGGCGTAAAAATTCCTTGTGCAAGTATGGAACGGAATTGAATTGTCCAGCTTACTGAAAGTATGAGAATTCCTATTGAAAAAACTTCTACAAAGAAAGTCATGATTTTATAGAAGATTTTTGAGAGGGAATCTATAAGGGTTATTACAGGGCGTGAATCTGTGGTGTCCAGGCTACATGCTATTCCAAAAATAACTGCAAAAAGGAAAACAGGAAAAAGGAAGAAATTTTCGCAAAAAGCTGAAAAAATTGAATATGGGAATATTTGTTTTACAATGGAGCCCAAATCAAGGACTGTAACTGCCGAAAGTTTTTCAATTGAAATGGGAATGCGCGGCAGTTTTATGAACAGTATGGCAATAAGGCCTGTAAATGTAAGAATCAGCGAAGAAACTATAATTACAAAAAAAGTCCAGAAAGAAGTTTTTAAAAATATTTTGGATTCTGCAAGGCGGAATGCTGAAATGCAGGCTGATGAAAAAAGAAGCGGAAAGAGAATGTATGAATTCAGTCTAAGGAAAAGTTCTGTTGCAAAATTTAATCCAGCAGAAAACTGCGGAGAAGAAAATGGCAGAATAAATGCTGCTGCAACGCCTAAAATAATACCTAGTAAATATTTCATCCAAATTTTCATGGGGTGATTATAACAGAAGCTTTGTGCCTCGTAAAGATTTGCCTTTTTTTGAATTTAAGTACTTGTGGGTGGCAGGAAGAACCAGCGCTGTATGCCGCTGCACCTACACCAGATTGGAGTGGAACTTTGTTGTCTGAAAGACCGAAGGCGAAAGCCGTAGCCACGGAAAGCTGGTTGCCGAAAACGTTCTGTCCATTTTAAAATTCCAGCTTTGAAAATAAACGGGGCTATGCTATACTGCTGTTCATGGAAAAGTCAGTTTTAGTTGTTGGAAAAGAAGTTCCTGAAGTTAAGAATTTTGCTGAAGGAATGAAGGCTTGCGGACGGAAAGTTGTGGCATCTGGCATGGAAAATCTTTTTTGGAATAAATGCTCACCGGTTTCGGCTAGAAACTTGATTATGCATACAGCAAACGGTTGTGACGGCGATTTTGATGTTGTGTTGTATTTTGATGAAACTTTTGCAGGCGCAAAATTTTTGAATATGGATGTTCAGACTTGTACGCAGGTTATGAGTGAATATGTTCTGGCTTTTCAGTATCTTACGGTTGAACTTTTGAATTATTTTGATTCTCATTGCGGAAAGGTTGCTTTTATTTACAGTCCGTATTCAAAGTCTGTGGTAAATGTGAATCCTGTGGTTAAGGCTGCTGGAAGTGCTTTTGTAAGTTTTGCGGAAAGTTCGGCGTCTAAATTCTCAGCTAAAAATGCGCTTCTTCAGGTTTTGGTAAAGGCTGAAAAGGAAAATGCCGGATTTGAGGATGATGGTTCGCTTGCGCGCTGGTTGTGCCAGTATTTTGACGAGCTTGACGGATTGAAAAAAAAGCCTGATTCAAAGCATGTCTGCTGGGTAAAGCCTGGCAGCAGGGCAAAATCTGGATTGTGGTCTTTTTAACAGAAAGTTCTTAGGAAAGTGCTGAGTAACACTTGAAGCGATTACTCAGCCTTTTCCGTTAGGGTGCTGTCCTGAAAGTCGTATAAAACTTCCAGGACAGCTTTTTTTGTTTTTGTGGCAAATCTGCCTTTAGAACAGGTCTACGTATGCTTTGAGAATTTCATCTCCTTCGCAGCCGTTGAGGACTTTTGTGGCAAGTTTTTTGCCGAGCTGTACGCCTTCCTGATCAAATGAATTGATGTTCCACAGGAAGCCTTCAAACATTACGGCATTTTCAAAGTGTGCCAGAAGTGCGCCCAAGGTTTTTGGTGTAAGGCGTTCTGCAAAAAGCAGTGAAGAATAGCGGCTGCCTTCGAACTGTTTGTTCGGATCTTCGTCATCTTTTCCCCGTGCAAATGCTACGATTTGTGCACAAAGGTTTGCCAGAAGTTTTTCCTGGCTTGAAGAGCCTTTTATGTCAATGTCGGTTTTGCGCTGGGTCTGTTTGAAACCGATGAACTTAATCGGGCAGATGCCTGTTCCCTGATGGAGCAGCTGATAGAATGAATGCTGGCCGTTTGTGCCTGGTTCACCGAAAATGATTGGTTCTGTCTGATAGGAAATTGGTTTGCCATCGCGGTTTACGTGTTTGCCGTTGCTTTCCATTGCAAGCTGCTGCAGGTGAGCAGGGAACCGGAGAAGTGCCTGTGAATATGGCAGGATTGCGGTTACGTTAAGGTTAAGGATGTTGCGCAGGTAAATGCTGATTAATGCATCCATGAGGCTGGCATTTTTTGTGATGTCTCTTTCAAGAGCATTGACGTCGGCTTCGTGTGCTCCTTCCAGAACCTGTTTGAAAACATCGTAGCCGAATGCACATGAAAGAATTACACCGCCGACGGCACTTGTTGCACTGAAACGTCCGCCGATAAAGTCGTCCATGAAGAAGGCTTTTACAACATCTGGTGAAGTTGCCAGCGGGCTTGTGTTGCTTGTTACGGCTACCATGTGCTTGCGTGCATCAAAGCCAGGAATGTTTTTGCTGTTCATTGAATTGATGACGAACATCTGGTTTGTAAGGGTTTCAAGTGTTGTTCCTGATTTTGAAACCAGAACGAAAAGTGTAGTTTCAACATTTACGCGGCTCATTACGTCGGCTGCATCGTCAGGGTCAACATTACTGATGAATTCTGCATTCAGCTGCCTGATGCCTTCTGCTTCGCAATAACCTTTGAGGGCAATGTAAAGTGCGCGTGGACCAAGGTCTGAGCCGCCAATGCCAATCTGGCAGATTGTGTCAAACGGTTTGCCTGTAGAACCACGGATTTCGCCTGAACGTACTTTTTCTGAAAAGTCTTTGATTTTTGCAAGTTCATCAAGGTAGAACTGACCTTTATCAACTCCGTCGATTACAACTTTATCTGCAATAACCTGACCACGTGCAAGCTGATGGAGAACGCTTCGTTTTTCTCCTGTATTTATTATTTCGCCTTTCAGCAGAGCCTTGTATTTTTCAATGACATTCTGTTCATCGCTGAGTTCCTGAAGAACTGTCAAAGTTTTTTCATCTACTGGCATTGCTGCATAAGAATAGGAAAGACCGCCGCCCTGCGTTACAATTGATTTGCTGATGCGTTCTTTTGAAAGCCCTGTTTTGATGTCCATTGGTTTTAGGCTTTTTAATTTGCCAAAAGCCTGAACTGTATCAAGATTGTTGTATTCCATGAAAAACTCCCGGGAATAGAGATTTTTTTATGACGGACTTTTTTGCATTTGATTTGCCTAATGCATGGTTTTTGAGTCCTGCCAATATTTTCAGTATAGCGATTCGGGGATTTAAAGTCGACTTGTTGATTTTAATGTTTGGGGATTTTTTGTTGAAGTTGGAATCTGTTTTTGGTAAAATAATCTGCTATGATAAATCCTAATCAACTGACAAATCCTCTTATTATTCAAAGCGATAAAACTCTTCTGCTTGATGTGCATGCTCCTCGTGCAAATGAATGTCGGGATGCCCTGATTCCTTTTGCAGAACTTGAGCGCTCTCCTGAACATCTGCATACTTATCGGCTTTCAAGCCTTTCTCTATGGAATGCTGCTAGTGCCGGATTTTCGCCGGAAGATGCAGTAAAGGTTCTTCACGAATTTGCACGTTACGAAGTGCCTCAGTCAGTTGAAATGTGGATAAAGGAAACCGCGGGCCGGTTTGGGAAACTCAGGCTTATTCCTGCTCCTTCTGTTGAAGTTCCGTTGAAGGCAGATTTGAATTGCAGTGGAAATGTAAATGTTACAGATTCAAGAACTGTTAAAGAAGAATATTTGTATCTTGTAACTGATTATCCTCTGGTTTATAAAGAAATTTCCAGCAACCCGATTATGAAAAAGCTTTTAACTCAGGCTGCATATTCAGACAGCGAAAATCTTCACTTAAAAGACGAAAACGGTCAGGAAATTGATTTTCATGTTACTGAAAATGAGAAAAAATACTGCTTCATGCTGTCTCTTACAGATCGTGGAACTGTCAAGCAGAATCTTTTAAAACTTGGCTGGCCTGTAAAAGATGATGTTCCTCTGGTAGATGGTGAAAAACTTGCAGTAAATTTGCGAGAAACAACAGCTTCTGGAAAACCTCTTTCAATCAGGGGCTATCAAAGGGAAGCGGCACGGGCTTTGGTTGGCAACAAAGGGCCTGGCACTGGGTTTGGAACGATTGTTCTGCCATGCGGAGCTGGAAAAACTGTTGTCGGCATTACAATTATGGATTTACTGAAAACCAGCACCCTTATTATTACGACAAACATTTCTGCAGTTCATCAGTGGATTGGGGAACTTCTGGATAAAACTGATTTGTCCCCTGACCAGATAGCAGAATACACAGGCGAAGATAAAACCATTAAACAGGTTACCGTCGCAACTTATCAGATTTTAACCTGGCGGCCAAAAAAAGAAGGACCATATCCGCATTTTTCGATTTTTAGGGAACGACCATGGGGTCTTATTATTTATGATGAAGTTCACATGCTGCCAGCTCCAGTTTTTAGAGTTGTTGCAGAACTTCAGGCTGTGCGCCGCGTTGGGCTTACGGCCACACTAGTCAGAGAAGACGGATGTGAAGGCTATGTATTCAGCCTTGTAGGTCCGAAACGTTACGATGTTCCGTGGAAAGAACTGGAACATTCTGGTTGGATTGCAAGTGCCCAGTGTATTGAAATCCGGCTGGATTTGGATGAAACAAAAGAAATTGAATATGCCGTAAGCGATGCCCGGAAAAAACACCGCATTGCCAGCGAAAATCCTAAAAAAGTGGAAATTGTAAGGCAGATTATTGAACGATTCCCGAAAGATAAGATTCTCGTAATAGGTCAATATATAGAACAGCTGGCAGAACTTTCAAAAATTCTAAAAGCTCCAATTATTACGGGAAAAACTCCTAATGAAGAACGTGACAAGCTTTATGCTGCTTTTCGTTCCGGTGAAATTTCTGTTCTGGTTGTTTCAAAAGTTGCTAATTTTGCAATTGATTTGCCTGATGCCTCGCTTGCAATTCAGGTTTCAGGAACTTTTGGAAGCAGGCAGGAAGAAGCTCAGAGGCTTGGACGCATTTTGAGACCAAAGGAAAGAACAGCCAGATTTTTCACGTTAATTACAAGAAATACTGTTGAAGAAGATTTTGGTTCAAACAGGCAGAAATTTCTTGCAGAGCAGGGTTATGCTTACAAAATCATACGATATGCTGATGAATCTTCTCTGGATGAGCTGGAAGATCAGCTTTGCATAGGCGGTATTTAATGATAAAACAACAGAATTTTGCACAGGATATGCATGTAAAAAAAGTTCTTGCATGGCGGGAAAATCTTGCTTTGATGCCGGACAGCCATTTTTTTGAACTTATACGCATGTATCTGGGAGAGGTAAAAACTCCGTATAACAAGCATAAGTTGATAGAAGAATTAAGTTCTTTTTTGCGAAAGGCAGAAAATCAGCAGAATCTTGTAAGGCTTTTGAGTGATACGGATTTGCAAATTATAAGTGTTGTTTATTTTGTTCCGTCAATAACGCAGGAGAAACTTGGAGTTTTTTTCTCCGGGGTTTTGTCCTTTGCGGCGTTATATGACAGGCTTTTGAATCTTGAAGAAAGGCTGATTTTATTTCGGCACAAGGAAAGTAAAACAGATAAACTTGTAATTGATATAAATCCTCTGCTTGATAAAATTCTTCTGCCGTTTTTAAAATTTGAAAATGTGCTGCCGCCGCCTGTTTATGCTGAAAAATCTGAATACAGCCCAAAAATTCTTACACCGCTGTTTATGGCATGTTTTCTGTCATACATTTCATCAAATCCTGATGTCTGCAAGCTTGACGGAACTTTGAAAAAGCGCCCCGCTGAAGTTATGGCAGAAATTTTCCCTGGATGCAAAAATATTTTACAGCATCTTGTAACAGCCTGCCTGAACCTTGCGCTTGTAAAATCCTGCGAAAAAGGACTTGTTGTAGATTTTGAAAACTGTGCACTTTTTGCAAAACAAAGCTGGCGTTCGCAATGTGCTTATCTGTGTGTTGCTTCGGCCTTTCATTTGTCGCGAACAAATTTGAAGAAACATGCTCAGCTTTTACTGGATATTATTTCTTCAATTCCTGTAAACCAGCAGAATGCCGGCTATGAACGGAACATTCTAGTGCGAAGTTCTTTGTTTGCAATGTCTGCCAGTTCTGAACCTGATGAAATGCCGCGCGGACGTTTTTCAAGAATGCTTGAACAGCAGGGCAAATCTTGTGATGAAGTAAATCAGGGGGAAGATTTTTCTCCAAAAGTGATGGAAACTTTGATAGAGCCGGCTGTTGCCTTTGGGCTGCTTGCGGTAGAAGGAAAAGCAGAAAGCGGCAACGAAATATTTGTTCCTGGCATTAATTTTGGAAATGAAAGTGATGCGTCAGCCAACCTGAAAGTTCTGAGCATAAATGCAGGTTTTTCTGTTACTGTACTGCCTGGCCTTGATTTTGAAAATCTGCTTCCGATTGTTCAATTTATGGAAATCAAAAGCTGTGATTCTGTTGCGACGTTTGAATTCACCAGAACGGCCATGCTGAGTGCTTTTGATAGAGGCCTGACAGTTGAGAAAATTTTTGCCTGCATTGAAAAAAACTCTTCTTACGAAATTCCGCAGAATTTGAAGTTTTGCATTGAAGAATGGAATTCTGCTTTTCAGTCTGCAAAATTATACAGTGGATTTGTTCTGAAAGTTGATGAAAGCAACAGGCTTCTTTCTGAACAGAATCCTCATTTTATGGCTCACGTAAAAGCCGTTCTTGCACCGGGAATCTTTCTTCTGGATTCAAAAAATGAGCAAGAAGCTGATGCCCTGCTTGCAAAATGTGGTGCAGATTTTATAGGAAAAGTCCGGGGCTTTGAAAATGAAAATATAAAACTCAGTTTTTCAGAACTGCGACCTGGGAAAAAATTGTGGGAAGGTAAGATTTTTGAAAAAGCTGGAGACCAGACTGATTTTAAGCGCGGTTCTGAAGAAGACAGGGCAATTTTTTTTATAAAAATGCGGAAAGAACTTTCAGCTCTGGGTCTTGATTCTGAACAGAATGAAGTTCTTGACCTTAGAATACGGCGAAAAATAGTACTGAATCCTGTTCAGCTTAGGGCAAATTCTGTGCGCCTTGAAAAAAATGAAGCGTATGGAATGGATTTTGTCGGCAAAGTCAGGCTTATTGAAAGAGCCATGTCTTCGAAAAGCATGATTGAAATTGCTATGTACCAGAAACCTGTAGATGGTGTGCATGATGCAATTCCTCCGCGGATTTTGGGAACTCCGCTTGCAATTGAAAAAAAAGATGCCGATGCTTCTGTAAGAATCAGGGTTGAGCCGTCACATGAGGAACTTGTTTTTTCTATTGGTCAGGCAGAATTTATAAAAAGAATACGTACTTCATTTTTGGCAGAGGAAAATTAGAATGGCTGAAAAATTTACAAGTTTGTTTTTAGGGTTTGACGGAACTTTGATAAATTCGCTTTACAGCATTTGTTCTGCACTGAATTTAACTTTTGAAAAATATGGCCTGAAACGAATGCCGGATGATGAAATTTTTCAGGTTGCAGCATATAGCAATGAAATTTTTGTAGAAAAATGTCTGGAAATGCTGGAAAAACATCTGGCTTTGAAAAAAATGCAGGACAAAATAGAAAAAGAGGTTTTTGTTAAAGATTTTTTTGACAATTTCGAAACCATTTGTCTTGACCAGGTGATGATGGTTCCGGGAATTGCAAATCTGCTTGAAAACCTCATGCTGAAAGATGTAAAGCTTGCAGTTTTTTCATCAAAGCCTGAAAATATTACGCGCCGGATACTTGCTTATTTTGATGCAGATGAATTTTTTGACGGATTTTTCTTTACCGGCCGGGAAGATTGCAGAATCTGTTTGCCGCCTGCTTGTGAGGCTGGAAAAACTCTTTTTGCCGGCTGTTTTGACTGGGAATTTGGGCAGATGAGAAAAAAAGGATTTGCAGTTTGCAAAGTGAAAAATCCTTTGATTGATGAGTTTGTGCCGGCAGGTTTTGAATGTGATTTTTCTGTTGAAAAGCCTGCTGATTTGCTGAGCTTTTTCTGAGAAAGATTTTTGAAGGCGCAGAATATGCTGACCTGTGCCTGACTAGCCGCCCGTGGAGCACCGAAGTCTGCCGCAGGCAGATGAACGTGAGTGAAGTGCGAAAGGGGCGTCTGCCAATGCCTTGCTCCAGAAAATTAAAATTTATGAAGTAATTTCCCGAGCGCAGATTGCTCTTGCTGAATTGTAGGCTTGTTTCATGCCGACGGAAAACAGGACGGGAATCAAGGTAAAGTACATTTTCAGCGATTTTTTTCCGCCGCGGGCTTTCCATGCACGTTCTGCCTGCTGCCAGTTTTTGCTTACCATCGGAATAAAATTTACAAAAAGTGAAATTGTATCTGTAAGTGTGTTTTTTTCTCTTAAATGGAGAAATTTCCGGCATTTGCTTTCAATCAGGCTGATTCCTTCGCGTAATTCTAGAGATGTTGAGGTTTTGAAAACTATGGAAGCAAGCTGCATCAGACAGAAAAGTTTTAAAAGCATGATGCAGGTCTGCCAGTCTAATGAGGGGTGTTCCGAAAAGCCGCTGCCAGCCCATATCAGAACTTTCGTAAAGGCAAGCAGAAAAAAGTAGTAAAGGACAGGCTTTAAGTCTGCGACCATCTCTTTTGCAGAAAATTTCAGGTAGCGGGCCAGGGAAAACTGTAAAATTATCAAAAAAACGGAAAAAACGGGCGGAAGGTAAAATGTACAAAGGCTGAACAGTGGAATAAAAAGAATTTTTATCCATGCAGGGCAGCGATGCACAAAAGAATTTCCGCTTTTGTATGAAAAAGCTGAATATTTTTGTTTTGTTTTAATTTTTACAGCCATAGCAGGTCTTTTACTGATTTGTAGGAATTCAGTGGATTTCGGATGTTCCACTGCTCAAGGTTTTCTGCAAGGGCTGCTTCTGGCATACCATCAAACACTTTTTTTCCGCGGAACAAAACTATGAAGCGGTCCGCAAGGCCGAGACATTTTTCAATTTCATGGCTTAAAATGATTACGGTTTTGCCTTCTTTTTTGAGGGCTGTAATCAAACTGTTTACCTGTTTTACTCCTGTATAATCCAGATTTGCATAAGGTTCATCAAGGATAAACACAGGCAGTTCCATTGCCAGCATACAGGCAACCGCCAGCCGCCGTTTTTCTCCGCCAGACAGAAATCTTGCCGGAAAATCGGCTTTTGCATAAAGGCCTGTTTTTTTCAGGGCATTTTCAACGGCGACTTTTACTTTTTCTTCCGGCCATTTGAGGTTTTTAGGACCAAAGGCAACATCTTCGGCTGGTGTTTCACCAAGAATCTGCGTTTCGGCTTCCTGAAAAACCAAGCCTACTTTTGAAAAAGTTTCAACTGTGCCGGAATCGGCTTCTTCCAGTCCTGAAATAATGGACATTAGAAGGCTTTTTCCGCTGCCGTTTTCGCCACCGATGACAGTGCAGGTTCCTTCTTCAACTTCAAAACTTACATTTTTTAAAGCTTCTAAAGTTCCCTGCGCTGTTTGAAAGGTTTTGGAAATGTTTTTTATACAGATTTTTCGCAAATTAGTCTGCATTCTTTTTTGTGGAAAAAAGATACTGTGCAACTACAGGTCTGAGGGCAAATGCCACAGGAATTGCAACAGCAATCTTCAATACATCTCCTGGAATGAATGGAATTACGCAGGCGCCCATTGTGTATGCCATGGCAGTTTTTTCTGCAGGAATTTTTCCGGCTTTGGCTGCCCAGGATGCAAAATGAATGATGCCTGGAATATAAAGAATAATCATTCCTGAAATAATTGCAATGATTACGCGGATAAAACTTTTTATTTCAACGTAAACTTTGCCGTCAATTTTTTTGATTTCGTTTACGGACGGTTTGCCTGCAATAAGTCCTGCTACGAGAGCTCCAAGAAAATATCCTGGCAAAAAACCGCCTGTCGGTCCCATCCATACGGCAATGCCGCTGGTTCCACCTGAATAAACTGGCAGTCCGATAAGGCCTGCAAGCAGGAAAAGAGCCGTGGGAGCTCCTCCTAATATGCCGCCAAGTAAAACTCCTGACAAAATGCAAAGACCATTTTGCAAAACTACAGGAACTGCACCCAGTGGAATTTTTATAAAGCAGCCGACACAAATAATTGCAGCAAATAATGCCACAAACGAAGAAATTAAAGCGTTTCTATTTTTCATGGCGCAAGTCTACAAAATTTCGTGTTTATTGTCAACTTTTGTTTTGTTAAGGGTTGACAATTTTCAGGGCGTCTCCCTCCGCTTTGCTTCAGGCCGCGCTTTCCGCAATTCCGCTTTCGCTCCATCCGGCTGAAGCCGGACGCTTCGCGTTGCTACAATCGCTGACGCATGGTAATTTTTGAACTTTTTGAACTTTTTGAACTGTGCAGAAAAAAACAGACGACCTAATCCTTAACAGGAAAAGGGCATCTGTTTTTTTTATAACTGGATTTTCAAAGCTTATAAATCAATCAGGCTGTGATTTTTTTGAAAGCTGCAAGAACTGCATCTTCATGTGAAAGTCCTTCGCTTTCGCCGCAATAGATTTCGCTCATCATCCGCAGGTAGTCGTTAGGAATGACTTTTTTGAAAAGGGCAGAATATTTTTTCCATTCTGTCAGAATTTTCATTCCGAGTGCTGAACCTGTTTCACGCACATGTTCTTCAATTAAATCGCGCAGAATCTGGCTGTCGCTTGTACCTTCCTTGCAAACTGTGGTTTCAGCGTCAAGGTTGTACATTGTTACAAGTTCCGTATTCAGACGCTTATAAAGGTCATGTTTTTCATCCAGAATATAGGCAATGCCGCCACTCATACCTGCGCAGAGGTTTTTGCCGGTTTTGCCAAGAATAACGGCTGTTCCACCTGTCATGTATTCAAGTCCGTGGTCTCCGCATCCTTCTGCAACGACTGTTGCTCCTGAATTTCTTACGCAGAAGCGTTCGCCTGCAACCCCATTGATGAAAGCTTTTCCACTGGTTGCACCAAATAAAGCAACGTTTCCGATAATTATGTTTTTGTCGGCTTCTCCTTCAAATGCTTTCGGTGTTGTAACAACGATTTTTCCACCGGAAAGGCCTTTGCCAAGGTAGTCATTTGCATCTCCTGTCAGGCGCAGGGTAAGGCCTTTTGGAATAAATGCTCCGAAGGACTGACCGCCACCGCCGATGCAGTTGATAGTAAATGTATCGTCTGCAAGGGAATTGCCAAATTTTTTCTGAATTTCGCTTCCCAAAATAGTTCCGACGGTTCTGTTTGTACTTTGTACAGGCAACAGAGAATTCAGAACGTTTAACTTTTGGGCAACTGCGCCCTGAAGCGGTTGGTTCAGCTTTTCAAATGCCGGCAGGAGGATGTGCTCGTCAACAGTTTTTTTCAGCTGGAAGTCAAAAGAGCCGATGTCGCCTTCAGGAGTCCGCCAGTAGCCGTCATCGCGCCATTCAATAATGCGGCTCAGGTCAACAAGTGCTGCGCGCTTAAAACCCTGCTTGTCTTTGAGCTTAAGCAAATCTGTTCGTCCGCACATTTCATCAATTGAATGTACACCGAGTTTTGCCATGTATTCACGCATTTCCTGAGCGATGAATTTCATGAAGTTTTCAACATATTCTGGTTTGCCGGTAAAGCGTCTGCGTAGATTTTCGTTTTGGGTTGCAACTCCAAATGGACAAGTGTCCAAATTACATACGCGCATCATTGCACAGCCCATTGTAATAAGAGGTGCTGTTGCAAAGCCGAATTCCTGTGCGCCGAGTAGGGCTGCAATGACGACATCACGTCCGCTCATCAGTTTTCCGTCGGTTTCAATGCGTACGCGGCTGCGCAGACCGTTCTGGATTAATGTCTGATGGGTTTCTGCAAGTCCAAGCTCCCAAGGAAGTCCTGCATGATGAATTGAACTGATTGGAGCAGCTCCTGTACCGCCGTCATGGCCGGAAATTAGGATTACTCTTGCTCCAGCTTTTGCAACTCCGGCGGCAATTGTTCCGACACCGGCTTCGCTTACAAGTTTTACAGAGATGCGGGCTGAACGGTTTGCATTTTTCAAATCGTAGATAAGCTGAGCCAAATCTTCTATAGAATAGATGTCATGGTGTGGAGGTGGTGAAATCAATGAAACACCTGGAGTTGCATATCTTGTTTTTGCAATCCATGGATAAACCTTTTTGCCTGGCAGATGTCCGCCTTCTCCAGGCTTTGCACCTTGTGCCATTTTAATCTGAATTTCTTTTGCGCTTAAAAGATATTCTTCTGTAACTCCAAAGCGGCCAGAAGCAACCTGTTTGATTGCGGAATTGTATTCTGTGCCGAGCCTTTCAGGTTTTTCGCCACCCTCTCCAGAGTTTGACTTACCGTGCAGGTGGTTCATTGCTACAGCCATGCATTTGTGGGCTTCTTCACTGATTGAGCCGTAGGACATTGCACCTGTTTTAAATCTTTGTACAATTTCTTCTACGCTTTCAACTTCTTCAATTGGAATGCCTTTTTCAGGATATGCAAAATCCATCATTGCACGCAGCGTGTGCGGATGTCCGTTGTCATCAACCAGGCTTGTATATTCCTTAAATCGTTCGTAGCTGCCACTTCTTGTAGCTTCCTGCAGGGCAACGATTGTTTCCGGACTGTACAGATGGTCTTCTGCGTTGGGACCTCGGCGCAGTTTGTGTGTGCCTACGGCATCCAGGTGTGTGTTTACTGTAAGCCCCTTTGGATCCCATGCCTTACTGTGATGGAAAACAACATCTTCTTCAATTTCTTTGAGACCGATTCCTCCTACGCGGCTGACTGTATTTGTGAAATATTTGTCAATAACTTCTTTTGAGATGCCAAGCGCTTCAAAAATCTGTGCTGACTGGTATGACTGAATTGTTGAAATACCCATCTTTGCAGCAATTTTTACGACTCCGTTGATAATTGCTTTGTTGTAGTCATCAATTGCCGTGTGATAGTCTTTGTCAAGAAGATTTGTGTCAATCAATTCTGCAATACATTCATGGGCAAGGTAAGGATTTATAGCTCTTGCTCCGTACCCCAGGCACATTGCAGCCTGATGAACATCCCTAAGTTCTGCTGTTTCAAGAATCACAGAAACTAAAGTACGGCGTTTTGTTCGGATTAAATACTGTTCGACTGCGGAAACTGCCAGAATTGATGGAATGCTTGCATGATTTTCGTCAACTCCGCGGTCAGAAAGAACCATTATGTTGTATCCTTCCTTATATGCTGAATCAATGTCTGCAAAAACTTTCTGTATAGCCGAATCCAAATCAACGCTTGCAGGCAAGGCATCTGTAGCAAGGTTTTTGCTGTTTTTTACTTCTACTAAAAGTGAAATAACCTTGGTTTTTAGTCCAGGCATATTCAGTGCCTTGATTTTCTGCATGTCTGTTCCTGTCAAAATAGGATTATTTATTTCAAGAACATGGCAGTTGCTTCCAGAAACATGCAGAAGGTTGCCGTCTGAACCTACATATACGGTTTTGTCTGTAATCACTTTTTCACGCAGGCTGTCAATTGGAGGATTGGTAACCTGGGCAAACAGCTGCTTAAAGTAGCTGTACAGGCTTGGATGTTTGTCAGAAAGTACTGCAAGTGCTGTATCAACACCCATAGAAGCTGTCGGTTCAATTCCGTTTAAGGCCATTGGAAGAATCATTTCGTTTACGTCTTCATAGTTCCAGCCAAAAGCCCTGTACAATTTGTCGCGCTGTTCCTGAGTATTTACAGGAATTTTTTTATTTGGAATTTTCAGGTCAGCAAGATGAATGAGCCCCTGATTCAGCCATTCACCGTAAGGATGTTCACCAGCAAAACTGTGTTTGATTTCTTCATCATCAATGAGTCTGCGCTGAACTGTATCAACAAGGAGCATTTTTCCAGGTTCAAGGCGAGCTTTTTTTACGATTTGATTTTCAGGGATATCCAAAACTCCGACTTCACTTGAAAGAACAAGCATATTGTCCTTGGTTATATAATACCGGCTTGGGCGCAGACCATTACGGTCAAGGGTTGCTCCAAGTATATCTCCGTCGCTGAATAGAATTGCAGCAGGTCCGTCCCAAGGTTCCATCATGGTTGCCCAATAATGATAGAAATCCCTTTTTTCTTCGCTCATCTGGTCATCATGCTTCCAAGGTTCTGGAATACAAACCATTACAGCCAACGGAAACGGCATGCCATTCATTACAAGGTATTCGAGTGTGTTGTCAAACATTGCAGAATCAGAACCTGTTACGTCAATTTCACCACCGCGGGCAAGCATTCTGTCAACATTTCCTCGGATTGTGTTGATTTCTCCGTTGTGGGCAATAAATCTGTTTGGATGAGCACGCTGCCAGCTTGGGTTTGTGTTTGTACTGAATCTTGAATGTACGATTGCCAAGGTGCTTTCGTAATCAGGCGACTGAAGGTCAAGGTAAAAAGTCCTCAGCTGATTTACCAGGAACATTCCCTTGTAAACGATTGTGCGTGAAGAAAGTGAACATACATAAGTTCTTTTTCCGAATTTTTCATCTTTTTCAAAAAGAATGCGGGCGCGATACAAAAGCCTGTCAAATTCCAGCCCGCGTTCTGTGTTTTCCGGGCGTTCTACAAAACCTTGAAAAATTGAAGGCATACAGTCTCTGGCTTTTCTTCCAAGAACATTTTCTTTAACAGGAACTTTTCTCCAGCCTAAAAATTTTAATCCGCAGGATGAACAGATTTCTTCAAAACGCAGCTTTTCTGCATTACATTCAGCTTCGTTTGCAGGAAAGAAAAACTGGCCTACAGCATAATCTCTTACTCCACCCAGCATAATTCCCAGTTTTTTAGCTTCGGTTTTAAAAAACTCATGGCAAATCTGCAGAAGAATTCCTACACCGTCACCTGTTTTGCCTTCGGCATCTTTTCCAGCACGATGTTCAAGTTTTTCAACAATGCACAGAGCATTTTCTACAACCTGCCGGCTTTTCAGACCGTCAATGCTTACAACCGCTCCAATTCCACAGTTGTCATGCTCAAAACTAGGTTCATAAAGAGTTTTCATAAAATATCCCCCGGTAAAAAAGGCAAAAAAAAAGACGCCGTAGAAAAATATCTGAATTCTTAAAAATTCAGAAAAATTTCTACGACGTCTTTGCCGCAAATCTGATTTATTTATAACGCTTTTAGGCCTTGAATGTCAATATTCATGCATAAGGCAATTCAATTCAATCGGATAACATTCAAAAAAAGTATCAACTTTCAGGAAATTGCTGAAAATATTTTCAACTTGCAATGTTTCCGCTGTTCATAAAGGCAATCCATTTTAGCCGGCGTACTGCATCCGGCAGAATTTCGCGTAAAAGCCTGGTTTTTGCATTGCCAGGTTCAAATGAAACAGCCTCTTCCAAAAAATTGCTCATTACTGGCGGTAGAATACCAAATTCTTCAAGCAGTTCTTCCTGACTGTACTGTCTGTGCGCCAGAGGTGGCTTGAATTTTTGAAGTTCATTCTGAGGATAAAACTTGCAAGGTTTCCATACAACTTCTGTGTGCTTGCCTTTCCCACCGCTAGCCCCAAAAAGCCGGCAGATAAAGGCTCTTCCACCATAAATTGTGCAATGGTAAGGATTGTTAAAGTCATGGAACAGGCAGGTCTTTCCATTTTCGAATGGAAAAATGCCTGCGGCGACTTTTTCAGCTGTTTCTGCCTGATTTTCCAAAAGCCATGCTGCCATATACAAGGCTTCGCTGCTGAGCAAATCTGGCTCAAAATTGTGGCAGCATTGGCCACATCCTGAAGGACATAGTACGGAAGATTTTTCATACCATGTTTTCTGCGCAGCTGCAATTTTTTCATAAGAAGCTTCTATTTTTTCCAGAATTTCAGCTTCTTTGGTTCCTTTTAATTTTTCAAGTATTCCTGTAATTTCACTCATTTTCTGGCCTTTAAAAACAAAAAGGCCGCAGAAAAATTTTTACCTTTTAAAATAAAGTAAAATTTCATCTGCGGCCTCATTGCCGTAATTTTGGAAATATTTATACTGATTTGCCGCCTCTTCTGTCAATAGCAATATATAAAGTAAAACTGTAACAAATTGGGTTTTCAAAGTTTTTTATTTAGGTTATCAATATACTTAAAATTTACTGAATCAGGGCTTTGAGCGAATTTACTTTTGCTCAGGCAGATATCAGGCATATAATCAAAAAAGAGGCGTTCATATTATGGAAAATAAAGCAAATGTCTTTGTTGTGTGTGCAGCAATTATTTTAGGCTGCGTAATTCTTGCAATGGGAATGGGAAAAATAACCCATACGCAGAGGACTGTTTCTGTTCGCGGACTTGCAGAAAAAGAAGTTGATGCTGATATGGCAGTATGGAAACTTAGTTTTTCGACTGGCAGCAATAATTTACCTGAACTGCAGAAAGATATTATGAAAAACAATCAGATTATTTTTGACTACCTCAAGGAATTTGGACTTACAGATTCTGATTTTACAGTTCTTTCTCCTGAAATCAATGATGCAACAACAAACATTTATCTTGACTCAACTCGCCGTACATTCAACTACATTGCAAAGCAGCCAATTCTTGTGCGTTCAGGCAATGTTTCAGCTGTAAAACAGGCTTCTAGTCAGACGTTGAAACTTATAGGACAGGGAATTTCTATTGTTTCAGATTATGACAACAAAGTTACATACGAATTTACAGGACTTAACAAAATTAAGCCTGAAATGATTGCCCAGGCAACGGAAAATGCCAGACTTGCTGCAGAACAGTTTGCTCATGACAGCAAAAGCAAGGTTGGCAAAATCATGACGGCAACGCAGGGGCTTTTTTCAATTGAAGATGCAGCCATCGGTCTTGAAGATAAGAAAAATATCCGGGTTGTAACAACTGTAGTCTATTCTTTGAAAGATTAGCACTTTCGGCTGTCTGAAAATCTAAAAAAACTTTCTGGATTGCATTTTACAGAAAACCTGAGAAAACCTGAATCTGAATTTGAAACAGATTTTCTCCAGGTATTCTGTTTTTAGTTGTATGCAAGATTTTTATAGTCTAATCTGCATATAAATCAATAAGCCTTATCATGAACCCCGGCAATTGCACGGCCAGAAGGTTCATCCATATTTTTCCATGCAGCATCCCATTCCAAAGCCTTTGCAGTAGAACAAGCAACTCCAGCTTCGTGCGGCACAACTTTTGCAGCACTATCACTTGGAAAAAGCTTGCTATAAATCTCACGATAATAATATTCTTCCTTCGTTTTTGGAGGATTCACAGGAAAACGATTTTCTCGACGGGCAAATTCAGCATCACTAACCTTCTCTTCAGTCATTTTTTTGAGAGTATCAATCCAGTTATAGCCAACACCATCAGAAAACTGCTCCTTTTGACGCCAACAAATTTCTTCTGGAAGCATATCCTCAAACGCTTTTCTCAAAATCCATTTTTCCATACGCTGCTTACCATCTGGCAACCGAATATTCATTTTATCAGAAGGATTCAGTGACATAGCAATATCAATAAAATCCTTGTCCAAAAATGGAACACGACCTTCAACACCCCAAGCCATAAGCGACTTATTAGCACGCAGACAGTCATATAAATGCAGCTTACTCATTTTTCTCACAAGTTCTTCATGAAATTCCTTAGCATCCGGTGCCTTATGAAAATAAAGATAACCACCAAACAATTCATCAGAACCTTCACCACTCAAAACCATCTTTATACCCATAGATTTAATCACCCTGGCAAGAAGATACATGGGAGTTGAAGCGCGAACAGTCGTAATATCATAAGTTTCAATATGATAAATCACATCAGGTAACGCATCCAAAGCTTCTTGAATAGTAAAATGCACCTCATGATGAACCGTACCAATATAATCAGCTGCTTTTTGAGCCGCAATCAAATCAGGACTACCCTCAAGACCAATCGCAAAACTATGAAGCTGAGGCCACCATGCAGCTTCCTTAGAATCACTTTCAATACGCTTCTTAGAAAATTTCTGAGTAATAGCAGCAATGATAGAAGAATCCAAACCGCCACTCAAAAGAACACCATAAGGCACATCACTCATAAGCTGCTGCTTCACAGCCGATTCAAGCCCGTTGCGCACCTTTTCAATCACACTAGGATTAATTATTTCCCCTTTATCATCAGTAGCACGAGGATTATTTTTTACAGCGTCAAAATTTTCCCACTCACGCTTATACCAGCGCACAGGTTTTTCATCCTTCGAATAAAAATAATGACCGTTTGGAAACTCTTCAATAGTCTGACACTCACCTTCCAGAGCCTTCAATTCCGAAGCTACATAATAACGGCCAGCTTTATCCCATCCCTGATAAAGCGGAATAACACCAATCTCATCCCGGGCAACAAGATAAACATCATTTTCACTGTCATAAAGCGCAAAAGCAAAAATTCCACTCAGTTTTTCAATCATCAAAGTAAAATCACCACTTTCCCGAAACTTTTTATATAAAGGAATAATCGCTTCACAGTCAGAACCAGTCTGAAAATTATATTTTCCTTCAAATTCCTTCCTTATTTCTTTGTGATTATAAATCTCACCATTCGCAGCAAGAATAATCTTTCCGTCATCACTCACCAAAGGTTGTTTTCCAGACAAAGGATCAACAATCGAAAGCCTCTCATGACTCAAAATAGCATTTTTTCCAGTATAAACACCACTCCAGTCCGGACCACGATGCCGGATTTTTTTGCTCATTTCCAAAACTTGATTACGCAGCTCTTCTTTCAAGCCTTCATTTATCGGTTTGGAACCGCTGTTTAAATCAAATGCTCCAACAAATCCACACATATCGTCCTCCAAGACTAAAAAAATTAAGAGGAATGTCTTCCTCCTGGCCACATTTCACTGCGTCCTGCATCTTCTAACCTCAAGGCCTCGCTTTTTTTTTTGCAGGGCTTGGGAAAAAAGAAAAAGCCGTAGACAATAACCCTTTAAAAAGGCTGTTATCTACGGCTTCTTTGTCGTAATGTATATTTATATATCTTTTCTGCATGATTTTGTCAATGACAGGAATTTTTTTCTTGTTTTTCCCCGGATTTGCTGCGTTCTGCATGATTTTAGTGCAGTTTTGGCCTCTTTTTTTTTGACTTGTAGAAGATTTTAATTTTTTGCTATACAATAAAAACATGAAAGATGTTTGCGACTTTACAGAAGGAAAAATACTGACACCTTTGCTCCGCTTTGCTTTTCCCGTACTATGTGCAATGTTGTTGCAGACAATGTACGGTGCTGTAGACCTTATGATAACAGGTCGTTTTGCAAGTGTTGCCGACGTTTCTGCTGTTTCGACAGGCAGTTTTTTAATGCAGGTAATCACCTTTATCATTACCGACATTGCCATGGGCATGACAATTTTACTTGGTCAAAAAATTGGTGAAAAAAAAATAGATGAAGGCGGGTATGTAATAGGAAGCGGATGTTTTCTTTTTTTTGGAATTTCTGTTTTTATTGCAGTTTCCATGCAGTTTTTGGCACCAGTTTTCATAAAGGTATTGAACATTCCTGAAAAAGCTTATTTGCCTTGTAAGGCTTATGTACGTATATGCTCTTCCGGGGCTGTCTTTATCACAGCTTTCAATGTAATAGGTTCAATTTTTAGAGGACTTGGAAATTCAAAACTGCCGCTGATTGTTGTTGGTATTGCCTGCGCATTCAATGTTCTTGGAGATTTATTTTTTGTTGCAGTTCTAAAAATGGGCGCATCTGGTGCAGCAATTGCAACTGTTCTTGCACAGGCTTTGAGCGTAACAATTTCTTTCTTCATCATTCAAAGAGTAAAACTTCCGTTTGTTTTTTCCTGGAAAAACCTGAAATGGAATAAACGTTATGCCTCTGAAATTTTCGGCTTGGGCAGTCCAATAGCCCTTCAGGATTTACTGGTAAGCATTTCATTTCTTGCAATTACGGCGATTGTAAATTCTATGGGGCTTATTGTAAGTGCTGGTATTGGCATTGCAGAAAGAATATGCGGCTTTATCATGCTTGTGCCGTCCAGCTATATGCAGGCTATTTCTGCCTTTGTAGCACAAAACTATGGAGGTGGTAAAATGGACAGGGCAAAAAAAGCTGTATTTTATGGCATTGCAACTTCGCTCATTGTAGGAATTTTCATGTTTTTTTCAGCTTTCTTTTTTGGCGACAGAATGTGCAGATTGTTTTCAGACGACTCAGGGGTCGTTTTTTCAGGCTTTCAGTATTTGAGGGCTTATGCCATTGATTGTCTTTTTACTTCTTTCCTGTTCTGCTTTATCGGTTTTTACAATGGCATAGGAAGGACAAAATTTGTAATGTGGCAAGGAATTCTGGGGGCCTTTGCCGTAAGGATTCCTGTTTCCTATGTTTTCAGCAAAATGGAACCTGTTTCCATTTTTAAGATAGGACTTGCAACGCCATGTTCTTCGCTTCTGCAAATAACTCTTTGTATGCTTTATCTGCTTTTTGTGGAAAAATCACTCAAAAAGGAAAAACTTGCATACTTGTAAAAAAATCTGGAATTTGGAATTTCAGAAAAAGTGAAGATTCTTTGAGGAAAAAAATGGAAAAAACAGAAGAAATGAAAGAAAACGGAAAAACATCAAAAATAGAACCTGCTTTATATCTGATTCCTGTAACACTTGGAAAAACATCTTTTGACAGGGTTCTGCCTTCGTACAACCATGACATTATTGTAAACATCCGCCACTTTATAGTAGAAAACATCCGCTCTGCATGTAAATTTCTTTCGCGCATAGATCCTTTGATTCATACCGATGAGCTTGTTTTTTATGAGCTGAGCGAACACACAGAAAAAAAATCCATTGGAAATTACCTTGACCCGTTACTGAAAGGCGAACCAATGGGAGTGATTTCAGAAGCCGGTTGTCCAGGAGTTGCAGATCCTGGAGCAGATGCTGTTGAAATTGCGCAGCGGAAAAATCTGAAAGTTATTCCTCTTGTCGGACCGTCTTCCATTTTGATGGCACTTATGGCGAGTGGTTTTAACGGGCAGAATTTTGCATTTAACGGCTATTTGCCTGTAAAAGTTCAGGAACGTCAGGCAAAATTAAAGCAGCTTGAAACTCGTGTTTACAAAGAAAATCAAACGCAACTTTTTATTGAAACACCGTACCGCAACAGGCAGATGTTTGAGTCTGTACTGGCAGTTTGCAGGCCTGAAACAAAGGTTTGTTTTGCAGCAGGAATTACCTGTCAGGAAGAATTTATAAAGACAAAAACTGTTTCAGAATGGAAAAAAAGCGGAATTCCAGAACTTGGAAAAGTTCCTGCTATTTTTCTTCTGTACAGATGATTTTTCATAAGCGGAATTTTGCTGTAAATCAGGCTTTTTAAAAATTGTGTTTCAGGAACCTGTATTGATTGACAGTAAATGTTCAAGTACATAATATTATATGGAAGAAGCTGCAGAAGAAATTGCATGTTTTTTCTTTTTGGGGCAGAGCTTAAAAGAAGTGTTTAAGTTTTTCTGTTATAATGATTTATGTATGGCAGACATTTTAAATATTTTCTGGCAAGAGATTTTTGAATGGCTGCAAGTAAACTGATATTGATTTTTAGGAGACAAATTTATTATGGAAGAAACTTTGGCTGGAAAGTATGGAAAGTATTTTTCTCTTATGTCCTCTCTTTCAAATGCTGCACCTGTAATTGATGCAACAAATGTTTTTCAAGAGGCAAATTATGGTACCAGAAAAATTATGGATGAAATGATTGCCGAAAATATTCTTCCTGGAACTCGTCTTGAAAATGTTGAAAATTTTAAGGCATTCAATGATGCTGTAAAAGGCGGAAAACGTGGTCTGATTCTTATGGAGCATTACAGTAATATGGATTTGCCGGCATTGTTTTTTCAGCTGGTAAGGTATAAGGAAAGCTGGGGAAAAGAACTTGCAGATAGAATTGTAGCCATTGCCGGCATGAAACTTAATGAAGAAGAACCTATGGTTCGTGCTTTGGCAGAAGCTTTTACTCGTGTTGTAATTTATCCGAGCCGTTCTCTCAAGGCTGTTGAAGACAAAAATGTTCCTGAAGATGTAAAAGAAGCTGAAAAAAAACGTTCTCGCGCAATCAACCTTGCTGCAATGCATGCTATGGATGACTGCAAACGTCGTGGTCAGGCCATTCTTGTATTTCCTTCAGGAACCCGTTACCGTCCAGGCAAGCCGGAAACTAAGCGTGGACTTCGTGAAATAGACAGCTACCTGCGCATGTTTGACATCATGATTCTGATAACGATAAACGGAAACTGTCTCCGCATAAATCCTGCATCTCCAAATGACATGCTTTCAGACTTGGTTTGCAAGGATATTATAATCCACACGGCAAGTCCTGTTATAAACTGCAAGGAATTTAGAAATGGAGTGTTGAATTCTTTGCCTGAAGATGACCCTGATCCAAAACAGAAAGTTGTTGACAAAATCATGGAATTCTTTGACAAACAGCATGACGAAATTGAAAAAATTCGTGCAAAGGAAATTGCTGACTGTCAGTAAACAGTTTTGAAGCATGGAATCATGGAATAAAACTTTTTGAATTAATAAAAACCTGACAGATACTGTTGGATGTTTTGGGAAAAGGTTCAGCACCTCTGCTGGACAAGGGATATGGAGGGCGGCGCAGCCGTTGTCCGCTTGCGGACAATGAGCGGAAGCGGAACCTGTAATAGCCCGGTTTTTTGCGTAGCAAAAAATGGCCCAAAAAAAAGATTTATTTTGAAAAGCCGGTTATCCGTGACAAAAAATTATTTTTTTTCTCGACAGTACAGGTTTTGTATGGTATTCTAAAAGTAGAGTTTATATTTCTCATGTAGTTTAATTTGTTAAGATAATGCTGTTTCTGAGTTATAAGAGTGAAATTGCATCTGTCCGTAATGCAGGGTAGGTGTATATTCACTCTTTTTTTATGCCTGAATGAATATAAGCCGCCCTTTGGAGGTTTTATGCAATACGATGTGGCAGTTATAGGCTGCGGAGTTATTGGAGCTGCTGTTGCGTATGAGCTTTCAAAATACAAGCTTAACGTAATGGTTGTGGAAGCTGAAAATGATGTTGCTGATGTTACGACAAAGGCAAACAGCGGTATCCTTCATGCTGGTTTTGACCCGGAACCTGATTTGACTATGGCAAAGCTGAATGTGGATGGTGTTGCCATGGCAAAAAAACTTTGCAAGGATCTTGATGTTCCTGTTACCTGGTGCGGTTCTTATGTTGTTGCCTTTAATGATGAAGAAATGGCAACTGTAAAAAAACTGTATGACAGGGGTGTTGCTAACGGTGTTCCAGACATGGAGATTCTTAGTGCGGAACAGGTTTTGAGTCAGGAAAAAAATCTTTCCGGTAAAATTAAGGGGGCTCTTTATGCACCGACTGCTGGCGTTGTTTCCCCATGGGAATATGCTCTTGCCTTTATAGAAACTGCTGTAAGGAACGGTACTGAATTGCGCCGGAATTTCCGCATAAATGAAATTTCTAGGGAAGAGTCTGGAGGTTATCTGCTAAAAAGCCTTTCAGGAGAATTTGTTCGTGCAAAATTTGTTGTAAATGCTGCTGGACTTTATGCAGATTTTATCCACAATCTGGTTTCTCCTCCAAAATTCAAGATTCAGCCATGCCGCGGAGAATATTATCTGCTGGATAAAAATATGGGAAGTCTTGTAAATCACGTAATTTTCCAGTGTCCAAATAAAGACGGAAAAGGTGTTCTTGTTTCTCCAACTTGTCATGGAAACATTATTGTTGGGCCAAATGCGGAAGCTTCTGAAAAAGACGATGTAAGCATTACGCAAAAAGGTCTTGATTTTGTTGCAGAAAAGGCAAGGCTTTCGGTTCCCTCTCTTGATTTACGGACTTCAATCAGAAATTTTGCAGGGGTGCGGGCAAATGTTGATACAGGCGATTTTGTTATTGGTGAAGCTGAAAATGCGCCTGGATTCATTGACCTTGGCGGTATAAAATCTCCGGGACTTACTTCTGCTCCTGCTATTGCTGTTCGTTGTGCAGAACTTTTGGAAAAAGCCGGATGCCATCTTGATGAAAAGAAAGTTTATATAAATACGAGAAAGCGCATAAAATTCAATCATCTTTCTGTGCAGGAAAAAGCAGAATTGATAAAGGCAAATCCTTTGTATGGAAGAATCATCTGTCGTTGTGAAACAATCACGGAAGGCGAAATTGTTGATGCATTGCGCTCGCCTGTTCCTCCTGTTTCTGTTGATGGAATCAAACGCCGCTGTGGAACAGGAATGGGGCGCTGTCAGGGAGGATTCTGCGGACCTCGCGTCATTGAAATTCTTATGCGTGAAACTGGATTGAGTTACAAAGATATACTTCAGGACAAGTCGAACTCTTTTATCCTTGAAGGAATTACAAAAAAAGAATCTGAAAAAGAGCTTATGGGAGGAGCCCTATGAACGCATTGTATGAACTGATTGTTATTGGGGCAGGCCCAGCCGGATTGTCTGCTGCACTTGAAGCATGGAATAAAGGACTTAGAAAGATTCTTGTCGTTGAACGTGCAAAAGAAGCTGGCGGAATTTTGATGCAGTGTATACATAATGGTTTTGGTTTGCATTATTTTAAAGAGGAACTGACAGGTCCTGAATATGCCGGTCGTTTTGTAGAAATGGTAAAAAATACAGGCATAGAAATAAAGCTTGATACAATGGTTCTTGAAATTACTCAGGAACGTCAGGTGCATACTGTAAATACTCAGGATGGTTACTGTATTTATGATGCAAAATCTATTGTTCTTGCTATGGGATGCCGTGAAAGGACTCGTGGTGCAATAGGAACTCCAGGAACAAGACCTGCAGGAATTTTTACGGCAGGAACTGCACAACGGCTTTTAAACTGTGAAGGTTTTATGGTTGGCAAGCGTGTACTTATTCTTGGTTCTGGAGATATTGGTCTTATAATGGCACGCCGTATGACACTTGAAGGTGCAAAAGTCCTTGCCTGTGTTGAAATCATGCCATATTCGGGAGGCCTTACGCGCAATATCGTCCAGTGTCTGGAAGATTTTAACATCCCATTATACCTTGGCCATTCAATTGTTGATATCAAGGGTGATAAACGGGTTGAAAAGGCGGTTGTAATGAAACTGGATGAAAACCGCAAGCCGATTCCTGGAACTGAAATGGAATTTGATGTAGATACGATTCTTTTAAGTGTAGGGCTTATTCCAGAAAATGAACTTACTCAAAAAGCAGAAATTTCTATGGATATGCGCACGAAAGGAGCTGTTGTATTTGAAAATCGGGAAACTTCTCTTCCAGGTGTTTTTGCATGTGGAAATGCAGTTCATGTGCATGATCTTGTTGATTTTGTTACAGAAGAAGGACAGATTGCTGGCCGAGGTGCAGCTGAATTTGTTCTGAATGGAAGAAAAGATGATGATAGCGACGATGTTGTTGAGCTTGTAAACGGTAATGATGTTGGCTACACAGTCCCTCAAAAAATTCGTAAAAATTCTTTTGAGGGAAAAGTTGGAGTTTATTTCAGGGTTCGTTCTGTCCACAAGGAAGCTGCACTTATAACAGTAAAGTCAGGCGATAGAGAAATTTATTCTGTAAAACGTATGCATCTGGCTCCTGGAGAAATGGAACGTATTGATCTTACACCTGCAATGCTTTCTGATGTAAGTGGACAGCTTACGGTCAGTGTTGAACCTGTAAAAGCATAGACAGGGGCATGATAAAAATTGCTTACAAGTGATTTTTATCTGCATAAATCTACACAAAGTTTGCGTCGCAAACTTTATTATTGAGGGGTTAATACAACCCCTGAAAACGAGCGAGTCAAGGCCTTGAGCGAAGCGTGCCTTGACCGGTCGTATTGAGGGGGTAGTACAACCCCTCAAAACGGCGAAGTCAAGGCTTTAAGCGTTAGCGTGCCTTGACTCGACGTATTAACAGCACATTCTGCTGGAAACTTGTAGCGAGTTATTGCATTGGGATTGTGCTTAGAAGTCAAATCGGAAGCTGTTCTGGCAACTAAGTTTCCATTCTGCTTCCTTATTGACTTTTATGGGAGAAAAAATGAAAAATATAATTTGCATCTGTTGCCCGAATGGTTGTCATTTGAGTGTTGATGAAGAAAACGGTTTTGCAGTTACAGGCCAGAAATGCAAACGAGGCGAAGTTTATGGCAAACAGGAAGTTCAAGATCCTCAGCGTGTAATTACAAGTACAGTTGCCGTTAGCGGAGGAGCCTATGTGCGCTGTCCTGTAAAAACAAATTCGACAATTTCCAAAAAACTGATGTTCGAGGCTATGAAAACGCTGGACAATCTTGTTGTTCCAGCTCCTGTTCAGCTTGGACAGAAAATTGTAACAAATATTTGTGGAACTTCTGTTGATTTTGTTGCTGCCAGAGCTATAGAAAAACTGTAAATCTATGGCATTTAATCAGATGTACTTAAAAAGGCTTTTGTTTTTAAGGTGATTTGATTCATTTCCATAAATTTTAATATTCCCCCTTTGCACCGTTTGATTTTCAGACGGTGTTTTTTTTATCAGATAATTATCAGTTATAAAAAAAATATTTTTTTATTATACACTTGACAAATTATGTGTAAATCGTATATATTCAGTATACATCTTTTGGAGCGATACCAAAGCGGTCGTACTGGGGCGGTCTTGAAAACCGTTGATCTTCACGGGTCCGGGGGTTCGAATCCCTCTCGCTCCGATTAAAACTGGAAGCGTGGTAGAGCGGTAATACAACGGATTGCTAATCCGTCACTTCCGTAAGGGGTGGGCAGGTTCAACTCCTGTCGCTTCCGAAACTCTACTGTTATATCCAGTAAGTATGAGATTGTAGCTCAGCTGGATTAGAGCACCACCCTGCGGAGGTGGGGGTCGCACGTTCGAATCGTGTCAGTCTCACGAAGTCCATCGCATTTATTTGCTGATGGGCTTTTTTTATGTCTGAATTTTATTTTATTGCTTCGACTTTTTTAGAAAATTCCTACCCATGCTGTAAATCAGCTGTACACGCTGAAAATCCTTTTTTTAGGAATTTTTAAAACGATAAGATTACTTTTTTGATGTTTGAATTTAGAGCTGTCTAATATGTATTTTATATGCTCCTAAAGCCTTTTGTAAAGGATGAGGTTTCATATAGAGTTTTTGGACAGCTCTTTTTTTCAGGCTTTGTGTAGATATTACAAATATGATTTACCAGATTTTGTTTAAAATTTAAATTGCAGTTGAGAAGAGCGAGCAGGGTAATGGTTCAGGTAGCTGAAGCATTGCTGCGGCGTGTACAGAATTTTGTTTGCTTTGCAAAAATTGGTAAAATATTCCATTAGTTCGTTGTTGTTGGAGCTGTTTACTATGTATGAGTTTCCGAATATTTTCTGGAACTGCTGTTTTTTACCTGGAAAAGATTTGTCGAGCTGCTTGTAAAAATATTCCCGGTTGCCGTTACGGAGGGTAAGACCTATGCCGAAATTCAAAATCCCCTTTACATTTACCTGTCTGCAATAGTCCAGAAGTCCTGCAAGATTCTCAATCGTATTGTTTATTCCAGGAAGAAAAGGACATAACCATACTATGCAGGGAATGCCTTCTTTTTCAAATTCTTTTAAAACTTGAACACGGCGGCTTGTTGGACATACGTTGGGTTCTATTTTCTGGCACAGGGTATCGTCAAAGGTTGTGAGTGTCATCTGCAGAACGGCTTTTGATTTGTTGTTTATTTCTTTAAAAAGATTTAAATCGCGTAGAACTAAGTCAGATTTCGTGAGGACTGTCGCCCCAAAGCCGTGTTTTGAAATAACCTGGAGGCACTGCCTTGTAAGGTTCAGGTCTTTTTCAACTGGCATGTACGGATCGCTCATTGCACCCGTTCCTATCATGCATTTTGTACGTTTTCTCTTTAATGCACATTCCAGAAGTTCAACGGCATTCTGTTTTATTTCAATATCTTCAAAAGGCTTTGGGTTGTGGTAGCAGTCGCTGCGAGAATCGCAGTAAATGCATCCATGTGTACACCCTCGGTAAATGTTGAGACCGTTACTGCCTGTAAGAATTGATTTTGCCGTTACAAAATGCATTTTTTCATTGCCTGACTTTATTTTACTTTTTTGCAGTGAAGTTTCAGTTTTTTTATGGCCCATTCATAATGGCTGGCTGTTGAACTGATAAAATAGCTGCCCAAATTTGTTGTTCCTGTCCACGAATAGTACTTCTTTGTAAAAAGTTGTTCATCTGAAAACTCTTTTATCTTTTCTAGTACTTCAGAATGACTTTGCTGAAGCATTTTCTTTGCATCATCCAGGCTTGTTGTCTGATGTTTGTTCCAGAACATGACATTCATCTGGCCGTAAGTTTTCCATGTGTAGCCTTGAGGGAGAAATGGAGAGTTTTTTTCAGTTGAGATTCCAGTACCGCAGTTGTTGTTTTTTACGAATGTCAGCATAAGCTGGTGCCATTCATAAAGGTGAATCATGATGTCGCGTACATTTTTATCCCTGCTCCAGTGGGCTTCTTTTAAGCTGGGGTTATCTGAAAAGTCGAATGGGGTTTTCAGCTGACAGTCAGTCATGTTTTCAACAGCTTCAATTAATTTTTGAAAAGTTGTCTGTGCTTTTTCCAGCAAAGTTTGTTTTGTTGTTGGTCTTGGCATTGCTTCATTACACTCCCGCTATGCTGTATTTTTCAGCATTTATTTTTTGTAAGTTGCTGATGTGCCCAGTATAAATTGCCTTATATGACAACAGTATGTCATATTATAATAATTTTTATTCAAGGTTTAATAAAAAATTTAAAACGGCGAGGTCAAGGCTTTAAGCGATAGCGTGCCTTCACCTCGCCGTATGGGGAGCAGATGGACGGAAGCTTTATCAACTGCACCTGGCCGGACATGGAGCAGCGCGCAGCGGTCTGTGCGTTAAGGAGCCTGTAAGGGCGACAGCACAGACTGACCGTAGGGGAACTGCGGAACGTCCGTTGCTGAATAGTATGCCCCAAAAAAAAATCATCTGGTTATATTTTTTAGCCATGTTTTTTTTAGGTAATGGATTACCGCTGCCGGCATTTTTTCAAATTCATCCAGATAAAGTATAAAGTAAACCCACAGTGGTGGCAATTTGAGTACGAAAGCTGCGAAAAGTCCAATCGGAACGGAAACAAGCCACATTATAATAGAATCCAGAATAAAGCCGAATTTTGAATCTCCACCGGAGCGGAAAACACCGCAAATTAAAACTGTGTTTACAGCTGCTCCAAAAACAGAAAGGCTGTTTATGTAAACCAGCATATCCCTAAAATGCGATGCTGCTGGTGAAAGTTGTGCAAAAAGTGGTAGTATAGGCTTAAAAAGAATCAAAAAAATGCTTGCACAAAATCCTGCAAGAATTGTACTGCGTACGAGGCGTGAAGCATCCCGTTCAGCAAGTTCAAGATTTCCGCTTCCAATTGTTTTGCCTAATACAATTGCTCCGCCGTATGCCATGCCAAAGGCAAGGACTGAACATAGCTGGCGCAGAACATTTACAACAGAATTTGCGGCAACTATGTCTTCGCCAAGATGTCCTAAAATTACAGAGTACATTGAAAAAGCCGAACCCCAGACTAGTTCGTTGCCTAAAGCTGGCAGGGAAAATTTTATAAAATCAAAAGTCAGTACCCTGTTGAATTTTAAAACGTTTGAAAGTGAAAATTTTATGTCGTTTTGAGTTTTGGCATAAGCAAGGCACATGAAAAGTTCAATCGTTCTTGAAATGGTTGTTGCAAGGGCAACTCCTGCAATGCCAAGTTTTGGTGCAGAAAATAAGCCGAAAATAAAGACTGCATTTAAAAAGATGTTCAGAAGCAGGGCTGTAGTAGTAATTACAGTGACTATTTTTACCCGTTCAATGCTCTTGAATGCTGCCTGAAAAATCTGGGAAACTGCAAAAAACAGGTAGGAGATGCCTGTAATTCGCAGGTATTTTGAGCCTGCTTCGATTAACTGCACTTCTTCTGTAAAAATTTTCATCAAAAGTTCAGGGGTAAATATGGCTGCTCCTGCAAAAACAAGACCAAAGGCGGCAGATATTCTGAGGGCTATTCCATGCAGAGTTTGAATTGAAAGCGTATCCTGTTTGCCCCAGTATTGTGCGGCCAACATTACAAGCCCAGATGAAAGCCCTGTTGTAACCATGAAGAGAAGAAACTGAATGTTTCCTGCCAGTGAGGTTGCCGCAATTGCTGTCTGATTTACATAACCGAGCATGACAACGTCTGCTGTACCAACAGCTGCAGAAATCAGGTTTTGAATGGCGAGCGGGCCAACAACATGAAAAAGTGATTTATAAAACTTTTTAGATTCAGAACTATTTTTCAAAAATGACATACTTTTAATGTATTGAATAATTTATTTTATGTCGAGTTATTTTTGCAGCCTGTAGAATCTTAGCACTATGGATTTTGCCATTGGAGCTGCAGGCTGTTTTGATTATTGCATAAATTTAGATTATATTATAGAATATTCAACACACTTGGAAAGGTGTCCGAGTGGTTTAAGGTCCACGCTTGGAAGGCGTGCGTACCTGAAAAGGTACCGGGGGTTCGAATCCCCCCCTTTCCGCATTATGCCTAGGTGCTATGCAATTGTGTACTGCAAAACCCCGCCAGAGTAGGAATACAGCAACGGTATGCAGATACATAATGTGCCGTAGTTTACCTAGGCTTTTTTTTGCTGAGGTTTTAATCCTCTGCAAATGGCAAGGAAGATCATGCTACAGCGTTTCCTGGTTTATTGATTTTTCTGCCTGAAAATTCAATGCGCGCAACCGTTCAAGTAGCGGCGGATGGTTGTAGTTGAAGAGTGAATAAATTGCCGGGACTGAAATTTCGCTCATGTTTTCAGTATTTAATTTTATAAGAGATGTTGCCAGATTCTGACCTGTACCGCAGATATCTTTTGCAAATGCATCTGCTTCAAATTCATCTTTGCGTGAAAAATAATTGTTTACTGCTCCAAAGAAAATTCCGTAGCCGCCAAAAATAATGCCAAGAAGGAAAAGTCCTGCAAATTGTGGTACTGCTCCCCAGTTTCCTGCAGAAAAATCGAAACCAAAGGCTTCAAATACAGCCGGTAACCTGCTCAGAGCAAACGCAGCATACAACATTGCAATAATAACAGGAATCATGGCGCACAGCCGTTTTATTATATGATGTTTTTTGAAATGTCCAAGTTCATGTCCCAGAACTGATTCAATTTCTGCTGGGGTAAGCTGGGCAATGAGAGTGTCGAAAAGTACAACGCGTTTGCTTTTGCCAAATCCTGTAAAATATGCATTTGAATGTTTACTGCGCTTTGAAGCATCCATTACAAAAAGACCGCTGCTTTTAAAACCGCATTTTTGCAGAAGTTTCTCAAGTCGTTCTTTAAGTTCACCTTCTTCCAGAGGCGAAAATTTGTTGAACAGCGGTGCTATAAATAGCGGAAAAATAATGGAAATAATCAGTGAAAATGAAATGTATGCAATGCCTATGAAAAGCCACCATGAATTTTCAAATTTATTGAATATTACTGACATAATCGCAAAAAGGGCAGCGATAAGGAGCATGTTTACAATGAATTCTTTTATGGCATCCAGAATCCAAAGTTTGAATGTCATCGTTGAAAATCCAAACTTTTTTTCAAGGACAAATTCATGGTAAAGTTCAAACGGCAAGTTCAAAATAATTCCTGGAATTGAAGCAAAAATCGTAAAAAGCATTAAAATCAGGAAAGAATTCTGTGTAATACTGCTGTTTATAAAATTTAAAAGCCAAAAGTAGAATCCTGAACATATAAGCACCAGAGAAAGTAAAGTTCGCAGGATATTTTCAGGAATCCATAATTTGTATTGTGCATCTTCGTAGAGGCAGGTTTTTGCAAGTGTTTCAGGCTTGACAGAGCCTTCCAGTTCCTGTGGAATTTTTTGACCATTGTTTTTTCTGTTTTTAAAGTCGATGAATTCCAGAAAATTATCCAACAGAAAATTTAAAATCGTTCCTGCCAGAAATATAATTACAAAAGGACTTGAAAAATTCATAAAATAACCTTCCTATTTTTTAATTTTTTTGCATTTACAAAGGTCCCCTAAAAACCGAAAAAAAACACCGTCTGCTGCATTTTTTCAGGTTAGTTGCTGTAAATACTTTCACTTTCAGGAATTATACTTCCATTTCTGTAAGCTGCAAGCAAATCTGTAAGGTCTTCAACATGTTCAATCAAAGCTTTGCCAGGTTCTGTATCTGCAATGTATTTCCGTTCTGTAAAATTTTCGACTGTAATCGTATCAGAAATTATGTCTTTTTCATTGCGGATTGCGGACTGTGCACTTTCAAACTTTTTATGAACTACAAGCCGAATTCCTCTTGAGTTTGAAACCAAAGTATAGCCTGCAATACCTGTTGCCTTGTGGTAGGCAGCCGCAAAACCTCCGTCAATTATCAAAAGTTTGCCATTGCATTTTATAGGTGTTTCACCTTTTTTTACTTTTTGAGGAACATGACCGTTTATGATATGCCCGCTTGCCCAGCTTATGCCGAATTCATTGAAAATTTTCTGGACAGTCTGGGCATCTTCAAGTTTTTCATAGTAGGCATTTTTATGTTCTTCATGCGACTGTACGTCATCAATAAACATTCTTTCAAAAGTTGCCATTCTGTCTTTGCCGAACATAGGGGAGTTAGGGCCTGTCCACAAATACCACAGAATATCAAGACCTTTCTGTTTGTCAGGTGAGCCGGACTTTGCCAAAAAACCTTTGCGGGCCCAGATTTCCAGTTCATCGTAAAGGGCTTTGCCAGAAAGCTCCTTGCCATAAACATTCATTTTGGCAAAATCGCCGTCAGCTGTAAGCGGAACACATCCATGATACAGCAGATTTCCATTGTAAATCTTGTAAATGCTTCCCTTTTCGTAAAGAAACCTTATATGCCTTTGAAATTTTTCGCAGTGCCTGAAAGAAGATGCCAGCCTGTTGATGATTTCTTCCTCTTCTCCTGACAGTTTGTAAGGTGCATTTTTATCAAAAGTCGGAAAATCCGTACAATTGAGTTTGTAAATCTTTCCCTCTATTTTTACAGTTCCAGCTTCCAGATTCATGGAATCAAGAAAAAGCCTGTTTTCCATTTTAAACTCAGGATGTGCAAGAATCAGCTGACCTTCAAGCTTAAACTGAAGCATTGCTGCGGCATGCAGCAGATTTTTTTCACCAGATTTGGCATAAGTTTTATAAGCAAATGTTATGAACGGCGTTAAATTTATGCCATATCCGTCTTCAAGAACTTCAAGATTTTTGTATTTTACGCACATGCGCAGGATGTTTGCAATGCAGGCCTTGCTTCCAGCCGCAGCACCCATCCAAACAATGTCATGGTTACCCCATTGAATGTCAACAGAATGGTACGTCATCAGCTTGTCTATAATCAAATGCGGTTCAGGTCCCCTGTCAAAAATATCGCCGATTATATGCAGGCGGTAAATTACAAGCTCCTGAATAAGATTGCAGAACGTTATGATAAATTCATCTGCCGCACCAATGCGGATGATTGTTTGTATGATAGAAGAATAATATGCTTTTTTATCACTGATTTCTTCTTTTTCTGTAATCAGCTCTTCTATTATGTATGAAAAATCTGCAGGAATTTTTTTGCGGACGTATGAGCGCGTATATTTTGAAGAAACTCGCCTGAGCATAAGAACCAGACGGTGCAAGGTTACCGCATACCAGTCGTTGAGATTTTTTTTCTGAGATTTACGAAGTTCCAGCCTTTCTTGTGGATAGTAAATCAAAGTTGCAAGTTCTTTTTTAGTTTCCTCAGACTCTGAAAGAGCAAATACTTCGTCAATTTTCTGCCAGATTGAGCCGGAACCGTTTTTAAGGACATGATTGAACTGCTCATATTCTCCATGCACGTCAGTTAAAAAATGCTCTGTTCCCTTTGGGAGATTCAAAATTGCCTGAGTGTTTACAAGTTCTGTGATGACCGCCCGTTCAGAATTGTACTGCCGGGACAAAATTTTCAAGTATCTGTTTGATTTTTTCATTGTATACATTATAGCACAAAACCAAAATGTTATAAGCCTGTAGAAGTTGAAATATTAGTATATGAAGCGGACCCATCCGGCAACCACTCTTTCGCACTTCGCCGTCTTGCGCGTCTCATCCCTCGCTGCGCTCGGGACTAAAGGTGCTCCAGAGTGGGCTAGGTTTTTCCCGCTGAACCTCCATTTTTCTGCCTCCCATAAAAAATTTAAAAAAAATAAAAAATAAATTTGACACTGCCATACAAGCATGGTAGCATAATTACAGGAGGATTTATGAAAAAGTTTAATAGATTCGTATTGATTGCTGCAGCAGCTTGTGCTGTTTCTTCATTAGCTTTTGCAGGAGGAAAGGGTGACAGTGAAACAAAGATTCCTGTAACTTTTGCTGGTACAGAAGCTGCTACAACAGGTCAGAGCCGCATGATGCAGGCTGTTGCTGACAAACTCAATGCAACAGGTCGTTTTAATGCTACTGTTCTGGTAGCCGGAGCTCTTTCAGGAGATACAGATGCTTTGGTTACACAGGCAAAAATGGGTGTAAGCCTTGTAGTTCCAAGTGATCCAGGTCGTCTGGCAAGCCAGTTTAAGATTTCTGACATGAACATCCTTATGGCTCCTTATATTCTTACAGATCCAGCTATGCTGAAGAAATTGCCAGATACACCACTGTTCAAAGAATGGCAGGCTCAGCTTGAAAAACAGGGCATTGTTTACATTACAAACATGTACAATGGTTTCCGCTGTTTCTATACAACAACACCTGTAAAGACTGTTTCTGACCTTTCTGGTCTGCGTATCCGTGGATTTGGCAATGCTATTGGAAACAATCTGGCTAAATATTTGGGATTTGCTAACATCGGTATTTCTTGGGGTGAAGTATTCCCTGGAATTCAGTCAAAAACTCTTGACGGTTGTGAAGTTCAGGTTGCAACAGCTGACGGTTCACGCATCTACGAAGTTGTAAAGAATCTTGCTATGACAAAACACTACATGCTTCAGTCTGCATTCGTATGTTCTTCAAACTTCTACAACAGTATGCCAGAAGCTGACCGTGCTTTCTTTACAAAAACGATGCGTGAAACAGCTCTTGAATATGGTGAAATCATCCAGAAAGAAGAAGCTGGTTTCTACGACAACATGAAGAAAAACGGTGTAACAATTTATGATGTAGACATTGCAGAATTCCAGAAAGCTATCCAGCCACTTTATGACAACAACGACTTGAAGTTCTCTACTGGCCTTAAAGACAGACTTTTCAAGGAATTAGGCAAATAAACATATTTTAAGCTGAATCTTTCTCTGTATGATTCAGCTTAATCTGCCTGATAAGCAGATTTTTTTTTAGAGGTCTGTGCTTAATTGGAACTTTGCAGTGTAAGTGCAGGCCTTTTTTTGATTTAAGGTTTAGAACAAACCTTAAAAACGGCGAAGTCATGGCCTTGAGAGAAGAGTGCCTTGTCTCAATGTGTTTTCAGACGATTTGCTTTTATTTTTCAGGCTTTTGACTGAATAGGAGGAACTTATGCGGAAAATATATGAAGCGTTCTGTAAGGCTGAAACAGTGGTTTGTGGTGTTGGATTTATTTTTCTGGTAGTTTTTGTTTTTGTATCAGCAATTCTTCGCTTTATGAGAATTTCAATGTCCTGGAATATCGACCTTGCTATGCTCCTTCTTGCTTGGACAGCATTCTTAGGAGCTGATATTGCCTGGAGAAGCGGACAGCTTATTGGTATTGATATTGTTACACGCTGCTTTCCGAAAAAACTCCAGAAGGCAGTTTTGATTCTAGTATATGGAATTATTCTTTGTACGACAGTTGTAATTTGTATTTATGGAGCAAGATTGGTTTGGATTGAAAGGCTTAGAACATATCAGTCAATGCCAATTCCATATTCTTTGGTTACATTGAGTCTTGTAGTCACAACTTTTTCCATGTCAATTTCAACAATTGGTAAAATTAAAAATTGTATTCTGACTTTCAACAATGAAGAAGTAATGAAGACTGAATAGTCTTTTGCGGAGGAATAATGAGTCTTTTATTATTATGCTTTGTGATTTTTCTTATCATCGGGATGCCGATTGCTTTTGTTATAGGTATTGCAGGTTTTGCATTTTTTATGAGTCAGCCGATGCTCCCATTTGAAGCAGCTGTTCAGATGGTAGTTCTTCAAAGTCAGTCTTTTGCGTTCCTTGCAGTTCCGTTTTTTATTTTTGCTGGTAATCTCATGAATGTTTCTGGTATTACAGAACAGCTTCTTGGTCTTGCCAGGCTTTTAACTCGCAGAATGTACGGTGGCACAGCTCAAATTTCTGTTGTAATGTCAACTTTGATGGGTGGTGTTTCAGGTTCTGCAACAGCTGATGCTGCTATGGAAACTCGTATTCTTGCACCCGAAATGTTGAACCGCGGTTACACAAAAGGGTATATCTGCTCTGTAAACTGCCTTACAGCTTTGATTACAGCGACAATACCTCCAAGCCTTGGACTGATTATCTTTGGATTTGTTGGAGAAGTTTCAATTGGTCGTCTGTTTGCTGCCGGAATCATACCTGGTATCTTAATGATGACGTTCCTCATGGGAACAACAACCATCACAAGCCGTATCAGAAAATTTGATCCTCCACATGCAGATGCTCCAAAACTTACATTAAAGGAACTTATTGCAAATCTTAAGGTTTCTGTTTGGGCTCTCTTTTTCCCGATTATTCTTATTGTGGGAATTCGCTTTGGTATTTTCACTCCATCGGAATCTGGTGCTTTTGCAGTTGTTTATGCATTGGTTGTCGGAAAATTTGTCTACAAAAAACTTACGTGGCAGAACTTTAAGGAAGCATTGATTACAACGCTGAAAGATAATGGTGCAATTATGCTTATTATTGCAATGTCTGGTCCTTTCAGCTATGCGATTACATGGGTAAAACTGCCGACTGTATTAAGTACTTTTATTTTTGGAATTACGGATAATCCACAGCTTCTTACATTGATTATGTTAGGCTTCCTGTTTATAACAGGTATGTTTGTAGATAGTAATGTAAATTTCCTGCTGCTGACACCAATCTTTTTGCCAATGGTAACAAGTGTTGGTATGGATCCTGTTCACTTTGGCGTATTGATGGCAACTATTGTAACACTTGGTGTTATGACACCTCCTATTGGCTCTGCTCTTTATACAGTTTGCGGAATTATCGGTTGTCCGCCTGAAGAATATACAAAAGAAAGTTTGCCATTCCTTGCTGCAATTTTGCTGGAACTGGCAATTCTTGTATTCTGTCCAAAGCTTGTATTGTTCATACCAAATATGATTTTTGGTGTTGCAGGCTAAAAAATCTAAGTTATTTCTTTTCAACGCATCTTGCTTATGAATTTTCCCCATTCTGTAGCAAGATGCGTTTTTTTTCCATTTTTAGTTCAGATGTTTTTTATGGGAGGCAGAAGAATGGTGGTTCTGGCGAAAAATCCTAGCCCGTCCTGGAGTACCTTTAGTCCCGAACGCAGCGAGGGATGAGCCGCGAAGACGGCGAAGTACGTAAGGACGGTTGCCGAATGGATTCGCTCCATAAAAAAGAAAAAAAATCAGTTTTTGCGGCGGACTGAAAATTCTGTTTTTGGGGTTTTTGCTGTCAGTTCGGCCTGCTGGAGAAATTTTTTGTATATATCCTCTTGTGAGCGATGGTTCTGCTCATCGGTTTTTGTGGGAACCCATTTGCCGCTTGGAAGGAGAGTGTGTGAATGCGTGTTGTCTTTGAAATAAAGGTTCATTGTATTGCACAAGTCTTTGAAAATGTTGCGGTCTGTGATGGGGAACATTAATTCTATGCGGCGGTCAAGGTTTCTGGGCATCCAGTCGGCACTGGCAAGATAGAGTTCTTCTGAACCGGAATTTCTGAAATAGAAAATGCGTGAATGTTCCAGATAGCGGTCTACAATTGAAACAACGGTAATGTTTTCGCTGATTCCTTTTATACCTGGAACGAGCATGCAGATGCCGCGGATGTTCAGATATATGCGGACGTTCGCCTGGCTTGCTTTGTAGAGAGACTGAATTATTTCCTGATGGGTAAGGCTGTTCATCTTTGCAATGATTAGACCTGGATTTTCTGGGGTAGAACTTTCTATTTCACGTTGAATCATGGCCAAAAGTTTTGTTTTTAGGTTTATGGGTGCCATGCTGATGTGGTTCATCGTTTGGAGTGCAGAATATCCTGAAACTATATTGAAAAACTGTGTGGCATCGTTGGCTATTTCCATATTTGTGGTAAAAAGGCCAAGGTCGGAATAAAGTTTTGCTGTCTTGCTGTTGAAATTTCCTGTTGAAAGGAAAACGTAGCGGCGGATGTTTGAATTTTCACGGCGCATTACCATGAGGATTTTTGCATGTACTTTATAGTTTACGACTCCATAAATTACAGTTGCTCCGGCTTTTTCCAGTTGTTCAGCCCAGGAAATGTTGCGCTCTTCATCGAAGCGTGCCATGAGTTCGACAAAGCATGTTACCTGTTTGCCGTTGTGTGCAGCTCTTTTCAGTGCTTCTACGATGGGGGAGTCAAGACCTGTTCTGTACAGAGAAATTTTTATTGCAAGGACTTTGGGGTCATCTGCTGCATCGGAAATAAATTTTATTACCGGATGATATGATTGATACGGAACGTTCAGCAGAAAATCCCGCTGCTTAAAAATGTCCCAGTAGGGAGAGTTTTCTGGAAGTTCAGGGGGCAAAAAATGCTGCCATTCTGGATAGTAGAGATGTTCTGCTTTTTCAACGTTCGAAATCTCAAGAAGTGAACTTGGGTCAAGTATGCCGTCTATTTTGTAAACTTCGCTGTCAGAAAGTTTCAGCCTGTTGGTAAGGATTTTTAAAATTTCTGGGCTTGACTGGTTGCACAGAATGCGCACAGCAAAAGAGGATTTTCGTTTATCGATTATTTTCTCCATGGCGCCAATAAAATCCTGATCTTTGTAGTCTACTGAAAAATCTGCGTCGCGTGTAATTTGAAAAAGCATTGTCTGCTGAATGTTGAATCCTGGAAAAAGATGGCGTCCGTATTGTACAATTAAATCTTCCAGCAGACAGAATTTTCTTGTGCCTGAAGGACTGTTCAGCCAGATTATCCGGTCTGTTCCGTTAGGTATCTGGACAACTGCCATGAGTGGCTGGCTGTCATCTATTTGCGGCATATTTGGTAATTGAGCAATGCCATTTATTTTTTTTAGCAGAAATGCTGCATGGAGCTGAAGGTTCTGTAGATGTGGAAAACTCAGGTTGTCGATGCGGATTGGTGTAAGCAACGGGAAAATTTTTGTTTCGAAGAACTGGTTTGTAAAAGATTCCTGGTCTGATGAAAAATTTTGAGGAGCAACATATTCAATGCCGTTTTGAGCAAGCTCTGGCAGGATTTCTTTTGTAAGGCAAGTCTGCTGAATTTTTAAAATTTCATGGCAACGTTGTGAAATTTTTTCAAGTAGTGCCTTCGGTGTATAGCCTGAAATATCTGGCTTGGTTGGATTTTTTTTGAGCTGACGCTTTACGGAAGCGACTCTTATTTGGAAAAATTCATCAAAATTTGTAGAAACTATAGACAGAAACTGCAGTCTTTCCATGAGAGGAATGGATTTGTTTAGAGCCTCTTCAAGAACTCTCTGGTTGAATTCAATCCATGAAAGTTCCCTGTTAAAAAAAGGATATTTTTTTTCCTGCAATTCTTTAATTTTTTCCATGATGTGAAGTTTCCTGTTTTTCCTATAATATGAACGTAAATATAATTGTAATATAACACTACAGTTATTGTTATGTAATTTAAAGTTTTTTCAGGTGGTTTTATATTATTAGTATTTTATAGCCAAAAATTGACTCAAACATATCGGCTTTTTGGACGAGTGCAATGTTTTCCAATGCAGTATTGTGAGTGCCTGGTGTTGTAATTGTCAATGTATCCTGATGCCTCTTTATTGAAAAGTCCATTAACTTTTGCCGGTGGCTTCTGTCTAATGCATCGGCTATTCTTAAAATTGCAGTAAGTTTTAAGATTGCCATGCGTTCTGCTCTTGGCAAAATTTGAAAATTTTTATCATCCTGCGGTTTTGAGCTGCCCCGATGATACAATGCAATCAAAGCTACAATGTCTAAATCTTCTCTATCAAGGCCAAATATTTCTGAATTTGTAATTATATAGTGGGAATGTTTGTTATGTTCGTCAGCCCTGATGAACATGCCTATGTCATGCAGGATTGCAGAAACTTCCAGAAGCATACGGTTTTTTTCTGGCAGTGCAATTTCTTCTGCAAGAGAGTCATAAAGTTTCAGGCTGATTTTGCGGACGAAATCTGCATGTTTTTCATCACCTCTGTATTTTCTAAGCAAGTTTCTGGCAGAGGCGGTAATTTGCGAATAAAAATTCTGTTGAAGCGAATTATCTGGCAGGTTCTGGTGTGAAATTATCAGGCCATCGCGTATGCTTGTTTGCAGAACTAAGATAGATTTTGCATTTGTAAGCCGTAAAAAAAGCTCGAAAATCAGCAGACTTATATGCAGAAGTTTGGCATCGCTTTGAGAAATGTGGTACTGTGCAGCACATTCTTCTGTTGAGTAATTTTGAATTGTATCTGCAAAATTGTCAAAATCCGTTCGGCTTATTTCCCAAATGGCAGGGGATTTTTTTTGACCGATTATTTTTGCAACAATCTGTGGATCAGCTCCTACTGTGATGAACCGTTCAATTTTTTGCAGGTCAATTTCATTTTCCAGAGAGCCCTTTGTATTGAAGATAAATTCTTCAATATAGCGGCGGGCATCTTCTATGGAGCCAAGCATTGAGCGCAACTGCTGCTCTACAATAACACTGCCAAGGCGCATGCTGTGAGCACCTGCCATTTTGCCTTTTTCCATGAGCATGAGTTCTGTAGAACCACCACCTACTTCCAGAATAATGGCATTTTGCGTAAGGCTTTCATTTTTGGCGTTTTTCAGGCAGTTTTCCACGGCAAGATAAGTCAGGCGGTTGTTTTCAATTCCGTCGATTACCTGAACATGAAATCCAGTTTTTACAAAAATGCGGTCAACAAAAGGATCCCTGTTTTTTGCTTCGCGGACTGCACTCGTTGCAATTACAGCTGTCTGTGCCGGCTTTAAATCCCAGCTGACCAGCAGCTCCTTATAGCGCAAAAGAATGTGAATGCATTGAAGTAAAGTTTCTCGACTTACCGAACCTGTTGTAAATACATCCAGACCAAGCGAAACAGGCATTTCGCACTGATCCAGAGTATTTTTGTTTCCATCATCTGTAAGTTCGGCAACAAGAAGCCTAATCCCTGTTGAGCCGATTTCTATGACTGCCTCAAGGGATGCCATGGTTTTGCTCCTAAAAATTAAAGCTTGTCTATGAGCATTGAACATTTTCCAGATGGAATAGGCAGCGTTTTCTTTTTTTGGTCAAGAATATTGATTGTAAAGTAATACAATTTTTCGCTTTCCATCTGAATTTCCCAGCCTCTAGGACTTTTGTTGCTGAGAATTGTAATGAGATTCCTCTTGAGGGAAAGTTTTTCAATACCCATAATTTCAAGGTTTGGAATAATCCAGTCAACTGTTTTTCGTGGCAAACTTATTGAAAGCCCTATGATGTTTTCTATCATCAATGCAATTGTTGACAAGCCTATGTAGTGCATGTAATGAGGCTTTGGAAATTCTTCATTACCTGTCAAGATTGCTTTGCCTTCTCTACAGGGAAGGTAGGCTTCGTAAACATCGCCTTTTTGCTTTTCGTCATTTGGAAACAGTGCTTCAAGGATATAGTAGAGATGGCGAATTGCACATTCCCTGGCAATGTCATAGCGCTGATATTTTTCAAGCCCTTTGATAATCATGAAGTTGAAAGGTGGGAAAACACTTCCGCAGAAACCTTCCCCGTTTTCCTTGAAGTCAGGGCTGTCTGCAGAAAGAGTTGGGAACGGGTGATCTGTTCCGAATGTGGTCGGATTGCTTAAATGATCAATCAAGGCATTTGCTTTGTCTGCATTTGGCATTTCAGCTAGAAGAGGCCAGAATCCTGCAATTGTCTTTTGAGGAATTCGTTGTTCGTCCTGCGTCAAATCGTGGTAAAAGCCGGTTGCATTGTCCCACATCATAGAATTTACTCTAGTTTTGAGAGAAAAATACATGCGCTTGTACTGAAAGCTTAACTCTTTGTCGTTGAGAATGTCTCCTAATGCAGACATATATGCAGCATTTATTGCCATGGCAGCATTAAAATCTACAGGATAATAGGCATCTTTACGTGGTGCATTAAACATACCGCCTGCAACTGCTGGTACAGAAAAAAGACCATTTTCCTTTTTAAATGTACGGATAATCCAGTCCATATATTTTTGCAGGACAGGCATTATTTCACGGATACGCTTCTTGTTTGCAGATTTATGGTACAAATTGAACTCTGCCCATGCAAATAAAGGCATCCCTATGCCTTCAGGATTTGAAGCATCTAGAATCGGCTGATTTGTCTTTGCATCATATTTCCAGCGGATTGCTCCATTTTCTTCCTGGCGTGCATAAAAATAGTCGATATTCTGGTTTGCAGGAAAATTCCTGTTCGAATAAACCAAAAAGAAGGATGAGAAAATCGTCTCAAATTGTTCAAGTACAAGAGAATCTCCTTGCGGATAAATAAAATACCCATCAGAAGACTGTTCTCCAGTTGCAGGGTTAATCCAATAATTTGAAATCCAGGACCATGATTTATCATAAATGTCTACAAAATCCTGATCGTAAAAATGGATTTTTGGGAAATCTTTTTTGTTCACAGAAGCTCCTCGATAAATGTGTATTGTAGTATATCACAAAAAAAAGAAAAACGATATAATTTTTTATATTTTATGGAGATTTTATGTATCAATCTTTTGCATATCTTGAAATAAGAATCCTTCTTGCGCCAGTGGAGTCTGTTTTTATTATTGATGAACAGACGGGTACCGTAAATGTTGACAAATCTGTTCTGCATAAGGTGTTTATGCTTTCAAAAGCTCTTGGATGCTCTGTAATAAAAAATTCCAGTGTTGAGCGTCTTACTGGAAATTTGCCTGAAACTTCAGAAAATAAGAAAATAACAGGCTATTCTCTTTTGGCTGCGGAAGGAGGAACTTTAGACATTACTTTCCATAGCCGTCCAAAAACTATACATATAGAAGAAATCCGTATTGAAGAAGATGCCGGTCATTTGACGCATGCAGACAATGTTGCCAGAATGAATTTTACATGGGCTGGCTGTCCAAGCATCCGTTTAAAAACAAGCCCTGCCTTTGAGTTAGGAGAAGAAGCGGAACTTTTTTTGAATGAGCTGCACAGGTTGGTTCAATATTTAAATCTTGAAAACAAGGAAGCTCAAGAATGTTCCATAAGAAGCAATGCCTTTGTCTCTCTTTCAAAATATCCTGAACTGCCTGACTATTATGTAAAGCTTAGGAATCTGAATTCTGCGAATTTTGTAAGAAAAGCTATAAATTTTGAATTGTCCAGACAGGAAGAAATTCTTGCATCCGGCGGAATGATTGAAAGTGAAAGCCGGCTTTGGAATGAAAAATTTTCTAGAACGGAAACATTTCATACCAGACGGAATTCTGATATCCGCCGTTTTGAACAGATTGTCCCTGAGCAAAAAATAAAGCTCCAGAAAATGTTTGCTTCAGAAGTTGATTTGCTTCAAACTGAACTGCCTAAGCAGCGAAGGGAACGTTTTCGCTCTCAGTACGGGATTTCAAGGCTTCGTTCTGAATTTTTATGCGATGAAAAGAGCAGGGCGGACTATTTTGAACAGGCTGTTGCAGCAGGTGCAAATCCTTTGTATGCAGCTCATTGGATGGCTTCAGAACTGATAAAGCTTTTGAAAACAAAAAATATAAGCCTTATGGAAACAAAGCTGACTGCAGAAAAGTTTGCAGAAATAATGAAGCTTTTTGCAGAAAATAAAATTCACAGTGGAATTGCCAAACAGCTTATGCAGGCGGTTGCTGAAACTGGAGAAAATCCTTCTGTATTGCTGAAAAAAAAGTCGCTTAATCAGCTGTCTGATGAAAATGAAATTCTGCCTTATGTAAAAAAGGTTCTATCTGACAATCCTGGAATGTGCACAAGGCTAAAGCGTGGCGAAATGGCTCCGATTGAGTTTTTAACCGGGCTTGTAATGCGCAAGACTTCCGGCATGGCAACTCCGCAGAAAGTAAAGCAGCTTATAAAAAATGAACTGAAAATAAGTGTAATTTATGTTCTGAACATGGGTGGAGCAATGACGGCTGTGCGCCATGAAGATGGCTCTATAAGTTCTGGTGACCCTAGGGTATTAAAACAAATGTTGCAGGAAACAGATCCTGATATTCCTGTGCAGGTTCTGCCGGTCAGCCAGCTTTTAAGTGAGGAGCTTGAGCCTGCAGACTGGGCTGAACTTGTTCATACAATTTCTGAAAGAATTGAAGGCGGACTTGCAAACGGCATTGTTATTGCTCATGGAACGGACACACTTGCTTATACGGCTGCATTTTTATTCTGGCTTTTTTCGGATGCCGGAGTTCCTGTTGTTTTGACATCTTCTTCGTCTTTGTTTTCTGAGTCGGATGAAGCAAAAAATAATCTGTCCTTTGCTGTACGGCTTGCCAGAGATAAGAAAGAAGGTGTTTTTGTTGCTTACAATGGTCAGGTTTTGTCTCCGCTTAACCTGCGTTTTGAACGCCCTGACAGCACTGGATTTAAAAATCTTTCTACTTCAAGGCTTATGTTTACAGGCAGCGGACCTGTTGCACAACAATTTGCCGGCATTCAGAATCCTGACAATAAAGTTATGGCAGGAATTATGCAGGAAGCTGCAGGTAAAATGGTTTTATGCAGGATTTATCCTGGCTTCAGGAGCGATATTTATCAAAAATTGATAGCAGATTCTGTGCATACGGTTTTCCTTGAACTGTATGAGAATGGAACTTTGAACATGCGCTCCAGTGATTATTCGCTGAAATCCATGCTTGTTCGGGGGCGGCAGCGAGGCGTTCATTTTTATTGTACGTCTCAGCAGGAATCTATGCTGAATTTTTCTCAGTATGTTACAGGAAAGCGGGCTTGGCGTGAGGGAGCTGTTCCTATGGGCTGCCTTTCAACAGAGTCGGCAGTTGCCCTGTATTTTGCTTGTTCTCTTGTAGCTGACAGTAATTCAGAACTTGATCAGCTTATGGAATGTTATGCAACTTTATACAGCGACAATGCAGATTCTGAAAAAAGTTTTTATTCTGACTGAGTTTTATCTTCTGCGCTGGCATCAGCAGCGGATTTATTTTCTTCATTATAGAAAAGCTGAATTTTTTCAGTTTCGCTGCGGTGTCGTGATTTAAGCAGAAGCGTTTGAGAATTTTTCAAATGCACGTAGCCAGAAGAATTGTAGGTTTCAAATCTGGCATCTGTGCGGAATGGAATTCCGTATATGTTGATTTTGTTGAAAGCAGGAATTCCACCGATTATGATGTAATGTGTAAGAGCCTTTGGAAATTCTATATTGACATCCAGATTGCCAGAAGAATTTTCTGTACAGCTGAGTTTTGATGCACAGGTCCATGCCCATACAGACTTTCCATGAAATTTTCCAATTATTTCAAAATGCGGGTAGTAAGTGTTGTTTTTTATCAGCAAAGGATATATTTCTGAAAAACTGTACAAATCATTAGAACTTATATCTGAAAAATACGAATTTACGATAAAGTATCCTGCCTTTTCCAGATTCTGGGCATTGATTTTTTTAGCATAGCGAACTAATGCAATGCCGGTTTCAATGGCCTGAACAGGTTTGGGCTGCCCTTCATTAGAACTGGCAAGAACAACTTTTTGACCGTCATCCCTTATGGAACAGGAATTTTCTATGATTCCAAGGCAGGCATCAATAAGTGCTCTGTTAATTTTTACTTCTCTGCCAGAATCCAAAAGGCTTGTATAAACATTCAAAATTCCAGATGCCTGTTGTACGGAAAGTTCTGGAATTTCTGTGTTTGAAAGAATGTTCAGAAGTTTTTCAGCTGTTTCCTCATCTTCGTTCAGTCGAAGAAAATCTGAAATTCCAGAAACTGCAAAAATGCTACAGTTATTTTGTTCCACAGCCTGTTTTGCCAGCATGAGCATACTTTCATTATGCATTTCAAGCGTTGTGTACGTTTTTGAAAGATTGTTAAAATACGGTGCTGAAAGATATGTTCTTTTCTGATTCTTTTTAAAACTATCAGGAACACTGTCCAAAGCATTGTTATATTGTCCGTTTTTTGCCATGACGGCAACATAAGCAACTACGCTCTGTTCTGTAATAGTTGTATTGTTTTTTACTGCTTCACGGAAAAGATTCAGGATGTTTGTTTCAAGAGCCTTAATGTTTTGAGCATAAATTTCAGAAGAAGCAAGTGCGTATGAAGCTGCTGCATCAAATGAAAAACCTGTTGTTTCTTTTACAGCAGAATATGATATTGAAGTGCTTCTTGAAATCGTAACTTTTTCATTTGCAGTGTCAGAGCCTGTCAGCAAATATTTGCTTTCGGTTGATTCAAGCACGGCATTTGATTTCTTTTTGTCAGTAACCTGAAATCCCTTTCTTGGTTTAAAATTTATGGAAACAGAGTCAACATCCTTTGGAAGCTTTGCCTGTATTGACAGGTCTGCTTCTGGAGATGAGTCAGAAACTGTAAAAGTAAGTGAAACATCTTCCGTAAAATTAAATGTGGAAGACAAGGCACTTGCTTTGCTCCATGAAATTAGTGTAATGTCATGGACTGTATTCGTTGGAATTTTTACAATTGTAACAGGATTGCTATCGTCAAAGTAGAACAGAATTCCGTTAAATTCAGCCTGAAAGCTGTTCTTTAATATGGTTTTCTGATTGTTTTCTGTTTTTGTCAATCTAAAACGGAAAGAACCGATTGTTTCTGAGAAAATTGATTCTGACTTAAATTGAATAACAAAAATGCCGATAATGACTACGGCATACAATAAAAATAGTCCAAATAATTTTTTTATAGGATTTGAGTACATTATTCTTAGTTTACTTAAAGGTACGAGGAAATTCAACTGATGAAATTACAATTTAAAAATGAACTTGGGAAAATAATCATTATTTCGGTTTTTCTGAATGTAACCTGCATTTTTTCTGTAAATGCTGCGGATGTTTCTTCTGCGGTGAAAAATAAAACAGAAGGGGTTGTTTTTGCAGAAAAGGTGAAAAATTCCTTGAATTCCGGCTCAAAAGAAGAAACACTTGCTCTTTTTGAAACCATGCCTGAATCTCTGAAAAACAGTCCTGACATGCTTGTGCTGCAGGCTTCCGTTCTGCTTTCTGCTGGTAAAATTGCAGAAGCATCGGATTTAGTTGAAAAACTAAAATCAGTTGCGCCCGATGCTCGTGAAACTGCCGAACTTTCTCTTTTAACTGCAAAACTTTCAAAAAATCGTGCAAAATATGCCGAAGTTCTTGCCCAGCTTGCACAAAGCAAAAATGGCAAGGATCTTGCGAATATTGAATACGCAGAAGATTTTCTTCGAAAAAACAAATATGACAAGGCTACGGAATATTTTTTAACGGCATATCAGGCAAATCCAGCTAATCCTGACAGTCTTATAGGTCTTGGAAAGTGTAATTACTATCAGGGAAAATTCGATCAGGCAAAGAAAAATTTTTCAACTATTCTTGCAAAAGACGAATATAATTCGCAGGCAAATCTGTATATGGGAAAAATTCTTGCAGAAGAAAACAAAAACCGTTCGGCACTTGAATATGCCCGCAAGGCACTGAAAAGCGACCCTGAAAATTATGACATTTACATTGACATAGGTTCGTACAGCCATCAGCTTATGGATTATAAAGGAGCTGAAGAGGCATGGACAAAGGCTATTTCCATTGTGCCTGACTTTTTTCTGACTTATGCATATCGGGCAAGCCTTTATGATGAAATGAACCTGTTTGACAAAGCTTATGAAGATTACAAAAAAGTGATACAACTCAATCCCAAATATTATTATGCATTTGAATCACTTGGAATGTTGGCATGGCATGAACAGGATTACGCTGGTTCCTGCAATGCATTCATGAAAGCTTTGGAAATGAACCCTGATAATTATTCCTACATGCTTATGGTAGCCGCAGGACTTATAAAAGATGGCAAACAGCAGCAGGCAAAAACATTCCTTGCAGGTGCATTGAAAAAATTTGACCGAGAAAGTCTGGAGTACAGCGTCATCCGCATTTACCATGATGGTGGAGGCCGGAATGCTGAAAATCTGACAATGCTGAAACTGTCAAAAGAACAGAGCAGTACTAAACGTAAAAAGCTTACATACTACATGGGCTTGTTTTACGAAATAAATAATTTTCAGGAACGTGCACAGGAATTGTACGAGCAGGTTCTTACAGGTGCGCCAATATTTTTTGAATATCGACTTGCCGAATGGAGTGTAAAAGATGGACAGTAGGACAGAAAAGACCCTTTTTTTGGACGACAGGGAATTTACATTGATTGGAACGGCTCATATTTCTGCAGAAAGTATAGAAGATGTTTCAACTTATATTTCAGAGCAGCAGCCTGATTGTGTGGCAGTGGAATTGGACGAAAAACGATACGAAGCCATAACAAATCCTTCTGCATGGAGCAACCTTGATATTGTAAAAGTTTTGAAATCAAATGAAGGTTTTTTGCTGCTTGCAAACCTTGTTCTTTCGTCTTTTCAGCGCAGGCTTGGCAAAAATGTAGGTGTTCATCCTGGTGATGAAATGAAAGCCGCTATAAATCGTGCAAAAATGATGAACATTCCCGTTGCAATGATAGACCGTCCTGTACAGGTTACATTACGCAGGGCATGGAATAAAAATTCATTATTCGGAAAATGTAAACTGCTTGCTACTTTGCTTGTAAACAGCTTTTCGACAGAAGATGTTTCTTCTGAGCAGATTGAAAACTTGAAGAAAACCAGCGAAATGGATTCCATGATGGGAGAGCTTTCTCAGTATATGCCGGCCATAAAGGAAGTTTTGATTGACGAACGGGATCGCTATCTGGCCGCAAAGTTGTACAGGTGTCAGGGAAAGAGAATCCTTGCTGTTCTTGGTGCAGGCCATCTTGCTGGAGTTCAAAAGCATCTTGAATTGTTTGCTTCTGGTAAAGAATCTACCGATGTTTCTGATATAGAAAAAGTTTCAGCCGGCGGAAAATCTATGAAAATTGCAGTATGGCTGATTCCTCTGTTTATTATTGCCATGCTTGCAGCAGGATTTTATTTTGGCGGAGTAAAAACTGGCAGGGCCATGCTTGGTTCGTGGATTTTATGGAATGGTCTTTTATCTGCACTGGGAACTCTTTTTGCTGGCGGCCATATTTTTACGATACTTACGGCTTTTATTGCTGCTCCATTGACATCTCTTTGTCCGTTTGTTGGGGCTGGCATGGTTACAGGTGTTGTTCAGGCAATGGTATGTAAACCAAAAGTTTCTGATATGGAAACTCTTCAGGAAGACATGCTGAGCATAAAAACTATTTACAAAAACAGGATTTTGCGAACTTTACTGGTTTTTTTACTTTCAACTGTAGGAAGTTCTGTTGGAACTTTTGTTGCAGGTGCCTCATTTTTCAGTTTGAGCGGATTTTTTCAAGCTAAATGACAAAAGGAAACAAAGCTTTGAGCTGCTTCTTTATTTTCCGAACAGGCAGTTCAGCATTTCCTTTATGTTTTTTATGATTGTGGCATTTTCCTCTTTTTCAGGTGCATAAATTTTTGTGTATCCAAGATTTTTTGCAGCTTTTATGCGTTGCCTGAGTCTGCCTGTCGGGCGGATTTCACCTGCAAGGCTTAACTCTCCGCACAGTACTGTTTTTTGCGGCAAGGCGATGTCCGTTCTTGCAGAATACAAGGCTGCTGCAAGGGCTGCATCGACCGCACTTTCAGAAATTCTCATTCCTCCGGCAACATTTATATATAAATCCTGGTCACTAAATCTCAGACCAGCCCTTTTTTCAAGTACTGCAGCAACCCTGCTTACTCTTGCAGAGTCAATTTTATCACTGTAAACCCTGGAAATTGAAGCTTTTGCAGGTACCGTCAAAGCCTGAATTTCTACCAGAAAGACACGGCTGCCTTCAAAAATTGCAGCAGTTGCAATTCCTGCAGGCAGGTTTCCATCTCGTTGTGTGATGAAAATAGAAGCCGGGTCTTCGGCAATTTCAAGCCCTTTTTCAGACATTACAAAAATCCCCAGTTCATCTACAGAGCCGAACCTGTTTTTTTGTGCCCGCAAAAACCGCATTTCATTGTTTGTTCTCTCAAATGAAATTACGGTATCAACCATGTGCTCCAGAGATTTTGGACCTGCAATAACCCCCTCTTTCGTAATGTGTGCCGTCATTATAAGCACGCTGTCCCTTTCTTTTACCCAGGAAATCAATTCATTTGCACAATATTTCAGCTGATTTATTGTTCCTGGAATAAGGCCTGCTTCTACAGAATAAACCGTCTGGATGGAGTCGACTATAACAAATACAGGATTTAATGAATCAAGAGCTGAAAGAACATCTTCAAGCCTCATTGAACACAGAATTTCTATGTTTCTTACATTTAAGCCCAAACGGTCAGCGCGGCCTTTTATTTGTGCGGCAGATTCTTCTCCGCTTACATATAATATGCGTCCGTTTACAGAGGCTGCACAGTTTGCAGCACTTTGCAGAAGAAGTGTTGATTTTCCAATGCCTGGTTCGCCACCGATTAAAATTGCAGAACGCTTTGTTGCACCACCACCTAAAACACGGTCAAATTCACTTATTCCTGTGGAAAGTCGTGGACATTCCTGCGTTTCAACAGAAGCAAGCGGTACAGGCTTTATTTTTTGCACGGTTGAACTGCCATGTCCTCCAGGAGTTTTAACATTCGGATCTTCTATAAATTCTTCCAGCGAATTCCAGTTTCCGCATTGAGGACACCGGCCAAGCCATTTAGGCTGAATGCACCCGCAGCTTATGCATTTGTAGGAAATAGTACCGCTTTTTTTTGTCATATAAGTCCCCTTTTTCAATAAAACTGTACCAGCATTTCATTCTTGCCGCCAAAAGTGTTCAACTTTTGGGGTTCGGTTCACACTCCGCCTTTTCCTTTCAGAAACTAAGAAAAGACAGAATAAATCCTATTGAGGATTTTTCCAGTGTTAACTAAAACGAAGAAACATCCGTATTTCCCGTCTGGTCATCATCATTTTTTTCAATCCTCACAAAAACCTGATTCGGCAGACATGCAATCCATTCAAAATTGCCGCAAATTGGTGTACTTGCAACGCAGGTTTTGTTCGGACAAGGAGATTCCTCAAAATATACCTGGCTATCCTTTATTTTAATTACAGAAATTCCGATTAATCCCTTAATCTGGACTTCCCTGTCTTTGTTGAGCGGAAAAATATATTCACTTCCAGGAGCTGTAATAATTACCACAGGTTCCCTGTTATTTCCATCTTTCAGTGTATATATGGAAAAAGCCAGAATTCCTGCAAAGAGAATCAGAATTACACTGTCAATGGCACGAATCCCTGCTGATTTAAAAAAACTTGACTTTTGCATATTGCGGGGTTATCCTTAAAATAGCTTGTAAATAAGCTGATAAACTCTCTCCGACGTTCAGCAAGGCTGAACTGTAGAGCTTCCTGATTTTATTGGGAAGCTCTATTTTTTTTGGATTACAGTTGTTCCAGCCGGCACGGATTTTGTAATCCATGTATTTCCACCAATGATACAACCTTTTCCGATGACAGTTTCGCCTCCAAGAATTGTTGCACCAGAATAAATTGTAACATCATCCTCAATCGTTGGATGACGTTTTTTATTCATCAGTTCTTTTTGCACGCTCAGAGCACCAAGTGTTACACCTTGATAAAGTTTTACATTATTCCCAATTTTTGTAGTTTCGCCAATTACAATGCCCGTTCCATGGTCAATAAAAAACGAACTTCCGATTTTTGCACCAGGATGAATGTCAATTCCTGTCTTTCCATGAATATATTCTGACATCATTCTTGGAATGATTGGAACTCCCTTTTCAAACAGAAAATGCGCAAGCCTGTGAACCAGAATTGCTTCAAGCCCTGGGTATGACAGTATTATTTCTTCAATAGTTTTTGCAGCCGGATCCCCGTTCAAAAGTGCCTGTGCATCAAGATTTATCGCTTTGCGCAGTTCCGGCAAGGCTCCTGTCAGGGCAACGGCAGTTTTTTCGGCAAGTTCAAAGCAATGGGAATTGTGAATATTTTTTGAGCATGCAGACTGATTTGTAATATAAACCATAGCCTTTTTAATTTCAGATGTAAGCAGTGCAATAACTCTGTTAACCCTCAGGCCTGTTTCAAAACGCAGGTTTTCTTCATTAAGAATATCTGCTGTTTTAAATCCCGGAAAAATAAGCCACTGTAAATCGTTTAAAACAGCAACAATGTTTTCCCTATTCGGAAAGTTTTCAGTTTCCATTCTGTTTACACCGCCGTAAAGGCTGTATGACTCAAGAATTTTGTCAACTAAAAAATCAATGCTCAAAATTAACCCCTGCCATTGAAATTTTTTCTCATGCACCCATTCATTATTTAGTCTTTCAGGGCGGCTTTTTGCGTCCAGCCGCAAAAACCGGGCTTTGCGCAATTCCGCTTTCGCTCCAGCCTCCGCACTCGTCGCTGTACTCCTCGCTTGCGTGGGCCGGCTTCGCCGTTGCTCCAATCCCTGCCGCATCCTTAAAAAACATTCAGTCGCATAAATTTTTGCTGAAGTTGTATTTTTTTAGGCTCCTGAAATAATAATTGACCAAAGATAAAGAAATCATGCAAAAAAATTTACATTATTTTAGACTTTTAACGCTTAGATTTGCAATACTTCTATTGAAATCTTTTTTAATAATTGTTATTGTAGACGCTACCAGGTTATAAGGTGTCTTGACATAATGTAATGGGTTTTGTATATTTCTTGAACAGCTCATTTGAAAGTTTGCCCTTATAGCTCAGTTGGTAGAGCGCAGCCATGGTAAGGCTGAGGTCTGCGGTCCGAGTCCGCATGGGGGCTTGTTAAAACGCTTTAGTTTTCTTTAGGAGATAGATATGGGAAGCAAGAAAAAAGGTGCAGTTGAAATTATCGGTTTGCAGTGCACTGAGTGTAAGAAAATTAACTATACTACAACAAAAAACCGTAAAAATTTACAGGGTAAACTTGAAATTATGAAGTATTGCCCTTCAATGCGCAAGCATACTTTGCATAAAGAAGTAAAAATCAGATAGTTTGTTGGATTTTATTGGCTGTTGAAGCAGCTGGTATATATAAATAGGTCAGTAGTTCAGTTGGTAGAGCATCGGTCTCCAAAACCGAGGGTCGTGGGTTCGAGTCCTACCTGGCCTGAAAAAATCTTTTGTTTATTTTGAGGGAACTTATGGCATCTAAAGTCGGCGGCTTTTTTTTAGAGTGTATTAGAGAACTTAAACTGGTTGTCTGGCCTGGACGTAATGACGTTATTGCGTCTGTAAAGGTTGTTATTATTTCAACACTTATTATAGCTGTATTGCTTGGTCTTCTTGATTTTGGATTTACAGCTGCTTTCAGAGCAATAATGCGCTAGAGGTTCTTTGATGTCTAAGCAGTGGTATATTCTTCACACTTATACAGGATATGAAGGCAAAATAGAACGTACTCTTCGTTCGATGCTTGATGCAGGAGAAATAGATTCTTCTATTCTTACATCTGTAAAAGTTCCTGTTGAAGAATTTGTTGAGATTAAAGACGGTAAAAAACGAGTTAAGAAAAATAAGTTTTTGCCAGGCTATATAATGCTTGAGATGGATCTTCCGGATTTGGGTTGGAAGGCTGTATGTTCTCAGATACGTCGTATTCAGGGTGTTACAGGTTTTGTAGGAACTAATCCGAATGTTCGTCCTCATTCAATTACAACAGATGAAGCTAAAAATCTTCTTCAGCGTAGTGGTGAAATAAAAGGTGAAAAGCAGATACATGTAAAACAGAGTTTTTCTGTTGGTGATCAGGTTAAGATTACAGACGGTGCTTTTGCTACTTTTACCGGTACAGTTGAAGAAATCAGTCCTGAGAAAGATAAAATGCGTGTTATGGTTCAGATTTTTGGCCGTGCCGCACCTGTGGAAGTAAGTTTGCTTCAAGCTGAAAAAATTCTATAATTTGAAATTAGTAAAGCGGAAGAATTTGATGATTTTTCCGCTTTCCTTTTTGGGAGAAATGCAAGTCCGTTGGATATAGGCATTTCGTTAGGAAGAAGAGGCAGTTTTTTCTGCTAAAATCTTTCACACCAATGTAAGGAGTTATGTATGGCTCAAAAGAAGGTAACAGCTGTTATTAAATTGCAGTGTCCTGCAGGATCTGCAACACCAGCTCCACCAATTGGACCAGCTCTTGGACCTCACGGTGTAAATGCGCCTAAGTTCGTTCAGGAATTTAACGACAGAACTAAGACTATGGAAAAAGGTCTTATTATTCCTGTTGTAATTACAGTTTATCAGGATAAATCTTATACATTTATCTTGAAAACACCGCCTGCCGCTGTTCTTATCAAGAAGGCCCTGAAACTTGAAAAAGGTTCAGGTAATCCTCTCCGCGACAAAGTTGGAACTCTTTCTAAGAAAGACCTTGAAGAAATTGCAAAGGTAAAATTACCTGATGTTAATGCAAATGATCTCGAAGCAGCAAAGAAAATTGTTGCTGGTACTGCACGCAGTATGGGCGTAGAGGTGGAACAGTAATATGAAACACGGAAAGAAATATCGCGCATCGCTTGCAAAGTTTGATCTTTCAAAAAAGTATCCGGTTGCTGAAGCATGCAAAATGGTTGGAGAATTGAAATTTGCCAGCTTTGATGAAACAGTTGAAGCTCATGTCTGCCTTTCTCTTGGAAAAGGTCAGTCGGTTCGTGATACTTTGGTTTTCCCAAATCAGTTTAAGGGAGAAAAGAAAGTTCTGGTATTCTGCCGGGATGACAAAGTAAAAGAAGCTTTGGATGCTGGTGCTGCTTATGCAGGTTCTCAGGAATATATCGACAAAGTAAAGGACGGTTGGCTTGATTTCGATGTTGCTGTTGCAACACCAGATATGATGAAAGATGTAGGCCGTCTTGGTATGGTACTTGGTCGTAAAGGTCTTATGCCTAACCCAAAAACTGGAACTGTAACAAACGACATTACAAAGGCAATTGCAGAATTGAAGAAGGGTCGTACTGAATATCGTACAGATAAGAACGGTGTAGTTCATATTGCAGTTGGTAAGAGTTCTATGGATGCTGCTAAAGTTGCAGAAAATGTTGTTGTTCTTCTTAGTGAGATTAAACGTAAGAAGCCGGCTGATGCAAAAGCAGGATTCATCCAGAATGTTTCCATCAGTTCAACCATGAGTCCTGGTGTTTGGGTTGACTTTAAGGAAGGAGAATAATTATGGCAATCAGAGCTAAGAAAGTACAGCCTGCTAAGACTGAGGCAATCGAATCTGCAAAGAAAGTTTTTGAAGGCTATAATGATTTCATTTTTACAGAATATCGCGGTCTTACTGTAGAACAGATTTCAAAGCTTCGCGATAAGCTTCGTGAAAAAAACGCACAGCTTAAAGTTGTAAAAAACAATTTTGCAAAAATTGCTTTTGAAGATCTTAAGATTGAAAACGTTGAAGAATTCTTGAAAGGACCAACAGCTATTGCTATGGTGAAAGAGGATTCTAACGAAGCTGCAAAAGTGCTTTTTGATTTTGCAAAAGAAGCTCCAGCTCTTTCTGTAAAAGCTGGATACATCGGTAAAGAAATTTACGATCTTGCAAAGATGGAAGCTTATTCAAAAGTTCCAGGAAAGAAAGAACTTATTGCAATGCTTATGTCTGCTATCAATGGTCCGGCAAGAAAACTTGCTGCTACATTGCAGGCTTATGTTGAAAAGAAAGAAAGTGAAGGTGGAGCAGCTCCTGCAGCTGATGCACAGTAGTTCACTTTTTGAAAATCACGGTCAGGCTTCATAGCTGTCGACTGTCCGTGAATTAAGTTGCAGTTTTGCTGCAATTATTTCTTGCCGGAGATTCGTGGAATTTTACTGACAGGAAAAACAATCCCTTTGAAGGGAAACTATACAAATATTTTGGAGAAGACAATATGGCAGCCTTAACAAATGATCAGATTCTTGATGCAATCGCATCTATGACAGTTCTTGAAGCTTCAGAACTCGTAAAAGCAATGGAAGAAAAATTCGGTGTAACAGCAGCAGTTGCAGTTGCAGCAGCTCCTGGAGCAGCAGCAGGTCCTGCAGCTGAAGAACAGACTGAATTTACAGTAACTCTTGACGGTTTCGATGCAGCTAAAAAAATTCCTGTTATCAAGGCAGTTCGTGAAATTACAGGTCTTGGTCTTGGTGAAGCTAAAGCTCTTGTTGAAGGTGCACCAAAAGAACTCAAGGCTGGCGTAAGCAAAGCTGATGCTGATGAAATCATCAAAAAGATTACAGAAGCAGGTGGTAAAGCCAGCAAGAAATAATTCGGATTTCAATCTGATTTATCTTCAATATTTTACTGAAATGTGTGCTTGATTTTGTGGGGATGCCTAAAAAATAGTGATATTATTTTAGGCATCCCAAGTTTGTTTTTTGTTCTTTTATTACAAAATGTTTTGTGCGGTAATTTTGTGCTGTGAAAGAGTTTCTTTCATGTAGCAAAATTAACAACGCAAGCCGTTTTTAGAGAGGTTTTTGATGTTCGCAAAAAGCCGGACGATTAACCGTCAGTACATTGGAAAAAACATCCAGAAATTTATGGATGTTCCTAATCTAATTGATATTCAGTTATCATCCTACGAAAGTTTCCTTCAGAAAAGTAAGCTGGAGAAGAAAGAACCACTTGTAAATCAAGGTTTACAGGAAGTGTTTACTTCAACTTTCCCAATTGAAAGTCCAAATGGTGACATGACTCTTGAATATGAGTTTTATGATTTGGACATGGCAAATATTAAGTTTTCTGAATTCGAATGCAAACAGAAGGGACTTACTTATTCAGCACCATTAAAAGCAAGAATTAATTTGAATTTCTTGTCTACAGGTGCAATTCTTCAGAAAGATATTTATATGGGTGACATTCCGTTGATGACAGATCGCGGAACGTTCATCATTAACGGGGCAGAACGTGTAGTTGTTTCTCAGATTCACCGTTCTCCTGGTGTAATATTTAGTCATGATAAAGGTGTTTACGGTAGTCGTATTATTCCTTATCGTGGTTCATGGCTTGAATTTGAAATTGATCAGAAGAAAGAACTGATTTTTGTTAAGATTGACCGTAAAACAAAAATCCTTGGTACGATTTTCTTGCGTGCACTTGGATATTCAACTCGGGAAGAGATTATTCGTTGTTTCTATAAAGTAGAAGATGTTAATGTTGATTCTTCTTCAGAAGGTCGCGATGCTTTGGTAAATAAAGTTCTTGCAAGCGCAGTAATAATCAAAGATGCTGAAACTGGCGAAGATAAAAAGCTTTTCCGCGCTGGTGATCGTCTGCATTTGCATGATATTGATGAACTTGTTGCTCATGACATAAAGTCTATTTGTGTAATAAAATTTGAAACTCGCAGAAATCCGAACGATAAAAACAGTTCTGAAAAGAATGAATCTTTGAATTCTGAAATAATCATTAACTGTTTTGAGCGTGAAGATATTCGTTTTGCAAAAGAGGGTGCTGAAGGCGAAGAACCTACAAAAGAAGATGCTCTTTCTGCTGTTTATTCTGTACTTATGCCGAGTGAGCCTATTACAGTTGAAGCTGCAGAAAAAGATTTGAATTCGATGTTCTTTTCTTTGCGCCGCTATGATTTGGGACGTGTAGGTCGTTATAAACTTAACAAGAAATTTGACTACAAGGATAATGTTGAAGAGCATACCCTCATCAAGCAGGATATCATCGAAACAATGAAGTTCCTTTTGAATGTTTATATCGGTGACGAGCAGATTGATGATATTGACCATCTTGGAAACCGTCGTATCCGTTCTGTAGGCGAATTGATGACAAATCAGCTTAAAACTGCTTTCAGTCGGATGGAACGCATTGCAAAAGAACGCATGAGTTTGAAAGAAACTGAAACAATGAAACCTCAGGATCTTATTTCTATCAAGCCGATTGTGGCTGCTATTAAAGAATTCTTTGGTTCAAGCCAGTTGTCTCAGTTCATGGATCAGGTAAATCCTTTGGCAGAACTTACACATAAGCGCCGTCTTAATGCTTTGGGACCTGGAGGTCTTTCTCGTGACCGTGCAGGTTTTGAAGTTCGTGATGTTCATTATTCTCATTATGGCCGCATGTGTCCAATTGAAACTCCTGAAGGTCCGAATATTGGTTTGATTGTTTCTCTTGCAATCTATACTCGTATCAATGGTTATGGATTCCTTGAAGCTCCTTATAGAAAAATTGAAGGCGGCAAGGCAACCTCGGAATATGAGTACCTTTCTGCAATGGATGAAGACAAGTACTATATTGGACAGGTTAGTGAAAATCTAAAAGAAGACGGTACTTTTGCAACAGAACTTATTTCTTGCCGGCATCGTGGAAACTATACTCAGCGTTCTCCAAAGGATGTTCAGTATATGGACGTTTCTCCTCGTCAGGTAATTTCTGTATCTGCTGCCCTTATTCCTTTCCTTGAGCATGACGATGCTAACCGTGCATTGATGGGTTGTAACATGCAGCGTCAGGCTGTACCTCTTTTGTTCCCGGAACCACCTCATGTTGGTACTGGTATGGAAAGAAAATGTGCAATGGATTCTGGTGTTCTTGTAAAAGCAAAGCGTGCTGGTGAAGTTGTATGGGTAACTAGCGACTTGATTAAGGTAAAACCTGATGATGCTCCTAATGGAGAACTTGATGAATATGTTCTTCTGAAGTATCAGCGCACTAATCAGGATACTTGCAATCATCAGAGACCAACTGTTGATGTAGGTGAAAGAGTAGAAGCTGGTTCTGTTCTTGCAGATGGTCCAGCAACCTTTAATGGAGAACTTGCTCTTGGTCGTAATCTTCTGGTTGGATTCGTTCCGTGGAATGGTTACAATTACGAAGACGCTGTACTTATTTCTCAGCGTGTTGTAAAAGAAGATATGTACACTTCTATTCATATCAAGGAATTCTCAACAGAAATTCGTGAAACAAAACTTGGTCCTGAAAAAATCATCCGGGATATTCCGAATACTGCTGAAAAAACGCTTGATAATTTGGATAGCGAAGGTATTATCCGTATTGGTGCAAAAGTTCGTTCTGGAGATATTCTTGTTGGTAAGGTTACTCCAAAAAATGAAACTGAAACCACACCTGAATTCAAGCTTTTGAATTCTATTTTTGGTGAAAAAGCAAAAGAAGTCCGGGATTCTTCGCTTCGTGTTCCTCATGGGGTTGAAGGTGTTGTTATTGATGTACAGCGTTTGCGCCGTACCGAAGGTGATGACCTTAGTCCTGGTGTTGATGAAGTTGTAAAGGTTCTTATTGCTAACAAACGTAAACTTCGTGAAGGTGATAAGATGGCTGGACGACACGGAAATAAGGGTGTTGTTTCGAGAATTCTTCCGGTTGAAGATATGCCGTATTTGGAAGATGGTACTCCACTTGATGTATGTCTGAATCCTCTTGGTGTACCTTCACGTATGAATATTGGTCAGATTATGGAATCTGAACTTGGTATTGCTGGTAAGTATCTGAATCAGTTCTATGAACTGCCCGTATTCCAGTCACCATCACAGAAACAGATTGCCGATAAACTGGAAGAAGCTGGTCTTTCCCGCGACTGTAAACAGATTGTTCATGATGGTCGTACAGGTGAACCTTTTGTAAATCCGATTTTTGTTGGTGTTATCTATTACCTGAAACTTCATCACCTTGTTGATGATAAAATGCATGCCCGTTCTACAGGACCTTATTCTCTTGTTACACAGCAGCCGCTTGGTGGTAAAGCTCAGTTTGGTGGTCAGCGTCTTGGAGAAATGGAAGTTTGGGCTCTTGAAGCTTACGGTGCTGCAAA
>JAEDIW010000101.1 GCA_016296655.1 Treponema sp. | reverse complement strand
TTACCTTAATTTACAAGGAGTTTGAATTGAAACAAATCTTTATATCAATTTTATTTTGTCTTCTTGGTTCTGCTTTTGCTGATACGACTTTTAGATTTAGACTAACAGATGACGGAAGCGGAATTTATATTGACAAATACACAGGAACAGATACTGTTGTTTATATTCAGCCGTACTACGATGACCTTCCTGTAAAGGGAATTGGCAGAGATGCATTCAGCGGTACAAATGTTGCAGAAGTTGTTGAAGTTCATCTTCCTGAAACAATAGAATGGATTGGGCGTGGTGCATTTTCAGGTCGCCGTTCATTAAGGACAATAAATTTTCCAAGCAGTTTGGACTGCGGCGTTTTATGATTGCAGATCACTTTCACAGATTTATTTTTCTTATCCAATTCATAAAATTTCTTGGGCTGGCGACAATGCATCTGCGGCAAGTTTTAGAGGATGCCGTTCACTTCCTATGGATGTTCAGCTTACTCTTATAAAAATGGGATACTCTAGAGAATTTGATTGAAAATAATATTTATTTCAAAATTCTTCCATATCCATTAAAATACAAAGATTGCTAAAAAATTCTTGTGGGTTTTGCTATGTTTGCTTTCTTGATGAAAAAGAATTGTTGGGTTTTATCAGTCTTGTTTTTTGTTTGCGGCGGATTTTTCTTTGCGCAGGAAAATTCAGCGCAGGTTTATTATTGGCAGAACGCGGACAACGAGCTTTCTTCTGACTTTTCAATTCCTTCTGATTGTAAAAAAAGCGGATTTCGTTTTTCGCCGGGATTTATAAAAGGCAATCTTTGGTGCGCCGTTCACCGCAAAAGTTCTCAAGAATTTCCTGTGCAGATTCTTGACCTTGGTCCTGAAATTGTAGATTCCGCGGAGCTTTATGTTTTTGAAAACGGCAGCTGGAAAAAAAGTGGCGTTGCAGGAAGAACGGTTTTCAATTCACAAAAATCAATAAAATCCTGGAGAGTTTTTCTTGAAATTCCAAAAGGTCATTTCTTTGATGAATGGTACATTTTAAAAATTAAAAATTCAGATTCAACTTCGTGCACGTTTCGATTTTTTTCAATAAAGCAATTTTTTGAGCAGACAGAGCGATTTTCGTTTGTGCATATAATATTTTTGGGAATTATGCTTATTACGGTGGCGGCTCTTTTTGTTTTGTTTGCAAGCCTAAAGGAAAAACTTTTTTTGTATATGGGCATTATGACTTTTGCATTTTTTCTTTATCAAGTTGCAATGAAAGGATTTGGCTGCACGTACATTTGGAACGCTTTTTGCCAGAAACTGTTTTTTGTAAGATTCGGTTACATTGTGTGCGCCATTGGACTTTGCTTTTCGCAGATTTTATTTTTGGAAAATCTTTCAATTGAAAAAAATATTTTGTGCAAAAAAATTCTTGGCTTGATTTTATTTGTCTGCCTGATTTCTGTTTTTCTGTACGGATTTTGCGATGATGTAAAAATTCCATACATTGCAACAATCTGCTTTTTGATTTTTGGCTGTGCTTTTTGCAGCGTGCTTCTTGTGCATTCATTTTTTAAAAGAAAAAACATTCCGGCGCTTTTGATTTTTTCCTGGGTTCCGCTTTTTGTCTATATAATTTTCAGGCAGTCATTGCATCTTTTGCGTCTTAAATTCAATGTGAGCTTGCTTTCTGTTTTTGACAACGATTATTATTTTGGCTACGACATTTGTTTTGTTTCGCACATTCTTATTTATGGCGCGAGCATTTTTATAAAAGTCAGGCAAAGCCAAAAAGAATTCAATCTGCTTAGGGAATCTTCGTATTTCTTAAAATCTTCAGCGCATGAGCTTCTTGCTCCAGTTACGATTATTCAGAATTCAGTTGAAGAAATGGAAAACATTGCAAATGAATTTTACAAGCAAAATGATTTCCGTGTGGGGGCTTTAAAGAATTTTTCTGCCTGTGTAAAAAGCGCGAACGGAAATATACAAAGAATAAAAAATATTGCGCTCATGGTAAACTCGCTTGAACGGCAGGAACAAAATATTCAGGAAGCTGCAAGAATGAAATCCGCGGTTCTTGTTATGAATTTGTTCCGGCAGTGTCTGGACAATTTTATTTCTTATGCGAAGTTAAAAGGAATTGAAATTTCTTGGTCTTATTCATGCGGCGAAGAACTTTGCGTTTTGGTTTTTCCTTTGTTTTTGGAAACTGTTTTTATAAATCTGATTGACAATGCGATAAAATATTCCGCGGAAAAAACTCAAATTGGCGTGAACATTGAATGGGACAGTTCGAGCAAAACGCTGGTTTATAGAGTCTCAAATTTTTCTGAAAATATTTCCGAGCAGAACATTGAGCAGCTTTTTGCCTTTGGCTTCCGTGGAAAAAATATTCCAGAAAATATTGCGGGAATGGGAATCGGGCTTAATCTTGTGCGGCGGATTTGCAGGCTTTATAACGGAAACTGCAATGCGGTTTGTGTTCCTGCTTTTAAGGACGGAAAAAATTTGCACAAAGTTGTTTTTGAAGCCCGTCTGCCTCTTGAAATTGTTTCCGGCACTGATGAAAATTGTGTTCAAAAAACGGAGCGGCTTTTTTATGAAAATGAGCCTGAACTGAATGTTTCCGCGCTTCAAAATTATGACTTTTTGCAGATAATGCAAGGCGTAAAAATTCTTTGCGTGGAAGACAATCTTTCACTTTTGGAAAATATTCAAAATATGTTCAACCCTTACTGCACGGTTTTTGCCGCTTGCAATGGAAAGGATGCTCTTGAAAAAATAAAGGAAGAAATTCCCGATTTGATAATTTCGGATATGGTTATGCCGGTTATGGATGGAAAGGCTTTTTTTGAAATTTGCCGCAGGAACGAACAGCTAAAGACAATTCCATTTTTGTTTTTATCGGGCGTGCAGGATTCCAAACTTCGGCGCATTTCAATTGAGGAAGGTGCGGTGGATTATATTTTCAAGCCTTTTTCGCAAACGGAACTGCTTTTAAAAGTCTATTCGATTTTTTCTTTAAAAGTAAATGTTAAAAAAGATTTTGCAAGGACAATCACGGATTTTATAAACAGGCCGGCGGAATCTTTTTATGGCAGCAAATTGAATTCAGACTTGCCGTTTGCTTCTGCCGCTGATTCAAAAGAAAACAGAATTTGTGCCTATAAAAAATTCGGCTTGTCGTCAAGGGAAATTGAAATTGCCGAGTTTTTGCTAAAGAATCAGACTAACAAGCAGATTGCAAAGGAGCTTTTTATTGCCACCAGCACGGTTGCAACTCACATTCAGCACATATATGAAAAATTCGGCGTAAAAAGCAGAAGCGAATGGATTCTGGCAGTTATGAGCTTGTAGCTGAATTTATTTTAAATGAAGAATCCGCTGATTTCTTGAGCCGCGGAATTGCAGTGAAATGTCCTTAAGCTCTTCTATAAAAGGCCCGTCTACAAGAACGTCAATGCAGCTTAAAAATTGCTCTGTAAAGGCGCAGTGTTTTTTTCCATCGGAAGGAAGAATGTCCTTGTCGTAAACGTAGCCTGTGTAGCACCAGATTGTTTTCTTGGGAAACATTTTTTTTACTTTTGATAAAAACGGCGCAAGAACTTCCTGGTTTTCAGGTTCGAAAGGCTCTCCTCCAAGAACTGTAAGTCCCGAAATAAATTCCTTTGAAAGAGCTTCGGTTATTTCGTTTTCTGTTTCTTCTGTAAAAAGTTTTCCGTACTGAAAATCCCAAGTGCATTTGTTAAAGCAGCCCGGACAATGAACTCTGCATACTGAAACAAAGATGGAAACTCTAACATCTTCTCCGTTTGAAATGTCGATTTTTTATTTTCTCCGTAGTACATTTACAAATGCAGCACACGCTCTTTTATTTCCTGTGTGCGTCCCTGATTCCAGTATTGTGTTCCGATGTAACCGCAGGTTCTTCTTGCAACGTTCATTGTGGCCTAATCGTGATTTTTGCAGTTTGGACATTCCCAGATTAATTTTCCGTCGCCGTCTGTTGCAATTTGAATTTCGCCTGTGTAGTCGCATTTCTGGCAGAAGTCGCTTTTTGTGTTCAGCTCGGCATACATTATGTTGTTGTAAATGTGCTTTAATAGAGCCATTACAGCCGGAATGTTGTTTTGATTTCTACAAATTTTACTTCGTTTGTAGTCTTAATCTGATGATGCCATTCGTAAATCCATTTTGACAATGTTTTTACATTCAGACCGTTCTCTTCTGCAAACTGTGCGTGTGTTTTTCCGGATTTTTCAAATTGTTCTAAAAGTCTTTCTTTTTCCGATTTGGTCAGTATTGCCTTCATTTTCCACCTCGGAAACTAGTGTA
>JAEDIW010000007.1 GCA_016296655.1 Treponema sp. | reverse complement strand
TGGTGCTCAAAGGATTGCTTAGTTTCTTTTAAGAAAGGAATAAAAAAACTGGATAGCTCTATAAAGGAATACCCATTACCTTGGTATTTAGAAGAATACTATGAATATGCTAAAGAGGAAGTAAAGAATTTTATTAACGACATAAAGATTCTTAATTCCAAGAACTCCTATTACTCTGGCAAAATCTACGGCGACCCTTGAAACGCTGCCCTACACTGAAGATGTGGGGCTTTTACGCAACACTCTATAAAGTTTTAAGCAACAAGAAGGGTTTTAAAGTCTATGCCTTTCTTTTCTTTAGCTAATTCCATAAAAAACTTTACTGTAAAATCCGCAAGTCTAACATCTTTGCCATTAATGTGGTAAAGGGGCATTCTTGCTTGTTGGTACGAGTTTCTAAGAACTATACCTATCAAATTGCTTAATTGTCGCCCACAGTTTCGGATAATGTTTCCGTAGTTATCAGATTTATTATCAGATGCCATTTTATACTGTTGTTCGATTACATCAATTACAAGTTCTTCAACTTGTTCAAAACGGTTTTGCATAATTTTTTCGTTTTGAATAGTAACCCTGTCAACTAAATTTCTTGTTGCATCTGTGGCTTTATCCAGAAGTCTTGTAAACCTATGCCTGAATAATAAACATTTTTGAAAAAATCGTTGGAAACTTCCCTTTTATATAGAAGAATCTGATGTCCCTGTAATTTCGCATTCAAAAAAATCACACACCCATTACACTTTCAATAACGCAGGTGTGTTTTTTATTTTCGTCGTAAGTTATGCCCACAAGAAGAACTTCGCCTCTGTAACCTTTGAGGGCGCCGGTGTAGTTTTTTTGTTTGATTTGTTCGATGGCAGTTTCCGCCTGCTCGCCCCGCTTCAGTTCAATCACCATGGCAGGTTTGTTTTTTACATCAGCCCGGGGAATCATCACCATGTCGGCAAAACCTTTTCCCCCTGGAAGTTCGCGGTAAATGTTGTAATACGCTGGGGCTGTAAAATAAGCCATTGTGATAACGCAGCTTAAAGAATTTTCGTCGTTGTATTTTAAAATCGATGTGTAAGTTTCGTGGGCAAGTTCGATTAGTTCGGCAGCTCTTTCATTTTCTTTGCGAATTGTTGCCTTCAAAAGACTGTCACATTTTGAAATTGTTGCGGCAATGTTGTGCCATGCTCCTGTTTGCAAAGCAAGTTTGTAGGCCATTCCAACTTCAAAATTCGGCAGAAATGCCTCGCCATATTCAGCATCAAAAGCAAGGTAACCCAGATGGATTAAAGCGGTCAGTGCTTCATCCTTTGAATTGATGATGGAAAGGTCATTTGCAAAAGTTTCCGTATCAACTTCAATTCTTCCGCCTTCAAGAACTTTCATTACATCTTCTTTTAATCCGTCAAAGTTCAGCTGGATGTAATTATTTATGGTTCCAAAGGCAGAAGTGTTTTTCCAGTAGGATTCAAGTTTTCTATTTACCATTGCACGGAAAACCGAATTCGGGTTGTACATGTGCTGACCGTTTATCAAATATCCGTTGTACCATTTTTTTACAGAATCAAAATTCATGTCATACTGCTGACAAAGCTCTTTTACTTCATCCTCGGTAAAGCCAAAATAAGGGGTGAACTGTTTGGAATCAATCATCGTGTATTCATCAAAATTGTTCAGGGCAGATTCGTTATCAATTTTTTTTATCGGAAGAATTCCAGTGATGTAAGCCAGTGCCAGAAAAGATTTTGCTTCTTCGCTTTTAAAAAGTGAATGTAAAAACTGAAGATATTTGTGCACAAGTTCTTGATTTTCAGCCTGATTTCGCACAACACAGTCCCATTCATCGATGATGATGACAAATTTGCGGTCAGTAAGTTTGTAAATGTCGTTTAAAATCAAATGAAGTGGCTGAGAATAATCAACTTTGTCCTGAAATTCCTGCTTAAACTCAAAAAAAAGGCGTTTCAAAATTGTTTCCACAACTTCTTCTTCATTTAAATCCGAAGCCGACGCCACATCAACATGAATTACATTGTATTTGTTAAGGTGAGTTTCAAAATCCTTTTCTTTTGCAATTTTGTAAGGTTCAAAAAGCTTTCGGGAATCACTTCCAAAACTATAATAGGCATCAATCATTCCAGCTGCCTGAGATTTTCCAAAACGGCGGGCGTGGGAGAGGGCAATACATCTTTGTTCAGTATTTAAGATTTTGTTTGTTTCTGAAATAAGCATTGTTTTATCAACATAAACCTGACTTCTTATAGCCTGTTTAAAACTTTCGTTTCCTGGATTAAAATACGTTCCCATTTTTTTCACCTCGTTTTTACAGTATAGCATATTTTGGATTTTTTCTCTATAAAGTGGGGCGACCGTCTTATCCTATGTTCATGTTCCGCCATGCATTTCTGGCAATGCTCTTTTTCAAATGCACATGCCTTGAAGATTTGCACAGAAAACTTATGTGCGACCCGCCTTTTAGGCTAATCTGAAGTTTTACGAAAATCCCAAGCGGAAAAGAAATGGAGAGAAAGAAGAACTTGATATTGCAAAAAAAGAGCGTTATAAAATCAGGTCAACAGTGAGCGAGCAAACTCTAACCTCAAAGACTGGTTCTTACCCTCAAGGTTAACTCTGAAAAATCCTCAATAGGATTTATTCAGTATTTTCTTAGGTGTCAAGCAGAGATTCTACACACATACAGAATCTCCGCATTATAAATTTCTGAAGACTTTTTCAACGTAGTCTTTGCATTTATAGTAAAGCATCTGCTTTCTTTTCAACTTTCTGTACATCTTTTACAGCCTTTTTCAAGTTTTTAAAACTTGGAGCGGCAAAAGCACCAGACTCCCCCACACAAAAAAAAACACCTCAGTTACCTTTGACATGCAGAAATCCTGATTCTATCTGCAATCTGTTCACCTGCAGTCAGTTCCACAAGCTTCATGGCAAACTGTTCTGCAGTACCCGGCCCACGCCCTGTAAGGACATTTCCATCAAAAACAAACGGAACATTTTTTAAATGAACAGAATTTTCAGTCAGCTTTTCAGCATCAAGGGTACTGCCGCACCATTTTTCCAGCTCATTTTCCATTTTCGGATAGCAGGTCCACCTTCTGCCAGCAAGAATTCCTGTACGTGCAAGCACAACAGCAGGAGATGCACACATTGCAGCCACAATTTTTCCGCTCTCAGCCATTTTCCGTATAAAATCAAACAAAAACTGATTTTTTGAAAGATTTTCCGCTCCAGGCATACCACCAGGCAAATAAATAACATCAGGCAGAGAACCATTCAGATATTCCTCATAACCTTTAAGCTCAATATCTGCAACAACAGAAATTCCATGACTTCCAGTTACAACAGCCTGCCCTGCACCGCCTGCATGAATTCCAGATTCCTGCAAGCTTACAGAAACAACATTCTGGCCGGCACGCCTAAGATAATCCACTACAGTCAGAGCTTCAATCTCTTCAAAACCAGGAGCAAGAAAAACTGAAATATTCACAGCAATGTTCCTCCCCACTTTCAGTAAAAATCTTCTTTCAGTAAAAAATTCTTTCGCAATCCAGAACAAAATTTTCCTAGATTTCAATCAACTCATAAGAGCGCGAACCCATTCCAACCTTTTCAGCCTGTTCCAGCTGAATTTTCCAGTCAGTTCCAGCATGCAGCGACATCGACGGATCTTTATTTATAATTTTTATGTTATCCATGACAGTATGCGGCAAAATCGGCTGTTTCAGCATAGCATCAGCACAAGCCTGATCCAAAGCAACAGCATCAAACGAAGCAAACATTCCAACATCAGGAATTACAGGCGCATCATTCAAAGCATAACAGTCACAGAACGGAGAAACATCTACAACCAGGCTGATATGAAACTGAGGTCTGCCCTTTACAATTGCAGCCGCATATTCTGCCATTTTCCTGTTCAAAAGCTCAATGGAATTAGACTCCACAGGATGAGTTGCATCCTGATTGCAGGCACCAATACATCTGCCACAGCCAACACATTTTTCGCAGTTTATCCTTGCCTTGCAAGCCTTGCCAGGTTTTTCACAACGAACACCGTTTCCGTCAAAAAATTCAATCGCGTTCTGCGCACACGACTTTGCACAAATTCCGCATCCAATGCACAAACTCTGGTCAACTTCAGGCTTACCGGCATTATGCTGTTCCATTTTTCCGGCACGGCTTCCACCACCCATTCCTATATTTTTGATTGCACCGCCAATTCCAGCAGCTTCATGCAACTTAAAATGCGACAGGGAAATAAGCACATCAGCATCCATCAAAGCATGCCCCACTTTTGCTTCCTTTACAAACTCACCTTCAGGAAAAGGCACATAAGCCTCGTCCGTCCCCTTCAGACCATCAGCAATAATTACATGACACCCCGTCGAAAAAGGACTAAATCCATTCGTATATGCAGCTTCCAGATGTTCAAGTGCATTTTTTCGCTTTCCAGGGTACAAAGTATTACAGTCAGTCAAAAATGGAACACCACCCAGCTCCTTTACAACATCAGCAACCGCCTTTGCATAATTCGGCCGCAAGTAAGCCAGATTTCCAGGTTCTCCAAAATGAATTTTTATCGCAGTAAATTTTCCATCAAAATCAATTTGCCCTATTCCCGCAGTTTTTATCAGTCGCTGAAGTTTTTTCAGCAAATCTTCACTACCCTTCGTCCGAAAATTCGTAAAATAAACCTTAGATTTTTCCATTGCAAGCCCTCGCCCTCTAAAAACTCTAAAAATTATAAAAATTATAAAAATTATAAACTCTTAATCCATAAATTGCAATTTTTTAAGTCTTCTGTTTTTTCTGGACGACTGCATCTGCAGACCCGCTTTCCGTGTTTCGCCGTCTTGCGCGGCTCATCCTTGCAGGACGCCTGCGGCGACACTACAATCGGGCGTAGCCATGCACCAGAAAACAACTTCTGTCCGCCTGCAAAAATCTACATGCTTCTTATTCAGCATTAATTTCAGTCTTTTACGACCATCAGCGAATTTTCCTGATATTTTGGAATAAATTTCTTTTTTCCGCCATTTTCAAACATTACGGTAATTACATATTCACCGTCAGCGGAACGACCGTCAATAATCTGTCCATAGCCATAGTCGTCATGAAAAACACGAACACCTTTTTTCCATTTTAAAGAATAAGTTCTGTCCGCTGCAGTAAAATTTTCTCCAGAACTGTCAGCAATAGCTTCCTCATAAGCAGCAGGCTTTTTTCCAATAACCGTAAAACAGTCGCCAGCTTCCATCAAAAAAAGACTCGGCTGCATGAATTTTACCTGACCGTAAAGCCTACGGACACCGCACGAAGTTATGTAAAGCTGATTTTTTGCACGGGTTATGCCAACATAAAAAAGCCTGCGCTCTTCTTCTAAATCAGAATCGGTTTTGTTTTCCCTCGGAAAAATTCCCATTTCAAGCCCTGTAATTATTACCCTTGGAAATTCAAGACCTTTTGTATTATGCAAAGTTATCAGCGTAACAGAATCAGTATCTTCAGCATTTTTTTCTTCAAGGCTGCGGTCAAGTTCAACCGCATCCAAAAAATCCAAAAGCCCTTTGCGGCTGCACGGATACAAAAGCGAGCTGTTTATCAATTCCTGAATGTTCAAAACTTTCTGTGTGCCAGAAATTTCATCCTGCTCTTTGTGAAGCTGCATCAAGCCCGTTTTTTCGGCTACATACTCTACAAAAACGGAAAGCCTGTCTTTTTTTTCTGCCGTACTGACAGTATCTGCACTTTTTTCAGATTCAGCAGCCTGCAGCGCAAGAATGGCATTTTCACTTACTTCGCCAGAATTTTCTTCATCTTTTTCGTTCATTCCAACAAATTCTGCAAAGTCATCCATCATGTCTGCAAACTCAGCAAGGCTTCTGCAGGCTTTTTTCTTAGACTGTCCTGCAAAATTTCTGGCAGCATGTACAAGGCTTGCCTCAGTTCTGTCGGTCATGAGCGTATCATCACCATCATAATCAAGCCTTGCTGCATTTATTACAGCATCCTGTGTCTTTTCGCCAATGCCACGAACAGGTTTATTTACAATTCTGCGAAATGCAATTTCATCGCAAGGATTTGCCGTAAGGGCGAGCACTGCAAGCATATCCTTGATTTCTTCCCTCTGGTAAAACTTCAGCGAACCTACAACTGTATATGGAATCTGCCGCCGCAAAAACTCAGTTTCAAAGCCAAGAGACTGTGCATTTGTCCTATACAAAATTGCCCAATCCTTATAGGGACAGCCTTTTTTAAAAGCCTCCTGAATTAAATCTGCACAAACTTGAGTTTCATCGTCCTGAGAAGGACAAAATATCAAAACAGGTTTTGAACCGCTGCCCCGTTCTGCTTTCAACGTTTTTCCGAGACGGCTTACATTTTTATTTACAACAGCATCGGCGGCATGCAGAATCTGGTCAGTTGAACGGTAATTTCTTTCCAGACGAATCAGCTTTGTTCCTGGAAACTGCTCCTGAAAATTCAAGATGTTCTGAACTTCGGCCCCCCTAAAACTGTAAATCGACTGGTCGTCATCTCCTACAACGCAGACATAAGTTCCCGAACCTTCGCTTATTCCGCTCAGACATTGCAGCAGCTTAAACTGTGCAACATTGGAATCCTGATATTCGTCTACCATGATTACACGGAACCTGCGCTGCATCTGAGCACGAATTCCTTCATTTTCCTGAAGAACCATGACAGGCAGTATAATCAAATCGCCAAAATCAACATTTCCTGTAGAACGCAGACGTTTTTCATAAGCTTCATAAATTTCAGGAAATTTTTTTAAGACAATGCCGTTTTGCACTTCCCTTTTAGAAAAAATCGTACCAAGTTCTTCACTTTCAGGTGTATAGCAAAAATCTTTTGCCAGAGAAATAAAATGGACAGCTTCTCCGGCTTCTTTTCGGTTGAGCTCAGGGTAGGCTTTCAAAACAAGCGTAAGCATGTCCTCTTCGTCATAAACCGTAAAATTGTCGCCAAGACCTGCATTTTCTGCATAGCGGCGCAAAAACCACGAACCAAAAGAATGAAAAGTCCTTATCTGTGCATTCTCTGCCAGAGGTTCAAGAAGCCGTGCCCTTTCCTGCATTTCTCTGGCCGCCTTTTTGGTAAAAGTTACCGCCAGAATATTAAATGCAGGAATCCCTTTTTGACCAATCAAATAGGCAATCTTCGTCGTAATTACACGAGTTTTTCCAGAACCTGCGCCTGCCAGAATCAAAAGAGGACTGCCTTCATGTTCAACAGCTTCCCTCTGCTCTGGATTAAGCACAGAAAGATAGGATTCACAGGAGTTCATCTATAAATTCTCCTGACGATCACGCTCTTCAACTGCAAATTTCAGTTTGCTGTCTGCAGGCAGTTGCGGATTTTGCTCAGAATCTTTTACAAAAACAGCATCCAAATCAACTTCACTCGAAGCAACTACATGAACCGTAACAAGTCGGCCTGGCTGTACAGCTTCCACAGCCTTTCTATCATCCGCATCATAGCGGACAACAACAGAACCATCAACTTCAGGCGCCTGAAACCATGCCCGCCCGATTGCAAATTTACAGGAATCATCTTCCTTAGAGTCAAGAACTTCTTCTATTAAAACATCAAAATCTTGATTTACATGCATTGCCAGCCGCTTGCGCGTAATTTCAGCCTGCAGCTGAACAAGACGTCCAGCTCTTTTTGCAGCAGTTTTTTTGGAAACCCTGTTTTTAAAATCATAAGCAGGAGTATCTTCTTCACGGCTATATTCAAAGCAGCCAGACCAGTCCACCTGAATACTTTCAAGAAATCTAAAAGTATTTTCAAAGCTTTCATCAGTTTCACCAGGGAAACCTGTCATAATTGTCGTACGAAGGGCAGCCTCCGGCAAAACCGTGCGAATATCCTGAATAAGCTTTTCATACAAAGCCGCAGTTCCTATTCTGTTCATTGAACGGATAATTTTATCATCACCGCTTTGAAAAGGAATGTCAAAATACGGCAAAAGCCTGCTGTCAGACTTTATAACAGGCAGAATATCCCTATTGAAATGATCAGGATGAATGTACAGAAGCCTGAGCCTGAATTTTCCAGGCAATGCAGAAATCATTTCCAGAAGCCTGCAAAGCGCAGATTTTTTTTCAGAACCCTCAAAAACGCCGGCCTCATTGATATGAGCCAGAGGTTCAGGTCCTTCACCAAAAACATTATCGTTTCGGCCAGTTCCCCATGCAGCAGAATCCTGTCCAATCAAGTTAATTTCATAAACGCCTTTTTCAAGCAAAGCCCTAATTTCTGCAATTATTGCAGCAGCAGGCCGGCTTCGCAGCTGCCCGCGGATAAGAGGAATGGCGCAAAACGAACAGCAGTTATTACAGCCTTCCGTAATTTTTACATAAGCAGAACCTCTGAAATTCAAAAGCACAGAACGGTCGCCGCAGCAAACCCCCTGCTGTTCAGGAACAACAACAGGCCTCTGCCCTTTGAACATCTGTTCCACAACAAAATCAATTTTGGACAAATCTCCATTACCAAAAATTCCGTCAGCTTCAGGCAATTCTGTTTTCAGCAGCTGTGCATAACGTTCGGCAAGGCATCCTGTCAAAAGAATTTTTGCATTTGGATAAGCCGAGCGTGCGCCATAAACAGCATCGAGAGATTCTTTTTTTGCGCTTTCAATAAATCCGCAGGAATTTACAATTATAAAATCGGCTTTTTCAGGCTCAAAAGTCTGGGTAAGCCCCATAAGAGTAAGGCGGTGAATCAAAAGTTCCCCGTCAACCTTATTTTTTGCACAACCGTGCTGATCAAGAAAAAATAAACCTTTAATTTCAGTCAACGTCAATAACTACTATTTTATACAAACCGTCAGTATCTTTAATCCATTTTATATCATGAACAAGAACCTGACCTCCACTTGCAACATCAAGATTTACAGACCGTCCATTTGCAATCATCTGCAATCTTACCGCACTTCCGTTGGAAATCCACAGCCTTACACCATTTTTCGGAGTCATGGTTACAATTTCACCACTGGTATAATAAGCCTCAGAAATCTCCCCAGAATCAACAGTAGAACGGAAAATACATGAAGCCCTAAAGGATGCATTGATAGAAAAAGGATAAGCCCTTGTATCAGAAAGAAGAACTTTATGCCCCTTTTCAACTTTCAGCAACTCTATTGCAGAAGCATCAACATTTTCGTCAGAACTGTTCTCTGTAGAAACTCCCCGCAAAATCATTGAAACCTCAGCACCGCGACTTTCATCACGAACAGAAATGTCAGAAACATAAATCAAAATTTCATTTTCCATTCTGTCATCAAGAGAAACCGCCTGTTCTTCAGCAAGTTCAATCTGATGCCGCCCGGACGGAAAATCAATTTTAAGCGAATGCAGAGTTCCAGCTACAGTAAGCTCAATATCCCCTGATTCCAGCGGAACAAGAATCTTATCCCCTTTATACAACCGCTTTGAAAAAGTATTATCAGAAAGCCTGTAGTGATGAACTTCTTCCGCAGTTTCAACAACAGTAGCATTTTTCTGCGCAAAACTATTTTTCATCTTAAAAACGGCAAAAACCGCACCAGCTGCAAAAGCCGCCAGTACAATTCCCCACAGCAAAAACCTGATGCCAAAACTTCTTCTTGAAGTCAGCAAAAGCTCCACAGGAACATTTGCTTCCTGAATTTTCTTATTTTTGCAAAGCACACACACCATAGAAGAATTTAAGCCAAGAAACTCAGCATAATTTTTTAAAAAACCATAAAGATACGGCTCACCAGGAAAAACCTTTTCGTCTTCTTCTTCAAGGGCTTTCAGATAACGAATTGAAATATTTGTAACCCTTGCAGCATCTTCAAGACTCAACTCTTTTTCTTCTCTGGCTTTTTTCAGCATCAGGCCATAGCTTTCCATAAACACTCCAAAACTGTGAAAAAAATTACTTCAATCTTATTCAGAAAACAGGAAATTATTGTAATTGTTTGCAGAAGACGGTGGATCGTAAATAAACCGCTGATCAGGAATTTCAGGATTCAGCCTGTAATCAAGAAAATTGAAAACATAAGTTTCACCCTTTGTAGTTTCAGCTTCTATGCGGCGGATAAGTTTTGTCGAAGGATTTACAGCAAGTTGGATAGTTCTGAATGACTCCGAAGAATTTCTCCTTGTCAAAAGCAGTTTTACAACCATTTCCGAAGAATTAGAATCAAGAGGAACAGGAGACGGACCAACCTCATAAGCAACAGAATAATAACGATTCATCAAGGCAAGCCCCTGTGCCGTAGCAAGACTTGCCCCGGAATTTCCGCCTTTCTGGACAGACTGCTGTAAAATCGCAGCAGATTCCGGCAAATAAATCGTAAGAAGTTCGCCATTAAATACAATCACCTGATTTTCAGGCTCAGAAAAATCAATTCTAAGCAAGTCAGGACTTTTGTAAGAAACTTTTCCGGCCATTTCGGTTTTATCATACGCAATCTGAATATCAGCTTCATAAGTTGAAAAAGAAGAATATAATTTAGAAATTTCCTTAAAAAAGTCGCTTGCCGTCCATATATTTTGCCCACAAACAAAAGCAGACAGCAACACATGCGCTGCGGCAACACAAATAATTTTTTTAGCTATTTTGTTAATTGACATAGAATAATATTAGTAAAGAAAAAGCTCTAAGTCAATGAGTTTTATTTTTGGAGCAAGGCATCTGCAGACGCCCCTTCCGCACTTCACTCACGTTCATCCGCCACAGGCGGACTTTGGTGCTCCACGGGCGGCTAGTCATCCTTTGGAAAAATTACTGTTTTTTTTGCCAGACCTACATGCCTGCCAGGTACTTTACCAGAGTTTTCTTTACAAGATTTCTATCAGTTTTCATGCCATCTGCAAGCCAGCACATAATTACATTCCATACAGCGCCAACATTAAAGGCAATCAAATATCTGCTCAAATTTCCTTCAATACCCCTAAAAAACGAACAGTCTGAGCATAATTTTTCATGCATTTGTGGAATAACAATGTTAAGCTTTTCGAAAACCAGGTGCAGCAAGGAATTTTTATTTAAAATTTCAAAAAAACTGATATTGTTTTCTACCGAAGAAAAAACAACATCAAAAAAAACTTCAAGACTTTCTTCTTCCATTGCCATAAAACTGTCCAAATATTCTTTTAAAAAACGGTCAATTATGGAATCAAGCACATCATCCTTAGAATCAAAATTCCTGTAAAATGTTTTCCGGGCAACCTTTGATTCATACAAAATTTCTTTTACCGTAATTTTTTCGTAAGGAATTCTGTCCATCAAATCAAACAGAGCAGACTGTATCTGGCTTTTAGAAAAAACTGCCGACGGATTTTTAGACTCATTCATATTTCCTCCACTTAAACCAAAATGCTCAGCATCTGATTTGACTTTTTTAGGGAAACACTGAATAAATCCTATTGAGGATTTTTCAGTGTTAACCTTAAATGTAGCTAATTGTCCGTAAGTCAAAGACTTACGGCAATTTGACGGGAAGTGCTGAGTAATCGCTTCAAAGTGTTAATCAGCACTTCCTTAACATTCAGAACACTTTTATGACACTTTTTTTTGAATTTGTATCACTTGTCAGAAAATGCTTGTTTTATCTGCCGTAAAATCATATCCTTTATGCATATATGACACAAGAGTGTCAGTTATTTTATGACAACAAATCATAAGACAACTAAAAAAAACAAAAAAGTCTGGAGGCAAAATGAAAGTTGCTTTAATCACCGGAGCTTCAAGCGGAATAGGCCTTGAATGTACCATGAATTTGCTGGAAAAAGGTTTTACAGTCTATGCCCTTGCAAGAAGAACAGATCTGCTAAAAAAAGCAGAATTAAAAGGAGCTCATGTACTCTACATGGATATAACTGACAGCAATTCTGTAAAAAACTGCATCGACACAGTTATTTCAGAACAGGGCAGAATTGATGTGCTTGTAAATAATGCAGGGTTCGGGCTTGGAGGCAGTCTTGAAGACATTCCAACCGAAGAAGCCAGACGGCAGTTTGAAGTAAATGTCTTTGGCCTCATGAACATAACCCAGCTTGTACTGCCAGTCATGCGCAGCCAGAAAAGTGGCAGAATTATAAATGTAGCTTCAATTGGCGGACATTTTTCTTTGCCCTTTGGAGGCTGGTACCATGCATCAAAATACAGCGTTGAAGCCCTCAGCGATACACTTCGACTGGAAGTCAAAGATTTTGGCATAAAAGTCATCATAATTGAGCCTGGAATGATTCAGACAGACTGGGGTCTGATTCACGGAAAAAACCTGCTGAAATTTTCAGGAGCTGGCAGCTATGCACAAAAAGCAGCCAGGGCAGCTGCCTATTACCAGAAAGAATACGGCAATCCTGCAAAGCTTTCACAGCCAGGCATAATTTCCAGCACAATCGTAAAAAGCATTTTGACGGCACATCCAAAACAACGCTACAGAGCAGGCAAATATTCCCATCTCATTATTGTCCTGAAAAAGCACCTGCCAGACTGGTTATTTGACTTTCTCACGCTAAAAATCATGGGAATCAACTGAAAAATTTTATATCGCCATCTTCAGCTTCTTTTCAAAGAAATTCTACTGCTGAATCAAAACTTCAAGCTCTCTGTTCAGGCGTAAAAATTCTTCATTTGCAGGATGAAGTGCAACAACCTGTTTTAGATAATACTGAGCACGCCTATAGTCTTTTTTTTCAAAATAAATCTTATACAGTCGGAACAGAGAGTCTTCATTGCGGGAATTTGCAATCAGGCTGGAACGCAAATCTGAAAGAACAGCCTGTTCACCATTAGCCAGAAAACTACGCCGATAATATAGAAAACTTTTCAAATGTGAAGAAGCAGATGGCAAAAGCTTTTCAATAAGGGCAAGGGAATCTGAATATTTTCCAAGAGAATAAAGCACTTCCAGATAAGCCTGGACGGCAAGTTCTTCGTTCGGGAACTTTTCATAAATTTCTTTAGCCATTCGGGAAGCTTCTGTCATTCGGTTCAGGGCAAGGCAAATTGAAATATGCGCATATTTTGATTCCAGAGAAACTTCTTCTTTTCCTATAATTTTCGTACTTATGGAATAAGCCTGTTCCCATTTTCGCTTTTCAATCAAATCCTTTATGGAAATTTCCAGAGCCTCGGCATTTTCCGGGTCGACAACAAGAATAGCAGAAGCTAGTTCTCCGCTAGTCTTTCCGCCTATTCTTTCGCCAGAAGCAGCAGCAAGTTTTGCAGCCATGAACAGAACTTGAAGGTCATCAGGATATCTTTCAAGAGCCTTTTCGATTGTGTCAGCAGCACCACGGATATTTTTATTCCATTCGCTCAGAACTCTTGAACGCAGCAGAAGATAGTCACGTGAAGTTGAATCTGTACGAGCATAAACATCCAGCAATGACGAAGCCTTTATGAAATCGCCTTCTTCAACAAGAATTTTTGCCCTGAAAAGAATATATTCAGAATCAGCAGGATTTTGCTGCAAAACTCTGGCAACATATAATTCTGCATCCTGGTACCGCTTCAATGAAAACAAGCTTTTTGCACAGAGTTTCAGCAAATTCATATCCTTTGGATAGATAGCTGCAAATTTCAGGGCAATTTCCGCAGCTTCAGAAAATCTTCCAAAACTAAACAACGACTGCGCATACGCATAAGAAGTCTGCAGATATTCAGAAGACTGTTCCCATGCCTTTTCAAAATATTTCATGGCATTTTCGTTATCTTTCATGCGCAAAAAAAGATGTCCAGACAGATACATTACAAGAACAGAATTTTCATTGATTTTTTCGGCAAGGGCAAGAGCTTTTTTTGCATCTTCGTAATAGTCATTTCTTGAATTGTTTGTCAAAAGCACAAGGGACGGCAAAACTAATGTCAAAAAATCCATACTGCCAGTGCTAGAGTCATAAACTCCCTTTTCCGCAGAATTGATGGCACCGACATAGGCATTATCCTGAATTATTTCAGGAATTTCCCAGGTTATTTTTTCAGTGGGCCATACAATCCGCATGATTCCAGCGGCAACATACAGCAAGGTCTTTTCGCTTTCTGTATAGCTTCCGTCAGCTTTCTTAAGCATGGACACAGCTTCATATATTGAATCAGGAGTTCCAATTTCTATGGCTTTAAGCAGAGCATCTGGTATAGTGCGAAAAAATGAAGTTGCATAACGGTTAGGAACATTAAGCTTTATGGAAGAAGGGTCAACATAGTCGTCAGTATCAGTTTCTGAGTCAGGAGTTACAGATGGAGAAATCGGTTTTTCTGTAGTTTTTTTTGATTTTTTGCTTTTTGAGCCCCATGCCAGAGTATATCCAGGAAAATCATTCAATGAATGTGGATAACTGTTATTTTTCAGGGCAAATGCAGTTTCACCTGATAAAATAAAAAAAGAGGAAAATATTAAAATAAAAAAAGAAAATGTAGCATGCCTTTTTTTTGGCAGAACACTCACAATTCCTCTCCTGCACCGTCATATTCGTCAAGCTCATCTTCTCTTATATAAGGAAACGAAGTCTGATTTTTTTTCTGAATAATAAAAACTGCAACAAGCACAGTTCCCAATATTATAAGAGCGGCAGGCCACCAGCATGCCACAAATCTTGAAAAAGACACCTTCAGAATATCAAATGAAAAAAGACAGAACAGCAGTCCCAGCAGAATCAAAACCACAGATGGAAAAATATATGCAGTGTGCATCTTCCTGTAGCGAAAATAACCTGAAGGAACAAGCGAAACACCTCCAAAAATCATGCCTAACGGCCATATTTTGTAAAAAGTCAGGTCAAAAACATTGAACGCCAGGCTAAGCGAAAGCAGGCCGAAAAAGCACATGTTTAACCCTAGATACAGAAAAAAAGCCCGCTGCGTAATTGCTATACTGAAAAACAATGAAACTGCACCAGTAGTAAGAAGCAGAAAAGTCAGCAAGGGAATTTGAATGTCTGAAGACTTGGCATTTGAAAGCAAAAGAAGAACTATTCCAAGCAATATAAACAGAATGCCACATGCAAGGGAGATATAAAGCAATAATGCAGATTTCTTATTCATATTAACTCCAGAATTCAGGATTGGTTCTTAAGGAAATACCATCTGCCACTTGAACCGCTTATTCAAAGCTTTCTATACTTACCGTACTTACCGTTGACATAATGCAGGCTAAGTTTCTCTAGTATAAACCTATATTTCTTTAGAATACACCAATATTGCCAGTCTTGCCAATAAGTTATGACTATGTTAAATTCTCCTGCATGAAGTGTGGAATGTGCAGATTGAAAAGACTGTTAATTGCAGTGATTTTTTGTTTCCTGTTTTTTTCATGCAGCCTGCAGAACCAGAATTACAAAAAGAAAAAGCAGGATGCCATGTTTCTTCAGCTGAAAGGAATTCTGAACAATCCAGAACTTGACAGTCAGGGACGCTATTCAGTAATAAAAAGCATTTCAAATATTTATTTTACTCAAAAAAAATATAATCAGCTGGTGCTTTTTTTGACCGACTGGATTGAACGGCATCCTGAAGACGAGTATAACACTTACTGGCTTTACATTACAGCCTGCATATACATGGAAAGCGATGCCACGCCTATTGCAGAATACTACTTTGACCGAATTTTAAAAAATTATTCTGACATCATGGTAAACGGGCAGTCCATTCATTTTCAGTGTCTGCGCCAGCTGATAAAAATCAGTACAACAAGTGCAAACCGCATAAAATATTTTAACGAACTCATAAACAGGTTTCCGTCAAAAATCAGCGTTACAGAACTTTATGAACGGCTTGCATTTGAATATGAAAAAGAAGGTGAATGGGCTCAGGCTCTGCATTCACATTTTCAGTTTCTTGAGCAACCGGATGCCCAGACAATTCAAATTTCAGGAATCCCTGATGCCTATGCAAATGCACTGCAGCTTGTAAACTTCAACGATTCTCCAAAAGACTGGACTTTTGAAAGCCTGCCAGCCCTTGAAAATGCAATCAAAAAGGCAATTAACAGATATGACTGGAAATCTCTAGACAAATACAGGGCAAAAGTAAATTTCTTTGCAATCAACTGGAATCAGGATCGTTCCGGCAGCAATGCGCAGGAAGTTTTTTCCATGAAAAATTTCATGAGAGGCAACAGAATCCGCTACAGTGCAAGCCTGGACGACAGCTCAAATCCTAACGAAGCATATTTAAGGACAACTGGATGGAGCCAGTACATTTCTGTCTGGTATCTGTATTTCAGAAAAGTTAATTTTCCTGCTGACCCTGAAATTCATGGTCGATGGGAATGGGCAGGCATTTACTTTGGCGAAAAACTCTAGTTTTCAACTCATTCTGCTTTCCGCTTTTTTTTTCTTTGCAAATGCTTTATTTGTAGAGGCAGAACCTGCTTACAAGGTTTTAACATTGCCTGGTGCGCTTAGAACAGAATGTGAACCTTTCAGAAAACAGTATCAGAATCCATTTGGTGAAAAAAAACTTCGTACAATCCTTGAAAACGGGGAAACATACAGGCTTTATGTCAGGGCACAGATAAAAAAGCGTCAGCTTCCTGCAGAACTTGAATACCTGCCAGTGATAGAATCAGAATATCTGCCCCATGCCCGCTCAAAAGACGGCAAAGGGGTGGGAATGTGGCAGTTCATGATGAACAGCATAAAACCTTTTTTGACTGTAAATGAATGGATTGACGAGCGGCTTGACCCATGGAAAGAAACCGACGCTGCCCTGTCAAAACTCACCGACAATTACAAAATGTTCGGCGACTGGCTTCTTGCCATTGCAGCCTACAACTGTGGTGCAGGAGCCATGCAGCGCGCATTACAAAAAACGCAGGAAAAATCTTTCTGGGCAGTCGCACAAACTCCTTACATTCCTGAACATACAAAGCGCTATATACCGAAATTTCTTGCCATCGCAGACCTTGCAGAAAATTCAGCATATTACGGCCTTAATCTGCCAGACGCAAAGGACAAAAACGGAAATCCTATAAATCCAGACACTGAAAAATTCGATTATATAGAAACAAATCAGTCCATTCCGCTCAGGCTCTTTGCAGCAGAACTCCGCATCGACATTTCAATACTTGAAGAACTGAATCCAGCCTTAATTTACAAAATGACACCGCCAGAGCAAAGCTACAATCTCAGACTTCCCACGGGAATGAAAGAACCTGCACAATACTATCTGGACAGCCAGATAAAAAATCAGGATGAACAAAAACGTAGTCTTCAAAACTTCCAGAAACAAAATTGAACATCCGTCAGCAAATTCTGTATAGAATCAGCCTTTTTTTTCCGAAAATCAATATGGAAATCCAAATGATTCGTAAATTTACAATGATTTTTTCAGCCGCTTTTCTTTCAATTTTTACAGCGGCAGCACAAAACACACAAAAACCTCTCATAACATCCAGCAGTTCAGTAGACTGGACAAAGCAGGAATTTTCTTCTCAGGTACTTTTCAATGTTGAAAAAGCCGGCATTCCTATGCCTTCAGGTAAAAACATGGCTCTCGACCGCATTACACTTGAAATGCCAAAACTCATAAAAGACCAGCTGCTTTCCCTTGCAGTAGATTCTGCTTCAGACTTGGGCAGCGTAACGATGAATCAGGATGTTACACTTGAACAGCTTGCTCAAATTATAGAAGACGGAAAACGGACACCTGGATTTTTTACAGACGGTTCTGCAATAATGAAGACAAAACACAGCATGAACCTGAAAAACATTTCTTCCCTCATGATTCTCCACCACATTCCGTATGAAGCACAAAAGCCAATCGATTCTGTACCGTCAAGAGCCTTCTCAGGAATCATAATCGATGCACGAGGTCAGCTTCCTGTTCAAGGCGAATTTTTGAAGGATTCGGCAATTCCGTGCTTTTTCCCAAAAATATGGGACGAGCAGATGAACCTGATTTATGAGCGCAACATGGTGATTCCTGAAAAAGCAAAAAACGAAAGCATTGTGGCATACGCTTTTTCAGAAGATTCAAAAAACTGCATGGAACGTGCAGGCAAAGACCCGTTGAGAATTCTTGCAAGAAAAGTTTTCGGACAAAATAGAACTGATCCTGTAATTTCCAGAAAAGATGCCTTGAAAATTCTTTCTGTTCCTGAAAACCTGAAATTACTGCAGGAGGGCAAGATTGTCATTCTTCTGGATAAAGAAAATCTTGTTTACGATGTAAAGGTACGGCAAAAAGATAAACTTTACTATACCGCATTGAACACGGTGCAAAAACTTCTGTATGAAGACAAAGTTCCTTCACTGTCAATTCAGGACACTTACAAAGGCATTTTGTTTCAAGTTGATTTGAAATTCTATCCTGATTCTCCAGTGCTTCTTCCAGAAGAAAGTGAACGCATTTCTAAAATCGCAAGCCTTCTGCATGAAATCACAAAAACTAATGAATTTACAATTCTGGTTGAAGGTCATGCCGCAAACATTGGACGCCCGGAAGGCGAGCTTCAACTTTCAATTCTAAGGGCAAAATCCGTAATCCAGGCATTGCAGGATGCAGGACTTCCTTCAGATTTGTTCTCTTTCAAAGGCTACGGAAGTTCAATACCTGTTGCAGACAATTCAACGGCGGAAGGCAGAGCCCAGAATCGCCGTGTTGACATCACTGCCAGACCTAAGGCAACTTACATACAGAGAGACTGGAACTGATTTTCAAACCACTCATAAGGCTCCAGTCAAAATTTTAATAATTTTTAAAAAATTGAAGTTTTACTAAATTTTTTTAAACTTTTTACAAGTTTTGCTTGACATTTCAAGATGTTACTGTTTATAGTAAAATCAATATGAAATTAACTACCTGTATGGCAGACACAATCAATTCTCAGCTCTCATGCGTTTGTACACCATCGTTGGTTTACTCCTACTTTAGCTATTATTGGTTTTCTCGCAAGCTGTCCGCAGGTTCATCAACATGCAGATGATGTAGAAATGCATTTACTGTATGCAAGAAGAAAGGGAACTCTGCGGAGTTCCTTTTTTTTTGCTAAAAACGGCAGAAAATCAGGCTAAAAAATCTGTAAATGCGTTGCATTACATGGATTTTTGAAACAGCCTTTCTGCAATCAACATGGAAATTATTTTATTTTACAGGAGGTGTAATAAAAACTTTGCCTGAAATAGCGTCAAAGTTTTTATTCACAAGTTCGCGTTGCGAACTTCCTTATCAACTGCCGCTTCTCATTTCATTGCGAAGCGGCATAAAAAGTCAATCGATTGCTGAAACAATCTTCTTGACTTTTTACAGGAGATTTTTATGATTATTGTTTTAAAAGAAGGCCTTTCTCAGGAAAAAATTGACGATTTTGTGAAAGGCTGGAAAGAAAAAGGCTTTGGAATCCATATTTCAAAAGGTGAAAGCACAACAATCGTCGGACTTTTGGGTGACACTTCAAAAATTGAAACTGAAAACGTTGCTTCTGATGAAGCCGTAGAAACTGTCCAGAGAGTAAGTGCTCCTTACAAAATGGCAAGCCGCTCATTCCATCCGGCTGACACAATAATCACTTGTGGTGAAGGTCAGGCTGGAGTAAATTCATGCACACTCGGCAACGGAATAATCGGTGTCATGGCAGGACCTTGTTCAGTTGAATCTGAAGAGCAGATTATCGAAATTGCCAGAGCCGTAAAAAAATCTGGGGCAAGATTTTTGCGTGGCGGTGCTTTCAAACCAAGGACTTCTCCATACAGTTTCCAGGGACTTGGCAAACAGGGCATTGAATTCATGGTTGAAGCTAAAAAAGAAACAGGTCTGCCAATCGTAACAGAAGTAATGGATGCCCGGCAGCTTCAGTACTTTGATGAAATCGACGTAATTCAAGTAGGAGCCCGCAATATGCAGAATTTTGATTTGCTTAAAGAGCTGGGCAAAACCAAAAAACCGATTCTTCTCAAACGCGGTATGAGTGCAACCGTAAAAGAATTCCTCATGTCTGCAGAATACATCATGGCAAGTGGCAATGAAAAAGTAATTCTGTGTGAACGCGGAATCCGCACATTTGATAACTACACAAGAAACTGTCTGGATCTTTCCATCGTTCCTTACCTCAAAAAAGTAAGCCACCTGCCTGTAGTAATTGACCCAAGCCATGCCTGCGGAACAAGATGGATGATTCCTACCCTTTCACAAGCTGCAATAGCCGTAGGATGCGATGGTCTTGAAATTGAAGTACATAATCATCCTGAAAAGGCCTTGAGCGATGGTGAGCAGGCTCTAGTGCCAGAAACCTTTGACGATATGATGAAAAAACTTCAGAAATATGCTCAGGTCGAAGGCAGACAAATTTAAGGCAGCATAAAAAATATTCAGATTCTGCAAAAATTCTGCAAAAGCAGAGGCTGTCTGAAAAATTCTGTCATTCCGATTTTTTCATCGAGAATGACACTATGAACTATACTTTTGAGACAGCCAGAAAGCTATGTTAAAAGCTGTCAAACCTGGAAAAAGTGTTGACAGCTGCCTTTAGGTCTTATATTATTTTACAGCTATGTTTTCATTAGAAGATTTGGACAAATCAATTCGCCGGGTTCCAGACTTTCCAAAGCCGGGAATCCTTTTTTATGACATCACCAGTATTCTCGTAAATCCTGATGCATTTAAATTCTGCCTGGACAAAATGGTAGGAATATACAAAGACGCAAAACTTGATGCAATTGCTGCAATAGAGTCTCGTGGTTTTATTTTTGCAGCTCCACTTGCAGAAAAATTGGGCATTCCACTTCTGCTCATCCGGAAAAAAGGCAAGCTTCCAGGAGAAACTTATTCCTGCGCATATTCCCTAGAATATGGAACTGCCGAAATTGAAGCCCATAAAGCAGACATTAAAAAAGGTGCAAACTATCTTTTGGTAGATGATTTGATTGCAACAGGTGGAACATTTAAAGCTGGTAGCGAAGTAATCAAACAAGGTGGCGGCAACGTTATAGAATGTTTCGGAATCATCGGACTTCCAGACTTGAAGTTCAGGGAATCTTTAGCCCCTCTGAAAGTTACGACACTAATCGACTATCACGGAGCTTAATTTCCTTAGCAAATAACATCCAAAGTCCGCAAGCTGATAAAAATCGTTCCTGCTTTTGAGGTTGAAAAAAAGCCAGATTTTTGAGAAAAACTCATAAATCTGGCTTTTTGTATTTTAAGGGAAAAACTGCTTTCCCAAAAATCCGTCTGTACAGCCTTCAACAGAAAAACAGTTTCAACAGAAAGCCTGTACAGACAAATTTACTAGTATCTTACAAGGTGGAAAGCAAATCCATTGATTTCCGGCAACAGATAAGTAAATTTCAACGGGGAATTTGGATCATCTTTAATGATGTGTGTCATAGTTTCTTCAACAGGAGTAAATCCAAACTGAGCAAGATATGCAATTGAGCGGTCAACATTTGCACAGCGGATGCCAACGTGTCCATGAACTCCACGACCATTCTTTCTCATGATTTCAATATCCGTTGCATTGAAAATTGAACTGTTACCAGGTTTTGAAGGAAGCCCGAAAACAGCGATTTTTTCAGAAATTTCTTCTGCAGGATTGTCTTCAGAAGCATTCATACCCATGTGGGCAAATTTAAATCCCTGGAGGGCTTTTACGGCTTCCTGACAAGCTGCTGTAATTTCATCCCACTTTCCTGCATTAATCAAATCTGTTTTTACCATCCAAGAGCCGCCGACAGCAAGAACATTTGGCAGTTTTGCATAATCAACAACATTTGCAGTATTAACACCGCCTGTTGGGATAAACATCATGTCAGCAAAAGGGCCAGCAAGAGCTTTGAGCATATCAGGTCCACCAACAACAGAAGCTGGGAAAAGTTTTACAACTTTCAGACCTTTTGCAATTGCAGCTTCAACCTGAGAAGCATCAGAAACTCCTGGAATCATAGGAACTTTTTTAGAAATACAATAGTCAACTACAGCAGGATCAAATCCTGGAGCAAGAACAAACTTTGCACCAGCTGCAATTGCACTTTTTGCCTGTTCAACAGTAGTAACAGTTCCTGCACCAACCAGCATGTCAGGGCATTCCTTTGAAACTGCCTTAATTGCAGCTTCTGCAGCAGAAGAACGGTAAGTAATTTCTGCAAGCGGAATTCCACCAGCGCTTAAAGCTTTTGCAAGAGGAACAGCATCTTCTGCCTTGTCCAGCTTGATAACTGGCATAATTCCAATGTCACGGATTTTTTTAAAAATTTCAGACAGTTCTGTCATAATAACTCCCATAAAAAGTCAAGAAGATTGTTTAAACAATCGATTGACTTTTTACGCTGTTCCGTAATGTAATGAGGAACAGCAGTTCAATAATAAGTTTGCAACGCAAACTTTAGGTAAGATAAAGCCGCGCTATTTTAGCGGTTTTATCTTACACTCCTTATAAACACCGACACAGCGGTAACCTGGTTAAAAAACTGGTACTACCCTGACAGAGCAGTACCAGTTACAAGAATCATGTTAACACATTTTTTTTATTTTGTCGAACTGTTGTGTACAACAAAAAGAAATTAAAACAAAAATTATGCTTTTACAAATTCTTTTTTCAAGAAGTCTAAATCTAATTCAGGATAAAGAACATGGGCACTTAAAAGTTTATTTACACGTACTTTTGCTTGTTCCTGAACTTTTGAATCAAGGTCAATCTTTCCTTTTGCCGGCTTTCCTTCTTTTGTAAGACCTGGTTTTGTACCTTTTAAAACAAAATCAATAATGTCAGCAACTTCTTTCATATCCTGTTCGTTCATTCCAAGAGTTGTCAGACCTGGTGTACCGATACGAATTCCACTTGTCCACCATGCCCCGTTTTTATCATAAGGAAGTGCATTTGCATTTGCTGTAACTCCGCATGCGAAAAGTGCAGCTTCTGCCTGTTTTCCAGTTAAACCGTAGCCTGTTACATCACAAAGCATAAGATGATTGTCAGTTCCGCCAGTCTGCAAAGGCATTCCATGAGCTTTACACCCTTCAGCCAAAGCCTGTGCATTTTTTACAACCTGAGCTGCCCATGCCTGATATTCAGGAGTACGAGCTTCTTTGAATGCAATTGCTTTTGCTGCCATTATGTGACCAAGAGGACCACCAAGTACCATAGGACAGCCTTTATTTACATAATCAGCAAATTCTTTTTTGCACAAAATCATAGCTCCGCGAGGTCCGCGTAAAGTTTTGTGAGTTGTTGTCGTTACAATGTCTGCCCATTTTACAGGATCATAGTCATCTGTGAAAACTTTTCCTGCAACAAGACCTGCAAAGTGTGCCATATCTACCATCAAAACTGCTCCGCATTTATCAGCAATTTCGCGGAAACGGCGGAAATTTATTTTTCTAGGATAAGCTGAATAACCTGTCAGAAGAATGAGAGGTTTAACTTCCATTGCCTGTTTTTCAATTGCATCATAATCGAGAAGTCCAGTTTCTTTATCAACACCATAAGGATGACTTTCAAACATTCTGGCAGAAACGTTCATTTTATAACCGTGTGTAAGGTGTCCGCCACATGAATAATCAAGCCCCATCAGTTTCTGATTGCCGAATTTTTTACGTAAATCATCAAACTGTTCTGCTGTAAGGTCATTAAGTGATTTTACACCAAGCTGTTCAAAAGTTGGAGTTTCAACTTTTGCAGAAAGAATTGCCCAGTAAGCTACAAGGTTTGTGTCTGCACCTGAATGAGGCTGAACATAAGCGTAATCTGCACCAAAAAGAGCTTCTGCTTCGCGGGCTGCAGTATTTTCAACAGCGTCAATATTTACACATCCACCATAATAACGATGTTCAGGGTAACCTTCTGCATATTTATCAGTTAAAAGATTTCCCATTGCTGCCTGAACATTCAAAGAACAGTAATTTTCAGAAGCAACAAGTTTTAAATGGCTGCGCTGATTTTCCAGTTCATTTACAATAGAAGCTGCAATATCAGAACCTACAGCGGCAACCTGCTGTAAATTTGCAACATAGGCAAGCATTGCAGGATTCGGTTTACCATTGCAGGCTGCAAGGTAATTTTCAATTGGTGTAGACATATTCTCCTCCAGAAAAGAAAATGGACCCAGGCGCGCGGCCCTTTTGAAAACTCCATGATGGCAATTCATCAAAGCGCCAGGAGCATCAAATAATCCCTGATTTTTTATAAAAACCAGATATATCACTAAGGAAACACTGAATAAATCCTGTTGAGAATTTTTCAGTGTTAACCTTGAATGTAGATAATTACCCGTAAATCAATGACTTACGACAATTTAACGAGAAATGCTGAGTAAACCTTGAAGCGATTACTCAACTCTTTCCCAAAATTGTAACCAAAAAAAACATCTGTTTGCAAGATGTATACAATATAATCTTAAAAAAAGATTTTCAACTGAATATGCATGTTCAACTGCAAATATCGCTGACAGTCTTCTGCCAAACAGAAATTCACAAAAAAGCACATTCACTGCATTCTGCGCCCCGCACAACAATTTTCAACAGTTTCATGACAGGCCCCACAACCCACCCTCACGATTTTTCGTGCAGTTCCTTAATCCTCTTTTTTCAGCATTTCCTTGGGAATTTTATAAACAGAACCACAGTTGTGGCAGGTAACTTCAATCGGATCAGAATCATTTTTTATAATATCGTCAAGCTCTGTCTTCCCCAAAGCCTTAATTGAATCTGCAAAATGCTGCGCACTGCAAGGACAGTCAAAAACAACATCTCTTTCAAGAACAGCAGAAGGATTAAATTCCCTGAACAGCCCGTAAATAACATCCTCACGGCTGCCCTTTTCTGCAAACCACCTGCCGATTGAAGGCATTGCCCTGAAAGCATTTTCAACCTTCTGGCACAAAACTTCATAATCTGCATCAGTCATTTTTCCGCTGTCGGCAGTTTGGGCAGACCGGCCAACTCTTCTGTCACCACCAGCAACAGCATGGCCTCCAGAATATGGTACAGCCTGCAAAAACAAAGCACCAGCACCAATTACCCTGCCCTGCCGGTCCAGCTGAATACTCGTATTAAACGCAGTGTTTATCTGCTCAGACTGGGCAAAATACCATGACAAATCTTTCGCAATATTACGGAATTTTATTTCTGTAGTTCCTGTCTGAGGAACTTTCGACCCCTCTGAAAATCGGCTCACAGTAACAGTTCCTTCTCCAAAAAAAGGAGATAAATCCCAGCTTTCCAAAGGTTTTTCCACAGGAATGCAATTCTGCAACAAAGACCCTCGGACATATCCCGTACTGTCAGCTTCAACAGAAAAGCCTGCAGCAGGCCCGTTTGTGTCATATTTAAACGTAATGTGTTCCCTGCCTTTCATCATCGGAATCATCAAAGCAGCACAAAGTTCTGCCTGCCCCAAAACCATGGTTTCAAGAATGCCAAGCTGATGATTAGCCCTCATCTGATTAACCATTTTTGTTCCGTTGTAAAATGCACCACGGAAAAGTCCGTCAGCCATTACAAAAACCGTCATGCCATCCTTTTCAATTTCATCCAGATGCTTTAAAAGTTCTTCATCCTTTATTTCAGCTTTTATCATTTCAGCAAACTCCCCTGCAAGACCTGCGCAATTTTCAGCAAGTCTTCATCAATCCAGCAAATACACAATCTTTTTTTGCGACATCTTCGCAAACCAGTTTAGCAATTTCAAAAGCCCCGTAAGCATTCAAATGAGTATTATCAAAGTCTTCCGGACTTTCAGTTTTCGCAGCATGATATTTTTTGGAATTTTCCACACCAAGCCGCTCATAAAGACATTTCGTCATAAAGGTAAGGTCAACAAGAAGCACACCTTCATCAGCCGCCAGAAGCCTTATAGCACGCGGATAGTCACCACCAGGAAACCCGTCAGCATCCTGCGTTACATGAACATACATCCCTGAATAAACACCCGACGGCGAACGGCGCACAATAGGCGTACAAAGAACAGGCACAGCCCCAACACTTCGGGCAGCAAGCACATAATTTTCAAAAAGATAATTCTGAAACGAACCCTTTTCATTTTTTCCGCCATTAGCATTTGAATAACGCGCAGCTTCAAGCTTTTCATCATTATGACCAAAACCAATAAACAGAAAATCCCCAGCCTTAATATACTTTTTCAGCACATCATAATTTCGTTCAGACAAAAAACTTTTAGAACTTCGGCCAGAAATGGCAAGATTTACAACCTCAGCCTTATCTTCATCAATAAAATCCTGCATTTTCATGCCCCAGCCATTACGCGGAATATAAAAAGGATCTTTAAATGGACTTACCGTTGAATCCCCCGTAAGAAAAATACGTCTTTTCTGCGACTTTTCTATGCGGATTTCCTCCACAAGCTTTTCAACAACCTCATTTGCCGCAATAATTCCTGAATCTGTACTTTGGTCAACCATAAAAACCTCTCGTGCAGAATATATCACAATCAGCATTTAAAAAGAACAGTTTTTTTCAGGCGCAACTTTTCCGGCAGGCGCACTTTCATGGCTCACTAACGCTCGGCCTCCTCGGCTCCGTCAGGCAAGCCTTCCTCCGCCTGTGGTGGCTGCTGCGCACCATTACAGTGCTTGGACGCATGCACAGGAATTTTTCATTCACTTTTTCCGCTGGCAAAAAAAAGCAGACATTCTACGCTAAAAGCCCTGACTCCGCCGTTTTTAAGTTTTTTTATTAAGCCCTAAATTAAAATTTTCTTAAAAATCCTGTAATTAGAATCATCTTGCGGCGGACAGTAAACTGCAAATTCAATTGTTTCAAAAGCATACTTAAACTCTTCTGCCAATTTTAAATATGCCCCGGCAACAACTTCCGGCTTATTCATAAAAGCCCCGCAGCCAAAAGCCCCAAGAATTACAACTTCATTGCCTGCCGCACACGCAGCTTCAAGAATCTTCCTACCCCGCCTGACATGAATTTTTTCCAGCTCCAGGTCAGAAACAGTTTTTTCTTTAGAAACTGAACCTGCAATGCTTCTAGACCAGCAGTTAAGGTTTGGCGCAGCACAGGTAATGACATTTACTTTCACCCATTCATCTTCAGGCAAAAGTTTTGGGCAGGCTGTATCAGACTTAAAAACCACAACTTCCGGCGTATAAATCAAATCATCGTTATGAACAGAGCTTCCGCTACGCCGGTGCGGCTGATAAAAATTTTTCCATAGAAATTCTTCAGTCAAATTACAATAAAGAGTTGAACAGCGGCAAAGACATTCCTCCTGAGCGGAAGAACCGTTTACAACCCCACCTCCAGGATTTTTTGCCGATGCAAAATTCAAAACTACGGTTTTCTTTCCATTGTATTCTATTGCAGCTTCAAAAGTACGCTTTTTGGAAACTCTGATTTCCGCAGCATTCTGAAACCTGTTTTTCTCACATTCAATTATCTCTTTTTCTAAAATCAGCTTTTGTTCTGCAGAAGATTTTTTCCATGCCTGAACCAAAATGGGATTTGTCATGCATAATTTTTCCGTATCTGCAAATATTTCAATGTTTTTTTCCCTGCTCATTTACAGTCTCCCATAAAAAGTCAAGAAGATTGTTTCAACAATCGATTGACTTTTTACGCTGTTCCGTAATGTAATGAGGAACAGCAGTTCAATACGACCGGTCAAGGCACGCTTCGCTCAAGGCCTTGACTCGCTCGTTTTCAGGGGTTGTATTAACCCCTGAATAATAAGTTTGCAACGCAAACTTTAGGTAAGATAAAGCCGCGCTATTTTAGCGGTTTTATCTTACACTCCCTTCATCTGAATTTCAGCAAAAATTTTTCTGGCACCCAAAAAAACATCAAAATTATTGTAAAAATTTTCTGTTTGGTCTATACTCGGTCAACGGGATTACTTCCGTTAAAATCTATATCTAATGGAGAATCTGTCATGGCATATTATTTTGAAGAGCCATCCCACACTTTTGGTGAATACCTTTTAGTTCCAGGCTATTCTTCCGCTGAATGTACACCAAACAATGTTTCACTTCGTACACCTCTGGTAAAGTTTAACAAACGTGCCGGAGAAGAAAGTCCCCTTTCCCTAAACATTCCAATGGTTTCTGCAGTAATGCAGTCTGTTTCTGATGACAAAATGGCTGTTGCACTTGCCAGAGAAGGTGGACTTTCCTTTATTTTTGGTTCCCAGACAATCGAACATCAGGCAGAAATGGTTGCCAGAGTAAAATCATACAAAGCCGGATTTGTAAAATCTGATTCAAATATCCGCCCAGACCAGACACTTGCAGAACTTCAGGCACTCACAGCAAGAACAGGCCATTCAACCGTAGCCGTAACAGAAGACGGAACAGAAAACGGTAAACTCGTAGGCATAATTACAGACCGTGACTATAGAATAAATCACTGCCCTGCCAACGCAAAGGTTTCTGACTACATGACACCATTCAAAGACCTTATAAAAGCAGAAGAAGGCATCACTTTAAGCGAAGCAAATGAACTTATCTGGAAACACAAAATCAACCAGCTGCCTGTAATTGATAAAGAAGGCAAACTGCTTTATCTGGTATTCCGCAAAGATTACTCATCACATGAAGAACATCCCCTTGAACTGCTCGACTCACGGCACCGCTACCTTGTAGGAGCCGGAATCAACACAAGAGATTACATGGACAGAGCAGCAGCCCTCATGGAAGCAGGTGCCGACGTATTCTGCCTTGACTCTTCAGAAGGCTACTCAGAATGGCAGCGCAGAGCTTTGCTCGACCTGCATGGAAAATACGGCGACAAAATTAAAATCGGTGCAGGAAACGTTGTAGACAAAGACGGCTTTAACTTCCTTGCAGAAAACGGAGCAGACTTTGTAAAAATCGGAATCGGCGGCGGCTCAATCTGCATTACCCGTGAACAGAAAGGCATTGGCCGCGGTCAGGCAACCGCTACAATCGAAGTTGCAAAAGCCCGCGACGAATGGTACAAAAAAACAGGCATTTACATCCCAATCTGCTCAGACGGCGGCATTGTACACGACTACCACATAACACTTGCTCTTGCCATGGGAGCAGATTTTGTAATGCTCGGACGCTATTTTGCCCGCTTTGACGAAAGCCCGACAAACAAACTCATGGTAAACGGCAACTACGTAAAGGAATACTGGGGCGAAGGTTCAAACCGCGCACGCAACTGGCAGCGCTACGACCTTGGCGGCTCAAAAAAACTTGCCTTCGAAGAAGGTGTTGACAGCTACGTTCCTTACGCAGGAAGCCTCCATGACGGAGTTGCAGTAACAACCAGCAAAGTTATCCATACTATGTGCAACTGTGGCGCACTTTCAATCCCTGAACTTCAGGAAAAAGCCAAGCTGACACTTGTTTCTCAAGCTTCAATCAGCGAAGGTTCTGCACACGACGTTATCGTAAAAAACACTTCAATCCATGCAGAATAAACCCTTGCGTGTAAAATCGTGCATTATCTTCCCTTAAAGCCGCACATTTAGTGCATTTTCCCCAAAGTTTCCGATGCAGACTTTGGGGTCTTTTTTATCTACAAAAACTTGACAGCCCAAAAGCCCGCATTTAAACTAAATTCATGTTTTTTTTGGGCGACTTTTTCAAGGCAAAGCCTTGAAAAACCGGGCTTTTCGGGGTTTCAGCCTCCTCGCTTCGCTGCGGTGGCCGCTGTGCGCCCCTGCAATCCCTGTCGCATGAACAAAGAAAACTGAGTTGACAAAAAAAATCAGTTTTTTTGTGTTTTTTCAATAAGATCTGATAAAATTTGATAATTTACTTGCGACATATTATAATAATTTAAATGTATGGACGAGGTTATCAAACCTCCAGATAAACAACTGTTAATAAACTGAACATTGCGGCAGTAAAAATTGGCTTTTACCGCAATCAGGATTTTCCTGAACTAAAAGCCAAAAAGGAGATAGGGTCTCGTATGAAAAAATTTAGCAAAGTTGCTTGCGGTGTTTTTCTTGCTGTTTCAGCTTTAGCCATCGCAACATCAATTTCCTGCTCAAAAAAATCAGCAGGACAGGCTTTTACCGGAACAGGTGACGGACGCAACGGTAAAATTGAAGTTTCAGTAACAGTCAATAATGGTAAAATCATTGATGCAGCTGTAGTTTCTCACTCAGAAACTCCAGGTCTGTCAGATCCAGCCATCAAAGGTGTTATTGAACAGGTTAAAAAGACAGGAAGTGCTGACAATCTTGATGTTGTTTCAGGAGCAACACTTACTTCAAAAGGTATCATTCAGGCTATTAAAGCCGCTGTTGCAGCTTCAAAAGGTGAAACTGTAAGCGCAGCTTCTTACACAGACACAGAATGTGACATCGTAATTGTAGGTGCCGGTGGTGCAGGTATGGTTGCAGGTATTGAAGCTGCAAACAAAGGTGCAAAAGTTATCATTCTTGAAAAAATGGGTGTAGTTGGAGGAAATACAATTTCTTCTACAGGCGGTCTTAACGCTTCTTACACACCAGAACAGGAAAAACTTGGCATTAAAGATGACAAAGAAACATTCTTCAATGACACAATGAAAGGTGGAAAAAACATCAATGACCCAGCCCTTGTACGCACAATGGTTGAAAACTCTGCAGCAATCGTAGCATGGCTCCAGAGCGACATTGTAGGTGCAGACCTCAGCGATGTAGGACTTTTTGGTGGTGCAACAAACAAACGTATTCACCGCCCGCAGGGAGGTTCTGCAATCGGAGCTCACCTTGTTCCACTTCTTGAAGCAGCCTGCAAAAAACAGGGTGCAGAAATCCGCCTGAACAACAAAGTTACAGACGTTATTTCAGACAACGGAAAAGCTGCTGGTGTAAAAGTTTCTTACGAAGGTGGCGAATACACAATCAAAGCAAAGGCCGTTATCATTGCAACAGGTGGTTTTGGTGCTAACCCAGACATGGTTGTTAAATTCCAGCCAGGTCTTGCAGGATTCGGTACAACAAACCACAAAGGTGCTACTGGTGATGCTTTTGCATGGATTGAAAAATTCAACGGAGACCTGTTCCAGATTGAACAGATTCAGACACACCCAACTGTAGTACCAGGCAAGGGTGCAATGATTACAGAAGCTGTCCGCGGAAACGGTGCAATCCTTATTAACCGCGAAGGTAAACGCTTCGGCAATGAAATGGCAACACGCGACGTAATGTCAGCAGCCGTTCTTGCACAGACTGGAAAAACAGCTTACATCTTCTTTGATCAGGGCGTTCGCGACTCTCTCAAAGCTATCAACGGCTACGTAAAGAACGGCTTTACAACAGAAGGCGCTACAATCGAAGAACTTGCTGGAAAACTCAGCATCCCGGCTGATGCTCTCAAGGCAACTGTTGAACAGTACAACAAATACGTAGTAGCAAAGAAAGATCCTGAATTCGGACGTAACCCTAACAGCTTTACACGTTCATACAAGAACGCTGAAGGCAAACAGGTTAATGAAGACACACAGCTTGTAAAAGGTCCTTTCTATGCAATCGAAATTGCTCCAGCTGTTCACCACACAATGGGCGGTATCAAAATCAATCCTAAGACTGAAGTTCTTACAAAAGAAGGAACTCCAATACCAGGTCTTTATGCAGCTGGTGAAGTTACAGGTGGTGTTCACGGTGCAAACCGCCTTGGCGGTAACGCTGTTGCAGACATCTGTATCTTTGGTAAGATTGCAGCTGATTCAGCACTTGCATACATTGGAAAGTAAACTGACAATGTAAGCTGATTTATCAGCACTTGCAAAAAAACCGCTCGTTTTGAAGTGAACTTCATTTTGAGCGGTTTTTTTTGCCCTTTTGGAAACTTTTCAGAACATACAAAGCTGAATTTTCATCTTTCTGGCAAAGCTATCTGGCAATTTCTTTTTTCAGCATAAGAGTGATTTCTTCAATAAATTTGAGAACGTTCATTCCATTTTCCAAAGTTGAACCAAGTGGCTCTTTGCCATCCAGAAAATCCACTGCATTCTGAACCATATTTGCAAAATAGCCAGTTTTTCCAGGAATTTTCACATTTTTATCTCTGGCAAGTGAATAAAAGCCAGAATAAAGCCTGGACTGTCTGCGCTGGTAAATTTTAAAAAATCCATTACCTATACAAATTCTTCCTGATGTTCCTGTTATTTCAATTTCAAAACCAAAAAATTTGCTTCTTCCGGAAATAAAAAAATTCACATCAGGGCATTTGTCTGTTGTATAGTGAATGCTTAGACTACGCACAACTTTTTTGTCAGAAGAATCAACATACAGACCTGTAATTTCAGGATTTTTTAAGAGGCATGGAAATGTTTCACAACCAGAAACTTTTTCAACCTTTTCAGAATCCGTCAATGCTTCCAGAAAAAACAGAACAATATCGAACAAATGGGTTCCGTCATGTAAAAGACTGTAAGCTCCGCTTTTTTCATCTTCTTCAGAATATACCCGCAGTCCTGAGTACAGGGAGGCATCTATTTTTTGAATCTCACCAATTGAAGAAAGGCTGGTTCGGGCTATTTTATAATCTGCTGCGAAACGCCGTTCATGATTTATCATGACAGGTACTTTATAATTTTCTGATGCTTCTGCAATTTTCAGACCGTCTGCAACCGTAAGTGCAACTGGCTTTTCAAGAATTACCAGCCGGGGCTTTGCCTGAATTGCCCCAAGAGCACATTCCAAATGAGAACTTTCATTTACGGCAACAGAAACAATATCAGGCTTTGTTTCCGAGAGCATTTTTACTGCACTGGAATAGACGGCAGCGTTTTTTACGAATTTATTCCATTCAGAACGCCTGCAGCTGTCTGTATCGCACCCTGCAACAAGCCGAATTCTTCTACAGTTTTTTAAGGCCATTGTATGAGATGCAGGCTGTTCCCGCTTTCTGTCAAAACCAAGTGAAAACCCTATGCGCCCCAGCCCAATCAGAGCAGCAGAGTATTTTTTTGAATATTCATTCATAGTTTTTATATCGGTCTAACAGCCTTTTTCTGTTAAAAATTCCGAAAATTCTTTTGGATTAAGTGGCTTGGAATAAAAAAATCCTTGAGCAACATCGCAGTTTATCGAATTCAAAAATTCAACCTGAGCCTTGTTTTCAACACCTTCGCAGACAACAGATTTTTTCAAATCTTTGGCAAGTTCAACAATTTTCACGATGATTCGCTTGGTACGCTCCCAGTCATTTTCTTCACGCAGAAAATTCTTGTCTATTTTTAGAGTGTCAACAGGGATTGTATCAAGCATTGTCAAAGAAGACTCGCCTACACCAAAATCATCCATGGAAACTTTAAATCCACGCTCATGCAAACCGTCAATAATACTTCGCAAACTGGAAGTTCCATTTGAAACTGAGCGTTCAAGGATTTCAACTTCAATCAAATTGGAAGGAATTTCATATTTTTTTATCAACTGATCAAACTTTTCAACAAAATCAACTGAATTGGCATGAAAACGCGACATATTAACCGAAATTGGTACAACCGGAAGATTTTTTTCAATACTGTCATGCAGAAACTTGAAAACTTCCTCATAAACAAAAAAATCAAGGCTTGCAATTGAACCGTTGCGTTCAAAAATCGGAATAAACTCGTCAGGCAGAACCTTGCCGATTTTTTCACTGTTCCAGCGAACCAGAGCTTCTGCACCAACAACTTTTTCTGTTGTAAGCGAAATTTTCGGCTGATAAACAACACAAAATTCATTATTCGCAAAACCGCTTCTAATGCAGGATTCTATCTTCTTTTCTTTTATTATTTTGCGGTTCAACGATTCATCAAAAATTCTGTATTCTTTTTCATAATTTTCCTTTATCTCACGCCGAGCGTAAGCAGCCTTTTCCAAAAGTCCATTTACAGAATCAAAACCAAAATCTTTGCCCGTAAAAGCAATTCCACTTTTTATCAGTACAGGAACAATTTCCCTTGCCGGCAAATTCTTTTTTGCATAGAATCTTTCATAAAATTCTGTAATGGCAGTATGAACATCTTCAAATGGGAAAAACAGATAAAAATGGTCTGCATAACCACGTGCACAGTAGCCTTTATGGAGCTTTGCAAATGAAGAAAGATTCTGGCTGAAAATAATCAGCATATCATCTCCAACATGTTCGCTGTAGGTCCTGTTTATAAACTTCAGCCCCTGAATGTCAAAGCTTACCATCATGTAATTTCTGAAGCCATCTGCATCAAGAATTTCCTGAATTTCCCTTTCAAAGCGCTTTAAAGTCCACAAACCTGTAAGTTCGTCAGCAACCTCATCTTCCCTTCGGAATTTGTAAATCCGCTTGAAAATCAGAATAATTACAGAGCCGGTAAAAAAACAAATTAAAACCAAGGTTGAAAGAACCAGAACAGAAAGCATCTTATAACCGACAGAAGAAAAAGCCGAAAGAATTTCAGTCTGCGGAATTGCTGCAGCAATTATCCATGGAGTTTCCTTTATCGGTGAAAAAACTATAATGTAAGATTTACCGTCTTGGCCTGTTATGCGCATAGTTCCATTGAATTGAGATTTCATTATTTCTAAAAGAGAATCAATTTCACTGCCATCGGGCATTCCTTTTTCATAGGAACGCAAAATAAACGAAGAACGCGGTCGCAAAATAAATTCACAACTTGTGTCCGTGATAAAAACATTACTTCGTTTTAAAATTTTTGTTTCAGAAATATTTGCTTCAATCGTCCTTAAAGGAATTGCAAAAGAAAAAAATCCATTGCTTTTTCCATCTTGAGTGCGTATGGACTTTGCAATATGAAAAACAGGAATTCCTTCGATGTTTGAAATTTCAGGGCCATCAATAAAATATTCCCTGCCGTTATGAATCATTTCATGGAAATATCTGGTTTTATCTATTTTTACAGGAGATTTATACGAATAATATGCATAGCCTGTTTCATCGCCATAAAAAACATTAAGTATGTCCTTTTCAAGTAAAGGCTGCAGGTCTTTCAAGGAATTCAGAATTTCCTGACGATTATCACCTTCTGCATTGCTGGAAAAAACCATCAAATCTGCGTTGAACCTGGAAATCAGCGTAGAAATATTTTTTGAATAAGAGGTTACCAGCTCCTTTGCAATGTCTATATAAAGTTTTTCAGCATTTTTCCATAAAGTAAAGAAACAGACAAAACATTCACAGGCAATAAGAAAAATGAGAAACACGACCATCAGTATTTTTACCTTATGCCTTACACTTTTTTTGATGAGGAAAATTTCATGAATTTTTTTTGTAAAATTTAACCTTTTCATACAAGCTGAAAAACGATTCCTCCATGAACTTTTTTTAATTTTCAAATAGTTTTTGCGAAAATGCAGGTTAAATATGCAGCATCTTTAAAAATCCTGAAAAAATACAGCTGTTCCAGTCATAAAAGATAACTCCAACATTTCACATTATAACCTTTTTTTTGTTTTTTTTCACTTTCATTCGATTTTTTTTCAGTTTTTTTTGAAACGCTTTGCAAAACAAAAAAAAGCCTATAGAATACGCACATGGCAGACATTCACGTTTTTCCAGATGCCCCGGAAGGAACTCCGGAAAGCAAATTCGTTCATTTACATGTTCATTCTGACTATTCGCTTTTGGATGGAGCTGTAAAGCTTGATTCCCTTATTGCCCGTGCAAAAGAACTCCGCATGCCTGCATTGGCCCTTACAGACCATGGAAATATGTTCGGAGTTTTGAATTTTGAACATATATGCCATGCAAACGGAATAAATCCAATTGTAGGCTGCGAATTTTACTGCACAGAAGACCATACAAAAAAAGAAAATACCCGCTATGGCAAACATAATTACCATTTAATCTTACTTTGCGAAAATGAAACCGGCTATAAAAACATGAGCTGGCTTTGCTCACGGGCATTTACAGATGAAGGTTCGCTTTATTACGGCAAGCCTCGCATAGATTTTGAACTCTTGAAGCAATATCATGAAGGTCTAATCTGCCTTTCTGCCTGCGTTGCAGGAGAAGTTCCACAGGCAATTGCTGCAGGAAAACTTGATGACGCAGAAGCAACCATAAAGCGATATAAAGAACTTTTCGGACCTGACCATTACTATATTGAACTGCAAAATCATGGTCTTGAAATTCAAAGGCAGGTAAATCCAAAACTGATTGAACTTGCACGCAAACTTGACGTTCCAATGGTTGTAACAAACGACATTCACTATCTGAACAAAGAAGATGCCGAAGCCCAGGACGCATTGCGGTGCATCAGCTTTAAAAAACTACTTGACGAGCCTCATGAATCCATGGGAGAAGGCCGAACTGAATGGTATTTTAAAACAGAACAGGAAATGAGAGAACTTTTCCCTGAAATCCCGGAAGCCTACGAAAATACCCTGAAAATTGCAAATATGTGCAATCTGACAATTCATCAGTATAAAACCCAGGAACTGAAAGGCTGTCTTCCACGTTTTGAACTGCCTAAAGAATTCCAGACACATGGAGATGATTATGCAAAAAATCAGGATGATTATGTCCGCTACATTGTTGAAGAAGGCCTGAAAAAACGTTACAAGGAAATAACCCCTGAAATTCGTGAACGTTGTGAATATGAAATTGGCATTATTTTCAGCATGGGTTTTTCCGGCTACTTTTTGATTGTATGGGAATTCATCAACTGGTCAAAATCAACATGGGATAACGTAAACAACAGACCTAAGCCATACATTCCTATAGGTCCTGGACGAGGTTCTGGTGCAGGAAGCCTTGTTGCCTACTGCATGGGAATTACGGATATTGATCCTTTCCGTTACAAACTGATTTTTGAAAGATTTCTAAACCCTGAACGCGTTTCCATGCCGGATTTTGACGTTGATATGGACTTCGATTATCGACAGGACATCATCCAGCATACCCGTGACCTTTACGGCGACCCGCAGGTAGGACATATCGTAACATTCGGTACACTCAAACCAAAAAACTGCCTTGCCGATGTTGCCAGAGTTCTTGGAATTCCACTGTCAATCGTAGAAAAAGTAAAAAAATGCATTCCAGCCAGTCCAAAGGCAAAATTCAAAGATGCTTTCAGCGCACCTACAGAAAAAATGCCAGATGGAGGCCAGCTCATTCCCGTAGCAGAAGATCCAGTTTCTACAATCGGCCTCGACAAGCCGACTTTTGACCGCTGGATGAAACTCTGCAAAAAACTTGAAGGCTTGAACAGAAACACAGGTCTGCATGCATCTGGCATGGTAATCGGACTTACACAGCTGCCAGACTGGGCTCCTGTATTCAAAGATGCAAAAACTGGCGAAGTCGGCGTTCAATACACAATGGACATTATTGAACCATGCGGACTTGTAAAATTTGACTATCTTGGATTAAAAACACTTTCTTTAATCCGCTATGCAGAAACAATCATTAACAAGCACAAAGCATCCCCGGATGAACCGGATTTTGTTTGTGCAAATGTCAGCGAAACAGATGAAAAAACCTTTGACCTGTTCTGCAGGGGAGATTCCACAGCAGTATTCCAGTTTGAATCTCCTGGAATGCAGAAAATTTTGCGCGAAGCAAAACCTAGATGCCTTGAAGAAATAGTTGCATTGAATGCTTTGTACAGGCCAGGTCCTATGGATTACATTCCTCAATACATCGAAGGCAAGTGGAAGCCTGAAACAATTCATTATCCTGACCCCTGCCTTGAAGGCATTCTGAAAGAAACCTACGGAGTTATGGTTTATCAGGAACAGGTTATGCAGGTAGCCCAGAAAATTGCAGGATTTTCACTTGGTGGAGCAGATATGCTGCGCCGTGCCATGGGTAAGAAAAAAATCGACGTTTTGATGGGCAAAAAAAAGGAATTTGAAGATGGCGCCGTAAAGCAAGGCTATACAAAAGAGCATGCTGATGAAATTTTTGAAATAATGATTCCTTTTGCTGGTTACGGATTCAACAAATCACACGCAGCCGCTTATTCTGTTCTGGCTTACCGTACAGGCTGGCTAAAAGCAAATTATCCTGCAGAATTCATGGCAGCAAACCTTACGAACGAAATTACATCAACAGACGGTCTGCCAGGCTATATTGAAGAAGCCAAAAAAATGGGTATTCCAGTTGATCCTCCAGATGTAAACCGTTCCGATGAAATTTTTGACGTTGCAGATGGACACATTGTATTTGGTTTTAAAGGCATCAAGGGAATGGGTGAAAATGCAGCCAAAGAAATTGTCCGTGAACGAAAAGAAAATGGTCCGTACAAAGATTTTATGGATTTTGTTGAACGTGTTGACCAGAAAGTCGTAAACAAAAGGGCCATTGAAGTTTTAATAAAAACAGGTGCATTTGACAAGCTCGGACAAGACAGGACAACTTTAGCACAAAATATGGAGCGCGCAGTTGCCTACGTAGAAGCAAAGCGCCGTGGAACTGAAAACGGTCAGGGAAGCCTTTTCGGTGACAGTAGTGAAGAAGAATTCGTTCCTTTTGTATTTGAACAGGCTCCTGAAAAAACAAAAATGGAAATACTGGATGAAGAAAAGGATCTTATCGGCTGCTATGTTTCCGGTCATCCTTTGGACGAATACCGAAAAGTCATTACAGAATGTGCAACCGTCAATTCATCCAATATTAAGCAGGAAGCCAAAGATGCCGAAGCCATGAAAGCCGCAGCAGGCATCAATTCATGGCAAAGCCGAAATTTTGGAAAAACATACACAGCTGTCGGAATGTTAGTGGAGCTTAAACCAATCAATACAAAAAAAGGTGACTCCATGGCTTTTGGCAAACTTCAGGATTTCAAAGGCATGATAGACATTACTTTCTTCCCCCCAATTTGGGCAACTCTCCGCCCGCAAATTCACTCAGGTAAAATCTACGGATTTAAAGGCAAGCTGGACGGTTCTCGGGGAACACCTTCATTTTTAGTAGACAGTCTTGAAAATCTGGAAAGTCTGAAAACCCACTCAATCCATGAAGTTCATATTCAGCTGAATTTTCAGGATTTTTCTCAGGAAAAAATCGAGCATATACGTGATTTTTTATTTGGCGCAACGGGCAATTGTTCAGTATATTTTCATATAGACACAGAGAATGGGCCTTATATTATTCAGGCAAATCCTCAGCTTTCAGTTCCTTCTGCACCAGGATTCATACAGGAACTAAAGGACCAAAACGGAATTGCAGATGTCTGGCTTGCGTAGAATTAAAAGTTTGAGTTGTTCAGACTGACAGTCAGACACAGGCAATGCATTTTTTGATTTTACATGGAGTTTATATGACAGCTTTTTTTAAATTACTTAATTCTGCCATTACAATTTATTCATTTCTCTGCTTTTTGAGGATTATCTTTACATGGATTCCGGAATTGAATGCCAGCCGTGCCGGTCAGATTCTTTCTGATTTATGCGACCCTTTCCTGAATATTTTCCGCAGGCTTCCGCTTAGAATCGGGCCTCTAGATTTTTCAGCTGTAGTAGCTTTTGGTGTTCTCATGATTCTTTCAGGCATTGTGACATCTTTATCAAACAGTCATTACATAAAAATCGGACAATTTCTTGTACTGGCAACAGCAACCCTGTGGAAGATAATTTCTTCAATCTTGAATATACTGATTGTTTTTCTGGTTCTAAGACTTTTTACAACTTTTTTTTATACTGATTCCAGAAACATATTTTTAAATCAAATAGATTATTCCATAAATCCGTTTGTTTTTAGAATTGCAGGAGCTATTCTTGGAAACAGACCTGTAAAATTCCAGACAGCTCTCATTGTTTCAATAATTTTTACCGTCATTATCCGCGTGGGTCTGCAATATCTTACAGCAATTATCTGCTCTTTGTTCGCAGCCCTTCCATTTTAGGAAAAACGTGATAAACTTTCTGTAAATGAGACTTGAAGACATTCACATTCCTGTCGGAAGCTTGGCAGGAGTAGGACCGGCAACAGCAAAACTTTTTGCCAGCTTAAACGTATTTACAATTGCCGACCTGCTGACGCTCTACCCCAGAGATTATGACGACAGGACAAAAATTACAAAGCTTTCACAGTTCCGGCAAAATCCCAAAATCCATACAGTTGCAAAAGTTACCGCACATGACTGGTTCGGCTACGGCCGTATGAAAACCTTGAAAATTTTCATAAACGATGGCAGTGCAGAAGCCCAGCTGATTGCATTCAACAGACCATTTCTTGAAAAAACTTATCCAGTAGGTTCACTTATCGCAGTTTCAGGAACCTTTGCAATAAAATACGGAAGTCTCCAGTCTTCCAGCTTTGATGCTATAAAACTAACAGAGCCTGGCATTGAAAATTTATCTATCGCTGAAATCATGCAAAATCCTCTGCCAGATTCAGGTGTTCTTCCAGTTTATCCGCTCACAGAAGGATTAAGCCAAAAAATCGTACGGAAAGCAGTTGCTTCTGCACTAAAGCAATGTTACAGCGGAATTGACAGCGAACTTCCAGAATCTATCATGAAGCAGCGCGGCCTTCTTTCCAAAAAAGACGCAATTCTGTTGATTCATCAGCCCAAAACTTATTCTGATGTCGAAAAAGCAAGGAACACCCTGATTTACGAAGAATTGTTTAAGTTTCAGTATTCAATGGCAAAAAGAATTTGGGAGCATAAGCATAAACTGCCAGAAGCCGCACTTTCAGAAAGCCCTGACCAGAATTTTCATGCTGAGGTACCAGAACAGACATTCAGGCAGTCTCTTTCACCACGTCAGGCACAATTGTTGGAGCGGCTGCCATTCGCCCTTACAGAAGGTCAAAAAACTGCAATTTATCAGATAAACATGGACATAGATCACGGTTTTAAGGATCGGACAGCCCTTCTAAAAGAACCTTCTCAAACTTCTGCAAACTCACAGGATTTGCCGGTCTACACAATGAGCAGGCTCCTGCAAGGCGATGTAGGGTCTGGAAAAACGCTCACAGCTTTTTTTGCATGCCTTCGGACAGTTGACCTAGGCGGACAATGTGCTGTTATGGCACCAACTGAGCTGCTTGCTCGTCAGCATGCAGAAAATGCAGCACGCAGTCTTGAAGTTCTGGGCGTGCGCATAGCTTTCCTAACAGGAGCTTTATCAACTCCAGCGCGCAGACAGCTGCTAAAAGAACTGCAAAACGGAAACATTGACATTTTAATTGGAACACATGCGCTTTTTTCGTCAAATGTCTGCTATAAGGATTTGCAGCTTGTGATAATCGACGAACAGCACCGTTTTGGTGTCATGCAAAGAAATGCAATCATAGGAAAAGGGCTGCAGCTGACAAATAAAAAATACGTTTCACCCCATCTGCTCATGATGAGCGCGACCCCAATTCCGCAGACACTTGCCCTGACAGTTTTTGGAGACCTCGATGTTTCAACAATAAAAACAATGCCTCAGGGGCGCAAAAGCGTGATTACATACCTTGTAAGAGAAGGGCATGAACAAAATGCCTATGCCGCCGTCCAGAAAGAACTGGAAAAAGGCAGACAGGCATACTTTGTATATCCAGCAATTTCAGGAGCTCCCCAACAAGAAGAAGATTTTTCAGATTTTTCTGCTGACAGCAACACCGAAAAAAAAGCACAAACTTCCATAAAGGCAGCAGAAGAAAATTTCAAATTTCTGGCAGAGAAAGTTTATCCGCAGTTCAAATGTGCATTGATTCATTCTAAAATTGAAGAAGACAGCCAGATAAAAATTCTAAATGATTTCCGCGAAGGCAAAATTCAAGTACTTGTTGCGACCACAGTAATTGAAGTTGGCGTAGACGTTCCAAATGCAACATGCATGGTTATTGAACAGGCAGATCATTTCGGGCTGGCACAACTTCATCAGCTCCGCGGTCGAGTTGGCAGAGGTCAGGAACAGTCCTATTGCTTTTTAATCTATAGCCATAAAATTACGGAAACAGGCATCGCACGAATGAAGGCTATTCGGGAAAGCACAGACGGTTTTGTACTTGCAGAAGCTGATTTAAAACTAAGAGGGCCCGGCGAACTTACCGGAACCCTTCAAGCAGGAAATTTATCCTTGGGAATTGCAGACATTCACCGCGACCGCTCCATTCTGATGCAGGCAAGAGCAGACGCTTTTGCCTTTATGCAACGTAAGCTGCAAGACGCTTCATCCTTGCAGGATGCTGCATTCTTGTGATTGCATTTTTTTCAATCTGCCGGATACGCTCTTTTGTAAGATTGCATACTTCACCCACTTCTTTCAATGACATCGGCTTTTCTCCAGTCAGACCAAAACGCAGACGGAGAACTTTTGCTTCATTCGGCTTCAAAGTATTCAAAACTTCGTTTATGTCATTGTGCATTGATTCGTTTATTACATGCTCATCAGGATTTTCATAACGCTCATCTTCAACAAAATCTCCAAAACAGGCACTGTCATCACTGGAATTACCAACACTGGCATCCAAAGAAATCATTTCCTTTGAAATTGCAAGCATTTCACGAACATGAGATGTCTCCATTCCAAGCATTTCAGCAATTTCCTTTATGCTCTGCTCTTCTGTTTTGTTTCCGGCAACAGCTTTACCTGCATGCTCAATGCGAACCAATTCATTTGAACGATTCAGAGGCAACCGGATAGCACGGCTTTTTTCGCAGACAGCCTTCAGAATGCTTTGTCTTATCCACCATACAGCATAAGAAATAAAATGAAAGCCTTTTGAAACGTCAAAACGTTCAATAGCGGTAAGCAAACCAATATTTCCTTCGCTGATTAAATCAACTAAATCCAGGCCGTGATTCTGGTATTTTTTTGCAACATTTACAACAAACCGCAAATTTGCACGAACAATCTTTTCTTTAGCAGCTTTGTCACCAGCATGTGCTTTTTTTGCAAGTTCAATCTCTTCTTCCCGAGACAAAAGTGGAATTTTGTTTATATCTTTCAAATAAAGCGCCAATACATTTTCATCATTAATCATATTAAAATCTCCCCATAAAAAAGTTGCAATGCAATTGCAATACAAACTTCAGAAAAGATGAAAGCCATGCCCCTCTCAGAAGCTTTATCAGGCTTTCCCACAAAAAAAACAAATCGGAACATTTAGTATTCCAGCTTTTTCAAAACCTATATTATATATAGCAAGTTCTGTGCCAACTTTATTTTTCTTGCCTTTTTTATCGAATTTTATTACTTTTTATGTGAAATAACTGAAAAATTCAGAATTTTTACCCGTTTCACGATTTTTTTATGCATGAGCCATCTTATAAATGTTTCATTTTGACACACACAGCATTTTAGCTGAATAAAATGAGTAAAAATGACACATCATGAGAAAATTCCCAAAATTATGGTTCAAAAATTCTTTTTTTTGTTGACGATGTTCCAGTTAAATTCGTATATTTACTATTGAAGCATTTGCTTTTTATAAATCTCGAAAAAATAACACTAGCAGTGCATTTTCGGGATAACATCAATGAAAATTTTTTTGAGGAGATTTATATGAAACTTAGACCTTTAGCAGACAGAGTTCTTGCAAAACCTGAAAAAGCAGAAACAAAAACAGCTTCAGGAATTATCATTCCAGATGCTGCTCAGGAAAAAACACAGACAGCAGTAATTGAAGCTGTTGGTCCTGGAACCGATAAAGAAAAAATTACTGTAAAAGTCGGTGAACGTGTTATGTATGACAAATACGCAGGTACATCTGTAAAAATTGACGGCGAAGAATATCTCATCCTTAAAAACAGTGATATCATTGCAGTCATAGAAAACTAAGGAAACACTTAATGTAACTTTTAAGGCATCCATAGACCTTAAATCACAACTGCCGAAGGCACTTCCTCCGGCAGTTTTTTTGTCCACACTGCTATTTCTTCAGCTGCATCAAGAGCAAATGAGCTTTTTCATTCAACGGATTGAGTTTTACGGCATATTCCAAAGTTTTTAAGGCTTCAATCCTTTTATTTTCCTGATTTTGAATGCAGGCAATCCTGTACAAAATTTCTGAACGTTTTCCTGCGTCATACACACTGCCAGACTTTATGCTATATAAGTCCAGAGCTTTCTGCCTTTTTCCTGTTGAACTGTAAAGCATTGCAAGATTTACCGCAGGAGAATATGCAAAATCGGAAGTTTTTTCTGCAGAATATTCGGGCCGGCAAAATACAAGGTATTCGTATAATTCCCTTGCAACATCAACATATTTATGTTCCAGTGCAAAATATGCAGCATAATCACATTCCCAGCCATCAAAAACACTTTTATTTGCCAAAAGCTGCACATAAAAATCGGCAGAAGAATCAAACTTATATCGTCTTTTAATATATTTTGAAAAAATTCTTTCAGCTTCGTCTTTTTGATTCAAACCAAGAAATGTATCAGCAGCATAATGAATCATAACAGGCGGACAAAGACCATTTTCACCTGCATTCGATTCAAGCATCTTCCACACATCAGCAATTTTTACACTGTCAGGAATTTCTTCAGTTTTATATTCAAGCTCTTTTTTCAAAACTGCCAGAAGCGGATCTTGATTTTTCTTCAATGCAGAATCCATGCGAGCCAGCGCATCAGGCACAGAAGCCTTTGGAATTTTATCATATTTCTGCATTTCAAGTGTCTTAAGCCCTGAATTTCTAAGAAAAGTTTCATAAAAGCTGGCTTTTTGAGGAAGGCTCTGTTCATAGGCCATAGCCGCATAGGCAAAAAGTCCTGGAACATAATCAGGAAACTCTTCAACTGCGCGGAACAGAAATTCATAACGCTTTTCCGGGTTTCCCTGAAGATATGCCCAATAGGCAGAATTCACATAAGTTACGGGAACAAACTGCAGATTTTCAGGCACAGAAATCAAAGTCAGCAAAAAATCCCTTTCCTGCTGGGCAGCCTCATATTCGCCAAGTTTCAGCAGAGCATCAGCTTTTAATGCAGAAATTCTTGCCAAAAGTTCATTCCTGTCTTTACGCAAAGAAACTGACAAAAGATTCTGTGCAAGCGTAAAATTCTGCGAGGCTTCCAGAAAACACGAAGCATCATACTGCACGAGAGCCCAAAAACATGCATCGTCAGCTGTAAAAATCTGTTCAGGCTGAAATTTTACGGCTTCCTTGATTTTATCATTTTTTATGGCAATCAAAGCACAATTTTTAAGCCATGCAGAATTTCCAGAAGTATTATAAGCTGCTTTAAAAACAGAAACAAAGGATTCATTCAGATATTCTTCAAAAAGACTGTTTCTGCCAGAATTCATCATATTTTTGAACACAGCTTCTGAATACAGCGATTCATATTTCGAGCCGGCAAGCTTTTTGCCAAGTTCCAATGCTTCACTAACTTTGTCATGGCGCAAAAGAAAATGAACATAAACAGCCGACAATTCAGCGTTATCTGGATTTTTTTTTACAGCAGAAGAAATAAAGCGCTGTGCCTCGATGTCATTTCCCATCAGGACATAGCGCCTATATATACCAAGTGTTGAATAAACATTTAAGGCTTTACTTTCTGCCTTATGCAATCGTTTTACAGCAGAATCTACATCACCATGCAAAATCAATGCATCAATCACATCAAGTTCAGAAAGAAAAGCAGTATCATCAGATTTTAAAGAACATGAAACCGCTGTTATTAAAATAAAAATTACTGCAGCAATGCGCAACCAGCGGCAAATCATTCTAACCTTCTTTTACGGTCTCAGAATCTTTTTTGACAGAATCAAGAATCGCATTTATAAATTTATATGCATCGTCAGAACCATACTCTTTTGCAATCGTTATAGCTTCATCGAAAACTACAGAATGTGGAATATCTTTCTGATACAATATTGAATAAATGCTTAAACGCAAAATCGCAAGCGCAACTCTATCCAATCTGGAAAAATCCCATTTTTCAGAAATATGAGATTTTATCTGAGAATCAACTTCTTCAATATGCTCTAGAGTTCCGTCGATTAAAAGAGTTGCAAAAACTCTTGTACCTTCATCAATAATAGGGTTATCAACATTTACTGCCCAGGCAAAAGATGTAAGAGACTCCCTGGGAACTCCGCCTACATCCCAGGAATAAAGAGCCTGAAAAGCTAGGATTCGGCCTTTTCGTCGTGACACTAGTTTTTTCCTCCCCAGGAGAGCAGTTTATCAAGAGCATCCCCGGTCTTTTTCCATTCAACATTAACGTTTGTATTCAAAGAATCTGAAATTTCCTGAACAGCTTTTACCATTGCCTGACTTTGTTTTCTTTGAGCAAGCTCAGATTTTATATAATCATAAACAGTTACTGTAGTTCCAGGCTGAACAACATCTGACAGTTCCAGTAATTTTGCCGGATATTTTTCCTGCATTACATAAAACTGAAAGTCTTCATCTGTTTCTGTCATTTCAGAAACATAACCAGGTTCTCTGCTGAACAAAATTTCCAAATCTTTGTAAGAAAGTCCAAGCTGCTGTGCATGAACCTGTGTTTTGCTGACAGTAAGTTCACCAGCCTGATAGCCGGAATTTTCCATGCGGGATTTTAGAGTAATCTGTTCCAAAGTCTGCTTTTTCATTTTGTAATCATCCAAAAGGCTCTGAGCCTTTGCTTTTGCAGCTGTGGGGTCAGATTTTTTTGCAACAAGAACAAGGAACATGCGCAGCATATCACTCTGAGCAAACGAAGCCTTATTCATTTCGAAGAAAGAACGGATTTCAGCATCTTTCGGCTGAGCGGCCTGAATTTCAGCACCTTTTTTGGCAATTACATAACGCTGCACAACAAGCTGTGTTTTCAGATGGGATTTATAGCCTGCAAGATTCAGTCCAAACTGTTTTGTAAAGAATTCATCAAGAGAAAGATTTTCCTCCTGACGAATAAAATCTGCAAACTGCTGCTCCGTTACAGGTCGTCCAAGTTGCCGTGACACATACTGAAGAAAAGACTGGTCAACCTGGCTGTCTGTTACAGTTATGTTTTCTTTTTGTGCAGCCTGTAAAATCAGCTTTTCATTTATAAGTGCTGTCAAAACAACTTTTCTTTCATCAATGGGAAGAGTCTTTCCATTTTGTTTTTCATAAATTTCAACACGGCTTTTCAAATCTTTCAACATCACAGGTTCATTTTTATTAAGCTTTACCAAAGCAAGAACCTGATAGTCTGACTGAGCAAAAAGCACAACAGCAGCCATAATAAAAACAGCTAATCCAGCAGCTAGGCGTTTCATAATTTTCATCCTTATCTAAAACAAGTTTCAATGGTTATTTCAGAAAATCTGCTATATATTTCCAAAATAACGCAAACAAGATCCTGAAACAAATATGCATCAGAATCTTGCTTCTATAAAAAGTTTGCAGTCAGGTTTTATCCTCTTTTCGATGCAGCACATCGGAAGATTACCTCTCCGCACGAATAAACAAAAATAAATCAAACCTGTTACAAAAAAATCTGATTTACAAAGCTTTCCGGGAAGATTACTGCGAATCCAGCGGGAGACCGCCAGAAATTGTGGCCCTGATACGACGTACACCAGCAGAAGAAGACTGTTCTTTTTCAATTTTGAATTTTCCAATCTGTGCTGTATGCTGAACATGAGGACCACCACAAACCTCTTTGCTGAACCAGTCAGTTTTTGGGTCACGTCCAACAGTGTAAACTTTTACACTTTCGCCATATTTATTTGTAAACAAAGCCCTGGCACCTTCGGCCTTAGCTTCATCAAGGCTCATTACACGCATCGTAACAGGAAGATCTTCGCTGATTTTTTCATTTACAATGTCCTCAACTTTCTGAATTTCTTCCTTTGTCATAGGACGGCTGAACGTAAAGTCAAAGCGCATGCGTTCACTGTTGATATTAGAACCTTTCTGAGCAACTTCATCTCCAAGAACCTCTGTAAGAGCCTGCTGAAGAAGATGTGTAGCTGTATGATATTTTGTAGCAGCATCAGACTGTTCTGCAATGCCGCCCTTTGCCTTGCCAGCTTCCGCAGTTTTGCTGGCTTCCTGATGTTTTCTTTCAGCTTCCTTGAAACCTTCAACATCAACTGTAAAGCCATTCTCAGCTCCAAGTTCCTGCGTAAGCTCCAGAGGATAGCCATAAGTTTCATACAGATTGTAAGCAACTTTGCCAGAAATGATTTTCTTCGGATTTTTCATCAAATTAGGAAGCATTTTCTGGAATTCAGCCTCACCTTTTTTAAGTGTAAGACGGAATTTTGCTTCTTCCTTTGTAAGTTCATTGAAAACTTTCTCTTTATTCTGTTCAAGTTCAGGATATGCAATCTTAAAATTATCAACAACAACCTGAGCAACTTCTGCAAGAAAATCTTTTTCAATGCCAAGCTTCATGCCATGACGCACGGCACGGCGAATTAAACGGCGCAGAACATAACCTGCTCCAACTCTGTCTGGAGTAACACCTTTCTGATCACCCAAAATAAATACAGAAGAGCGTGAATGGTCAGCAATGATACGAACTGACTTGTCTTTTTCTTCATCAGTTCCATATTTATATGAAGCAAGCTCTTCGATTTTTGCAATAATCGGCTGGAAAACTTCCGTAAGGTAAACAGAAGTCTTTCCCTGAAGGATACAATTTGTACGTTCAAGCCCCATTCCTGTATCAACATTCTGTTTAGGAAGTTTTTCCAAAGTTTTTTCATCTTTGCGGTTAAACTGCATGAAAACGTTGTTCCAAATTTCCATCCAGTTTGCACTGTCAGTTCCTTTATTTGAACCTTCAGGAGGAAGACCTTCGCCAACCCAATAAAAAATTTCAGTATCAGGACCACATGGACCTGTAGGACCTGCAGCCCACCAGTTATCACTTGCCGGCAAATATGCAATTTTATCTTCCGGCATTCCGTTTTCTTTCCAATAACCTGCAGCTTCTTCATCGCGAGGTGCACTTTCATCACCCGCAAAAACCGTTACAGAAAGCTTTCTAGGATCAAGTCCAAGCCATTCTTTACTTGTAAGGAATTCATAACTATAGGCAATGGATTCTTTCTTAAAATAGTCACCCAATGACCAGTTTCCAAGCATTTCAAAACAGGTAAGGTGGCTGGGATCACCTACTTCATCAATATCTCCAGTACGGACACACTTCTGATAGTCAGTAAGGCGAGTTCCAGCCGGATGTTTTTCACCTAAAAGATAAGGAACAAGAGGATGCATTCCAGCTGTTGTAAATAAAACAGAAGGGTCATTTTCTGGAATCAAAGACTGTCCAGAAATTTCAACATGGTTTTTACTCTTAAAAAAATCAATATACTTCGAGCGTAATTCATTAGCGGTCATAGTATTTTATAGTATTGACCGTAGGGAAACTTGTCAAGCATTCAACAGGACAGCTGAAAAAACAGATGCCGCTCAGGTAGCTGTAACATCAGACAGAAGTCCTGACAAAAGATTCTCCCGGCAGCCTGGACTGCATTTTTCAAACTTATCCAATCAGTGTTTTTTCAAGGTAAGGACAGTTCCATCGGCAGCTTCAGGCATCTGCAAAGAAATATTTACAGGCTGAATTATAACCGTACCATGATCAGCAGCAGGAACAACCTTGGTTTTGGTTTTCTTTGAATTCTTAGAAACCTTCATTCCATAAGAAAGCTGGTAAGTTCTCTTAAGCATCGGCTTTTCTACAGAAGAATCCGGCTTAAATGCAATTACAGGAACAGACCCCACATCCATTACGGAAAATTTTCCAGTTTCCTGAGAAAATTCAGTTGATATTTTATATTTTCCGCCTGCAAACTTTAACTTAGAACCATCAGAAGCTTCCCAAAATTCAGCAGATGTAAGATCTTTCAAAAAATCTGCAGAAGAAATTTTAGACTCAGGAGAAGAAAAACCTGTTCTGGAAGTCATTTTTTTATAATTACCATCCCAAAGGTTGCTTTCATTGATAATCATGCCGATATTTTCCTGAATTCTAAGACGAATTTCAGAAGAAGAAACAAGAGTTATGTAATAGCGGCGGTTCAGACTTGAAATTGAAGTATTTTTTGTAGAAAGATAAATTCCCGCATTAGTCAGATAACTGTCAAGCCAAAGGTAAACTTCTTCAAAATCTTCATATTGCAGGATAACTTCAGAATTTTCATAGTCAAATGAAAGATAGCGGATGCCAGCCCCATCATTTGAAGTCTTATACCAGAGCCCGTCCAGAAATTTCACAAATGTTTTTACAGTTCCATCCTGAATTTTCGCAAGTTCATTTGCCATGACACGCCGTTCACTCATTTTTTCACGGCTGGATTCAACAAAGCGCTTTTCACTGACATTCCATTTGTAAGTTATCTGAAACTGCTCGTAGGACTTAGCCCCCAGTTCCGCTGAACCATAGCAGACAATATCAAAAGGCTCTGCATTGATATGCGAAAGTTCATACGACTGATCACGCTGAACCTGCTGAACAAAAATGCTTCCGTCAGAAACAAAATCCCCAATAATTTCAAAGACTGGCGAACCATAATAATCTTTTTCCATTTTGTAGACACGCAGAATCGAATAACCGTCATCAGTAACCCCCTGATAAACCAGCTCCATCTGATGATTTCCAAGAACGTCTAGCCCTGCATACGAAAAAGAATGAGCCTGTGTAATAGGAGTCTGAATTTCCGCAGTCCTTTCGTAAGAACCCGTAACACTATCATATAGTCCGACAATAAGATACAAATATGGATTCGTAACCTTTCTGACAAGATTTATCTGGTCATCTCTTGTGTCACCGTCAAAATCAATCGTCAAAATATCTACAAGAGTTTCATCTGGAGAAAGAGGAATAAAAGAAGTCATTTCGGCCTCTTGTTCAAGAACATCATCTGACAAGGCAAACTCATGCTTTTCAAGCTGAACAGGATTTACAATTTTTGACCGAGGCTGAGAAACTTTCTGTTCAGAAGGGCTTCCATTCAGCATAAAAAACACAACAAGTCCAATAGCTATAAGAAAAAAAACGACTATAACTGCACGCTGTTTCATATTTCCTGTGATTGTATAAAATAGATTTTCACTTTTCAAGTAGGCTCTTTTTTTATAAATACGGGCGGCTTTTTGTTGGTTCGTTACTCTCACCAACAAAAATCAGGCTTTCCGCGGCTACGGCTTTCGCCTTCGACCAAACGCATTGCGTTTGTTTGCCTGCGGCACCGCTCCAATCCTTGCCGCATAGAAAATTCTACAAAATTTCTTCTATAAATACAAATAAACACAGCAAACAGAATGCCTGCAATTTTTCAAATCTTCAAAAGGCTTGCATGCTGTATGAAAAAAATCAGGAGCTTACAGGCCAAACTGGCTTCTTACCAGACTAAATTTCTTAAACTCCATAGGAGTTGAATTTCTTCCAATTCCGTTGTCCAAAAGCTTTTCCATCCATACCATGTCAATCCATGTACCAAACTTAAAACCGCACTTTGAAAATTTTCCGACCAGACGATAGCCCATTTTTTCATGAAACAGCACACTGTCTTGCGAGGTATATGGATTTTCTTCTTTTTTTCCGTAGGTAATGCAGGCATTCAGATTCAGGATTCCCTGTGCTGCAAGAATCTGCTCAAGCAGACCGTAAAGCCTGCTCCCTACACCTTTGCGACGACATTCACCTGACAGATAAATGCTTAACTCAACAGAATATTTATAGGCTTCCCTTAACTTAAAAGGAGATGCATAAGCATAGCCAATAATTTTTCCATTCTGTACAGCTGCAATATAAGGAAATTTTTGCAACGTACTGCGGATTCTCTGCTGAAACTCTTCAATAGAAGGCACATCATATTCAAAAGATACAGCTGTATTTAAAACATAAGGTGCATAAATTTCCAAAAGCGCAGGAGCATCAGCTTCACAGACAACCCTAAAAGAAATTCCATCATTCATGATAAATCATTCGCTTTGAGAAAAACTATTTCAGCAAAATAATCGAACCAAGTATAATCAAGTGAGAAGAAACTCTTGAAGCATAATTCATAAAGTTTCCGCCAAAACCATTGAGCAAGCCAGCACTGCCAAACACATCAATCAGGGCTATTGCCATAATCCACACAATCATGATTATCGGCATAAAAAGCGCATTAAGAGTCTTTCCAAAACAAACAAAAACAGAAAGCAAAAGCATTACACCAACTGCAAGTTCAACAATTCCCATTACAACGCAAAGAGTGTCTGCAATTCTGGCCTTTACAATGCTTCTTATGGCGATAATACAAGGTTCACTGGCACTGCCCTGCAAAATCAAAATTCCGCTTATGATAAAGAAAATTCCAAGCCCTATTTTCAGCAACAAAAATCCCAAAGAAAAACCACGTTTATATTCAGACATAAAAAAATCCCCCTGTCAAAACAAATTATTTTACGCTGCAACTCTTTTTTCTAAAGTATATCCCATTGTAATCCAGTTTTCAATGAAGTGAAAAAAAACTTATTTCAAATCGTCCATTAACTTCAATGTCCGAAGATATTTTTTCTGTTCGTCAGTAATGCGGAAACTTTCGACCGCTTTTTGAATGGTTTTGTTATGCGTCCATGGAACAAGTCTTTTTTCTTCAATATATGTAACAGCTTTTTCCCACTGCTTTGCCAAAGCGGTTGCAAAATACCAGGCCTGCATCATCTTAACATAATATTCTTCAGAGTTTACACAAGCCACAAGTTCTAGATATTCCTCAGAGAAATGTTCATCAAGATAAAAACTCATAAGCATACCGATTCCAAAGCGTACTGTATAAGTTTCAGACGACAAAATCCATTTTTTTATTGAAGGAAGCAGTTTATCCAGATTTTTTTTAAATATTTTAGGTTTGAGCATGTCACAGATTGCCCAGTTATCAATAAACGGCAAAAATTCTTCAAGAGCCTGCAATGCCTGTGAAAAATCTTTCATAGAAGCAATTAAAGCTGAATGGACGGCATATTCTTCAAAATAATCATGTGGCAGGATTTTCAGAAAAGACAGACATTCAGGCTGCTTCGAAAAAGCAGAAGAAAATTTCCTGATAGCCGGAGTTTTTACACCGATAAAAGCCGAAGAGTTTACATTTGGAATCAGCTTTGAATTAAATTCCTTAAATTTTTCATCTTTCAGCAGAAAGAGCTGTTCCTGCACGTATAAAGCAACTGAATTCTCTGACATTTTTTACCTCAGACCTAAAACTATCACAAACGAATGCTTGACACAATACTTGCTATTTAATATTATAAACGAACTCACGCGTAATTAGTTAAGGTAGGTAACGATATGGCCAGAACATGTGACGTTTGCGGAAAATCTCCAATGTACGGTAATAAAATCAGTAAGTCTTTCAACCATACTCATCGTACATGGAGACCTAATCTTCTTAAGATAAAAACTGAGCTTGGCGGAACAACAGCAACTATTAAAGTTTGCACACGTTGTCTACGCAGCGGTTTCATTACAAAGAAGGTAAGAGTTCCAAAAGAAACTCCAGTAGCAGAAAAATAAATTATTTTTTTGTAAAATACGTCGGATCAAGGCGCAAATGCAAAAACCTTGATTCTACGGTTTGGGATTCTTTGAAAAACCCAAAAACCCGCACTTTTAGTGCGGTTTTTTTTTGCCCTGATAATCCGTAAAAAAGTTCATAATGGCATTTTCGAATTTATTTTTGAAGCTCTACGCTACATGCTGTGTAGCTGCCGAAATAAATTTAAAAATAACAGAACTAATTGGACGGCGTTTTTCTTTTGAGGATTTTCATTCCCCTGCTGAAATTTCCAGACCATCCCAGGCAGGTCCTATACTCCCCCCGTTTTCTGCAATTTTTTTCAGTTTTGGAAAAAGGTTCAGATTGTCATGTACAAACTGCTCAATCTGCTCATGGCTGTTATCGTGACAGATGTGGGTAAACCAAACATTCTGCGGTTCAAGTTGCTGGGCATACTGCATGGCCTCAAGAAAACTGCAATGAGTTGAATGTTTGTCCTGCCGCAAGGCATCAATTACAAGGTGATCAAGGATGCCCATGCTTGAGCGGATAACGTTTAAAGAAGATTCGCTTATATAATTGCAGTCAGTCAGATATGCAATGGAATGTTTTTTGCCATCTCTGCCAGTACAGGACAAAAGCCAGCCTTCAGCAGGAACTGTGCCATGCATGATAGGTATGGGCAAAATTGAAAGGGAACCGATTTTTAAGGGCATTTCCGAAGAAAAATGCTTTTCAGCATCTATAAAACAAAGCTTTGGCTTGCCGCCACCAATCTGTGTAGGCTTGAAAATATAGTCAAAACGACTCCTGGCATCTGCTATGGTACTTTCATTTGCATAAATTGGAATGCCTTCGCCTTGAGTTTCAGGATATTCAGCTGCAAGGTCGACAATTTTTTTGCATTTTGAAGAATATTTTGTATGGCTGAAAATGCGGATATCGTCCAGCCCGTTCAAATGGTCTGCATGGGAATGGGTTAGAAGAACTGCGCGCAAAGATGAAATTCCATATTTCAACGCCTGTATCCGAAATTCAGGGCCTGTATCAATGACAATTCCGATTTTTTTTCCATCAGGTTCATCGGAGGTAACATAAGCACTGCAACGGAGCCTTTTGTCTTTCGACTGTGAATTTGTGCATACAGCACAAGTGCATGCAATTACAGGAATGCCGTGACTTGTTCCTGTTCCCATAAATGTAAAGCGCATAATGAAAGTATAAAAATTCACCGCAGACTCTTCAAGTGCATAAAAAAATATTACTGCGCTACCTGGAGAAAAACAGCAGACTTTGCACAAGTGTCAAGCCACTAACTCCACCTCATCACTCAAAAAGTCCCCAAAAAATGAAATACTAACACTTTTTGTAATCATTATGGGAAATATTGACCGCACACTTTATAAATGCTAGTATTTTGAAGAAATCTACTAATTTATGAGGTCTGAATAAATGCCGTATTCCGAGCCGACAAATCTTGCAATTGTTGCATGTCAGGGTGGTGAAGCTTTCGCAAATGCTGTCATTACACATCTTCGTAACATGTACAAGCATCGTTTTACTTTGAAAAATGATGTCATTTCTAAACGTTACCAGATGCAGAAAGAAGAGTTGATTCGTAAAATCAATCTTGACAGTGACATACAAACATCTGATGTCTGTATGCGTGGATCTGTAGAAAGCTACCGTCCGCCGATTTTTAAAGTAAACACACGCTTTACTTATTTTATGAACGGTGAATTCAAAACTGAACTTTTGGATTCTGTCCGCGGTAAAGATGTTTACATTTTCCAGGATTGTGAAAACCATGAAATTCTTCCGCTGAACGACGGAAAAAACAAGTTATCACTTTCCGTTAATGACCATGTTATGTCAATGCTGGTTACAATTGATGCAGTTCAGGAAGCTGGAGCAAAAACAATTACTTTGGTTCTTCCTGTTTATCCTTATAGCCGCCAGCACAAGAAAAAAGGTCGCGAAGGCCTTACAGCCCGCACACTTGGTCACATCTATGAAAATCTTGGCGTAAACAGAATTATTACCCTGGATTTACATTCCCGTGAAATTGTAAACGCATTCAGCCTTACACATCTTGAAAACCTTCATGCCAGCTACCAGATTATCCGCGAGCTGAGCAAATGTGTTGATTTAGTAAACAAAACAGAAGATATGGTTATTGTTTCTCCAGATACTGGAGCAATTGACCGCAATAAATTTTATGCTTCAGGATTGAAGCTTCCTCTTGCCATGATTTACAAGGAAAGGGATTATTCAATCGTTACGCAGGATGCTCATTCTACAAACATCAAGGCCGTAAAACTGCTTGGAGATGTAAAGGGTAAAGTTGCTTTCCTTGCAGATGATATGCTGGGAACAGGCGGAACTCTGCTAAAAGCAATGGGATTCTTGAAAGAACAGGGAGCTACAAAGGTAATCTGTGCAATCAGTCTGCCATTCTTTACAGGCAATGCCATTGAACAGTTTGACGAAGCATACAAACAGGGCTTGTTCTACAGAATTATTGGAACAAACGCTGTCTACCATGAAGATTTGCTCAACCGCGAATGGTACATCAGCACGGACGTAAGCGGTCTGTTTGCAAACGTCATCATGCGCATTCACCATAATCAGTCGGTTGGCGGTTTGCTTGATAACCGTGACATCATTGAAAAACTTCTTAAATAGCTGTAATGCCAGTGCAGAAGCAACCGTTTTCTGCGCTGACATCGGCAGTTCTTCACTGAAAGCTGCCCTGATTACAAAAAACGGGGCAGTTCTTTCATTTTTTCAACAGAGTTTAAATTCATCAGATAAAACAAAACTTTCAAAGCAGTGGCTTGCTGTCATAATCGCTGCTGCAAAACATTTCAGTCGATACAAGCCGACAATCTGCGGCATCTGCATTTCCGGCAACGGTCCTACAATTGTAAGCGAAGACGGAACTACATTGCTATGGAATGATGAACTTTCCGAAGAATTTTCAAATGCTAACGTATGGAAAAAGGGTACTAAATCGCTTTTTATTCCGCGGCTTTTAGGCTTCAGAAATAAATTCCCAGAAATCTGGAAAAAATCAAAATTTATTTTTTCTGGTCCGGAATATTTGATTTATATGCTTACAGGTAAAGCCGTTACCATTCTGCCAGAAATTCGCTATGTTCCGGCTTACTGGAGCAGTGAAGAAGTTGAACACTTTGGCATTGAAAAGGAAAAACTTCCAGAATTTGTTCCGCCGGCCTTTAACTGTGGCTGTACAACAAAAGAAATCACAGCTGATTTATATCTGGAAAAACCTGTTCCTGTTTTTTGCGGTGCGCCGGATTTTATAGTCGCCTTAATCGGCACAAACACGCTGCAGCCTGGAAAAATCTGCGACAGGGCCGGCTCCAGCGAGGGTCTGAATCTATGCGTGGACAAACATCTGTCTGCTCCGCAGATACGGATGCTGCCGTCTGTAATACCAGGGCTTTGGAATGCCAGCATATTGTTTCCAGACAGCGGAAAAATTTTCAGCAGCTACAAGGCAGAATTTGAAAAAAAAACGGGCAGAGAAATTTCATACCAGGAACTTGTTAAGTTAAGTCTGCAGGACAGAAACAGCTGCGGGTACCGCATTATGCTGGGTTTGGCAGAAAAAACAAAGATTGGTCTTGAAATACTCGCTCAGGCGCTGGCAAAAGCAAATCAAGACTCAGAAAATCCATGCAGCATAGAAATTTCTGACACAGTTACGGTTACCGGCGGTCAGGCAAAAACTGAAGAATGGATTGCCATGAAAGCAAATATCAGCGGAAAAACGTTCGAGATTTGTTCCATTCCAGATTCAGAACTTTCAGGCGATGCAGCTTTGGGATGGCTTGGACTTGGGATTTACAAAACCATTCAGGAAGCTGCATCTGCTGTAGTAACAAAAGGAAAAATTTTCAAGGCAAAAAATGGAGGGCACAATGACAATCTATAAAATTCCAGAAAATCTAAAGACAATTATTTTTGATATTGATGCAACACTTTATACAAACCCTGAATATGCCCAAAGCCAGATTGATGTTTTGATAAAACGTTATGGCAAAGAAACAGGCATTTCTGAGGAAGAGGCGCAGAAAAATGTAAAGGCTTTTCAAAAAAAATATGAGGAAGAAAATCAGGGCAAAAAAATCAGTCTTGGAAATACGCTGAAAGCTTTGGGCATTTCAATTGAAACTACGACATTGTGGAGAAATGAACTGATTATCCCGGAAAACTATCTGAAAAAAGATGAAAAACTTGCAGAAATCCTTCTGGAGTTAAAGAAAAAATATTCTCTGATCTGCGTTACCAATAATTCTGTGCTGCCGGCAAGACGAACCTTAAAAGCTCTTGGAATTGATGAAATTATTTCAGAAATTATAGGGCTTGACGTAAGCCATGTATCTAAGCCGGCAAAAGAGCCGTTTCTGATGGCTGCCCGGCAAACTGGTGCAGAAAATGATGAATGCCTTTCCGTAGGCGACCGATTTGACATTGATTTGCGAATTCCGATGGAACTCGGTATGGGAGCAATTCTTGTGGACGGCGTAGAAGATGTTTACAAACTGCCGGAACTTCTAGGGAAACACTGAATAAATCCTATTGAGGATTTTTCAGTGTTAACCTTGAATGTAGCTAATTGTCTGTAAGTCAATGACTTACAGACAATTAGACGGGAAGTGCTGATTAATCGCTTCAAGTGTTAATCAGCACTTCCCTAGGCAAACAGTGATTTTCTGAAGGCATATGAGCTGCGCCAAGCGTGGAGCAACGCAAGGCGGACGGCTGCAAGCCGGCTGGAGCGCCAGCGGAATTGCGGAAGGCTTGTCAGTCCGAAAAGTTTCGCCCATAAAAAAAACAAAAACTCCACAGAAATGAAGCATAAACTCGAAGAAAAAAAATTTTCGTTGCAACTAATATATTAGTATGTTATCATATAAAATAAAAGGAAAATAGCTGGCATAAACTGAAATTTGCTTGCAAAATTCCAATTTATGCCAATAAATTTGTAGTTACAGGAGACTTTTATGAAAATGACTTTACGATGGTACGGGTCAAAATTTGACACTGTTACTTTAAAACAAATCAGACAGATTCCTGGTGTTACGGGAGTCATTACAACTTTATACGACTTGCCTGCAGGTGAGCTTTGGCCGGAAGAACGGATTAAGGCTTTAAAAGAGGAAGTTCAAGCTGCTGATCTTAAAATTGAAGGTATTGAAAGTGTAAATATCCACGACGCAATAAAAATAGGGGACAGCCGCCGTGATATGTACATTGAAAACTATATAAAGACTTTGGAAAATCTTGGTAAAAACGGAATTGACATGGTCTGCTACAACTTTATGCCGGTTTTTGACTGGACACGTACAGATCTTGCAAAAATGCGCCCGGATGGTTCTACTGTTCTGGCTTATGACCAGAAAAAAGTTGATGCAATTGACCCACAGACATTCTTCAATCAAACAAATGCAAAGTCAGGTGGTTTTGCAATGCCTGGCTGGGAACCTGAAAGGCTTGCCCATGTAAAAGAGCTTTTTGAAGCTTACAAAGATGTTGACGAAGAAAAACTGTTCAATAATTTGGTTTATTTTTTGAAGGCCATTCAGCCTGTCTGCGAAAAATATGGAATTAAAATGGCAATTCACCCTGATGATCCGGCCTGGCCTGTTTTTGGACTGCCAAGAATTATCACAAGCCTTGAAAAAATTCAGAAAATGATGAAGGCTGTTGATGCTCCTTTCAATGGACTGACATTCTGTGCAGGTTCTTTGGGTTCAAATCCTAAAAATGATTTGCCTGCAATTATACGCGCTTTGCCTGGAAGGATTCATTTTGCACATGTCAGAAACCTGCATCACTTTGAACCTGGTGTTTTTGAAGAAGCTGCACACCTTTCAAGCGATGGTTCATTTGATTTGTACGAAATGTGCAAGGCTCTTTATGATATTGGATTTGAAGGGCCTGTCAGACCTGATCATGGCCGCATGATTTGGGATGAAAAGGCTATGCCTGGCTATGGTTTGTACGACCGCGCACTTGGAGCCTGCTATATCAATGGTTTGTGGGAAGCTATAGAAAAAAGTAACCGCAAATAACTTTCGATGAAAAAAAAGACCTGAACTTCAGTGACTTCCACTTCTGTTTCAGGTCTTTTTTTTGCCCCATATGCGATTCGAACGCACTACCTGCTGCTTAGGAGGCAACTGCTCTATCCAGATGAGCTAATGGAGCATTAATTTGCAGAAAGAACTTAATATGCAAATGTCTGGCTATTATAATGAAAAATTGATTTTTGAGCAATCGGTAGACAGGCAAAAAAAATCTACAGACGGATTTTTTTTCAGTTTCTTGAGCGAATAAGCATAAGTATAAAAGCAAATATAAAAAAAAGCGAAGGAACTACTGTAAAAATCAGGACAGACAGCGGAATGCCATAAAATTCAATTTTTCCGGCTGTTACAATTCCCAAATCCAGCATCATGTTGAATATAAGGCCTGTATAACCTGTAATAGCCCCAGCAACTAAAGCCATCCATGCAGGATCGCGGGTTTTTGACCACAACATTATGGCAAGAAAGGCCAGAAGTCCTCCTAGCACGAGCTTTACAATATAAAAAATAATTAAAGCATTCTGTTCCATAAATTGAACAGCCTGAACTGTCTGCATAAATGCTCCCGTTATAAAAGGTGCTGAGTAATCACCTCAAGTATTAAACAGCACGTTCCTAAAACTCAAAAGGTTTTGCCTTTAATTTTCCAAATACACCACGCTCTGCGCCAAACGGCACAATCGACGGAATTTCAAAACATGGGCTTACTGCAACTGCACAATCAAGGCAGTGCAATACAAAACGGTCATACATTTTTTTCGGAACTTTAGGATAAAGATACGGTCCGCTGCGCGTCCAGTATTTTTTTATTTCAGGGTCAAAAATATACCAGTCCTTTTCACCTCTTGCTTGTAAAGCCGCAATCATGTTGTAAATAGAACGGGCAGCAGCAGAAGCAAGGACAGCAGGAATCATGCAAGACTGGACAAGGCTTTCATTTTCAGCACTAGTTTTGCAATCATCTGGCAAAAGGGTTGCAAGAATGTACAGATTCTGTGCCCAGGCCAGCGGAGGTTCAATCAAAACAGCTGTCTCAGAATTCCATGCAATTCCATCCTGAATCCACGGCTTCCACCAAAGAGACTTTCTGGCAATTTTTTCTGCAGCAGAAACAGCTTTTTCCCTGTCAAAAAAAACAGAAACAGACCGCCTGGAATCCAAAAGTTCACTAACAGCCTTTTTCAGCTGCAAGTCAAAAACCGTTGGAAAACTGCCAGTAAGTCCGCGGGACAGTACATTTTTCAACACAGTAAAAGCAGAATTTCCGCCCCAGCCAAGTATGGCACGGCCACCTTCCTGAAACAAATCTGTAAGGCGAACGCCCTTTTCAGTGTATAAAAAACATCCGCGCGCCCTTTTTACATTGCCAAAACGCTTTGAAATTTCTGATGCAAAAACTTCTAATTCCATAGTCCCCGATTATAGCAGAAAAAAACACTTCTAAAAACCCATTTTTACAGGATTTTTCCGGCACAACCATGCCCGCACTTAAATCCCTAAATCAAAAAATGTATCTGCAGAAAGTGCCATTTTTTGTTCCGCCTTCAGTTTTTGTTCCGCCTTCAGTTTTTGTTCCGGCAGATTTTGCAATATGTGTTTCAAAAAATTCACGGCTGAATTCAATTAAAAACTGCGTATCCTTGATTCCGGCGGTTTCATAAGGAGAATGCATTGCAAGCTGAGCAAGCCCAATGTCTACAGAATCCAAAGAAACATGAGAAGATGAAATGTTGCCCAAAGTTGAGCCACCAGGAATATCAGAACGGTTTGTATAAACCTGGAACGGAACATTGCATCTGCGGCAAAGCTCTTTTACAACAGCCGCAGAAACAGCATCCGACGTATATTTCTGATTGCCGTTGAATTTTATGACGATTCCGCGGTTTATATGCGGACGGTTTACAGGATCATATTTATACGAAAAATTAGGATGAAAAGCATGCGCATTGTCAGATGAAATCATAAAGCTTGAGGCCACAGCCTTTTTGAATTCTTCAGCAGGATTTTTTTTGCAGGCCATGCAAATCCTCTCCATTACGTCGGCAAGAAAAGTCGAGTCAGCCCCCTGCTTTGTAGAACTGCCAACTTCTTCATTGTCAAAAACACAGGTCATGGCAACACTTTTTGAATTTTTATTTCCAGAATCCATGCAAGCGCGCACAAAACCTTCGCAAGTTGCAAAAACACACTGCAAATCATCAAGCCTTGCAGAAGAAACATATTCAGCGAAAGCACCCCAAATCGAACCCTTCATGCTATTATACAAAAACAAGTCCGAAGCCAAAATATCTTCTTTCTTTACACCTGCATACTCAGCAATAATCTGCCAGAATTCACCATTTGCAGCCTGACAGCCAAAAACAGGCAGCATTTCATTCTGAACATTGTATTCATGCCCGGAATTTGCATTTCTGTCCAAATGAATTGCAAGACTTGGAATCAAAAGCAAATCGCGGTCAACATTTACAAGCCTGACATCAAACCCGTTTTCCGTTCGTACAGTAATTCTTCCAGCAACGGAAAGAGGCCTGTCAAACCAAGGCGCACAAAGCATTCCGCCATATTTTTCAACATTCAGCAAAACATAGTGGTCAGCAACAGAAAGTTCAGGATTTTCCTTAATCTTAAATGCAGGAGAATCTCCGTGAGTTGCCATAATCTGAAAATTTTCAAAATCTTCCGTCGGAACAGAAAATGCAATTATACTGGAACCATTACGGCGTACAAAATATCTGCCACCTGCTTCAATTTTCCAGGTTTCTTCTTCCCGCAGCTCAGAAAATCCCGCAGATTCAAAATGTTCTGCAAGATTTTCCACTACATGAAAGCAGGTCGGACTTTTTTCAATAAATTCCAGCATCCGAATTGAACTTTCCAAATATTTTTTGTCCATAAACCACACCTTTTTTACAAAAATTTCAGTATTTTTTTATGGGGCCATTTTTGCTGCGCTACGCACACTTCGCTTCGCAAAAACCGAGCTTTCCGGCATTCCGTGCAGAGCACTTCATTCTTCCATTCGCTGCGCTCATTCCAGAACGCCTGCGGCGTGCCTACAATCTCTTGTCCGCATGCTAAAAAATCACTGTTTCTACAGAACATTTTCAACCTTCGCACAAAATTTCTTACGCCTTGAAAAATTCAGTTTTAAATATGCTGGTAAATGCCTGTTATTTCTGCAACATACATAGTATGCAAATCCCCATCGCCATAAAATTCATCAAGAAGGGATTTTTCCAGAAAATTTTCTGGAGCAATAACACTAGCACTCAGTTTTTTGCAAAACAGAACCTCTCCAGCTTCTGCAAAATAAGGAATTCCGTCTTTATGAGCCAGAGAAAGGCCAGATTTTGCAATTTTATCTTCTGTCCGGCCAGAAACCGAACCAAAATAGCCTAAAACTTTGGCATTTTTTTCATGTGGCAGAAAAACCAGCGAAAAATTTTCACCAGCATCGACAAATTCTTTTGTATAGCGGGACTGCCTTATAAAAACAAAGGCAACATTTTTGCTCCAGAGAACGCCAAGTCCGCCCCAGCTTGCAGTCATTGCATTAGCTTTGCCATCTTTCTCTGCCATAATGAGCATCCATTCCTTACCGATTTTTGTAAAGGTATTTGCTCCAAAATCTTCCGGTTCAATTTTCTTAAAGTTTTCCATGTCTGTCTCCAGATTTTTTAGTTCTAAAAAGTAAGATACATTTTGCAATAAAACCAGCAAATAAACAACAGGCAGCTCCTTCTAAAAAAAATTCAAAAACTTTTGCAAAAACTATTGCAATAATAATTTAACATTGTTATATTATCAATCGTTAACTTAACTTTGTTAAATTAACGATGTTAAAAAAATCTACTGAATTTTTGGAGGATTTATGAGACCTGCAAACCCTGAACTACAAAATCAGATTGTTCAAAAAACACTTGAACTGCTGCTGGACAAAGACCCCGAATCTCTGGGAATGAGGGAAATTGCAGCCGCCTGCAACGTTACTGCACCAACAATTTATCATTATTTCAAAGACAAGACAAATCTGTTCAAGGAAGTTTCCCTTTTCTGTCTGCAGCAACTGAAAGACTTTATGACAGGTTATATTGAAAAAGAATCTGGCTTTACTCAGAAAAGCATTGCAGCATTAAAAGGTTTCCGCGACTGGTGCTTCAAAAATCCAAAGATTGCATTTTTAATCATGGGAAAAATAAAAGTTGCCGACGATGCCACATCTAAAGATGTGGAACCCTATTACATCTGCTTCAACCTTGGCGAACAACTGCTTGCTCAATGCACAATCGATGGAAAAAAAATCAGTGAAAATCCAGCTTTGGACACAGGTATAATTGTTTCGGGCTTGTGGGGATGTATTGAACAAACTCTGCTTAAACGTACTGCCCCGGAATTCTGGAACAAAGGAACAGAATTTTCTGACCATTATATAAAAATGGTGGAAAAAGCCTACTTCAGCAAAAACTGAAAACTTTTTTCCGACTTTCTAAATTTTTATAAAAAAACAGGAGGTGTAATAAAAACTTTGCCTGAAATAGCGTCAAAGTTTTTATTCACAAGTTCGCGTTGCGAACTTCCTTATCAACTGCCGCTTCTCATTTCATTGCGAAGCGGCATAAAAAGTCAATCGATTGTTGAAACAATCTTCTTGACTTTTTATGGGAGACTATCATGAAAAAACTTATCACTTTTACAGCAGCTGCTTTATCAGCTTTCAGCATTTTTGCCAGTTCAATTCAGATTTCTGTTGAACCAGGCAAAGAATTCAAAGCAAAACGCAATCCTCAGATTGCCATTTGGCTTGAAAAATCCGACGGAACTTTCTGCCAGACATTGTTCGTAACAAAATGTGCTTCTGAAAAATCCTGGATTTGCAGCCCTAAAGCAGGTCGCCCGGAATCTCTGCCAGTGTGGTACTTCGCTTCAAAAAACAACCCTGCAAAAAAAGCCGAAAACTCAGAAATCCTTGATGCAGTAACTACTGCGACACCAAAAGCAAGCATTAATTTCACCAGAAACGTTGAACTTAATCAAAACGAAAAATACATTATCAAAGCCGAAATAAACAACAGCTTCGACTACAATGAAAACTGGCCCAAAAAAGCAAAAAAAACTGACGGAAATTATTCTGGCGTAAATGGTCAGCCGTCTGTTGTTTTTTCGTCAGAACTTCCAGCTTCTGGAGAAATTCAGCTGAAAATGCAAGGCACAGGAAGCATTTCTGGCTCAGACGGCCAAATCTACAGCCAGCTTGACCTGCTGACCACTGCAAAGGAAATCATAAAAACAATTTACGTAAACATTGACTAGCAGGAAAATCTGGCAATGTGATTGAAACTATGGGCTGTCCAATTAGTTCTGTCATGCAGAATTTATTTCGGAATGACACTGTGAACTTTAGTTTATGGACAGCCTGAAATTGCGTCAAAGTTTTTACGGGAGTGTAAGATAAAACCGCTAAAATAGCGCGGCTTTATCTTACCTAAAGTTTG
>JAEDIW010000100.1 GCA_016296655.1 Treponema sp. | reverse complement strand
TTCTCAGTTCTCAGTTCTCAGTTCTCAGTTCTCAGTTCTCAGTTCTCAGTTCTCAGTTCTCAGTTCTCAGTTCTCAGTTCTCAGTTCTCTAGGCGAAGAATATACATACAACAAATATACAATAGTTGAAAATTTTAAAAGGCACAGATTTCTGCTTTGCCGGCAGGAAGCTGTGTCTTTTTTGTTTTAAATAACTTTTTTTATAAAGAGAGGTTTTTATGAAAAAACACAGATGGATTGCCGCACTTGCGGTAATGATAATGACATTTGCAGCCTTTGGCTGTAAATCAGAAATCCAGTATGTAGACAAAACCTACTGTTCAGCCGTAACATTTGCATCAGAAGCAACAGCCGATGGTGTAAAAGTAACAATGGCAACAACAACAGAAGGTGCTGTAATCTATTACACCACAGACGGAACATTGCCGACTGAAAAAAGCACAAAGTACAGCAAGGCCATAGAGTTTACAAAAGACGCAACAGTAAAGGCAATTGCAATTAAGGAAGGAATAGAAAACAGCCCTGTAAGCATTGCGACAGTTTCTATCAAAGAAAAGACGATTATTGCAGACGAAAACGCAGGTGAAACCTTAAAAATTGCCCTTACAGCCGCCGTACCACAGGAAAACGGCTATACAGGAAACAAGAGCAACACAAAAGTAACTGTAACAGCAAATATAACAACTGCAAGCAAAGTAAAAAAAGTAGTCTGGAAAAAAGACGGTTCTCTTATTGCAAAAACACTCCTTGCAGACGAAAATGCAGCGGATGCAACAAAAACAGAAGACAATGCAGTATGGACATTTGACATTACGGCTCAAGACGAAAGTGCAAACGGAGGCTACACCTTAGCCGCCATAGACGAAGCAGGTCGTGAAGAAGCCGAGCAGATAACCATAGACAATTTTGACTTTACGCCACCGGGAAAAGTAAAAGTAACAAGTGCAGTTTATTCCAGCGAGTTATCTTCTATAATCATCAACTGGACAGAACCAGTGGATGCAGACTACCACCATGTAGACATAACCTTTACAACTAATGACGGAACAGGTGACAGCGAACCAAGCCAGGCTATAACCGTAAATAAAGGAACTTTAAACAAAACCTTCAGTGGCATAGATGGAGAAAAGGCATACTACACTTATACCTTTGTAACTTATGATGAACTTGGAAACAAGGGTGCTGAATACAAACACAAAGTATCTGTAAATACAACCGTAAGCAACATCCCGGAAGGCTTTGTGGAAGTAACAGGCGGAACAGTTACAGGAAAGTCAAACACAAACAATTATCCTGGTGTGTTTATAAGCGGACGCACTGTAACCTTGAGCGACTTTTATATGTCACAGTATGAAGTAACACAGGACGAATATAGTTCAGTTATGACAGGACAGAAAGTAACTGTAAGCGGAACAGAATATACCCTGAACGCAAATCCTTCATATTGTACGGAAGGAAACAGTTCTTATGTAGTAAATTTTGGAACAGAACAGGGGAAACGTCCTGTAGAAGGCGTTACATGGTACGATGCCGTATATTACTGTAATGCAAAAAGCGAAAAAGAAAGACTTACAGCTGCTTATGATATAACTGTTACATCAGTAAGTTCAAATGGAAATATAACTGCAGCTACAGTAAAACTTGTAGACGGAGCAGAAGGCTATCGCCTGCCTACAGAAGCAGAATGGGAATACGCAGCTCGTGGAGGCGACCCAAGTGCAGCCGACTGGAACTATACCTTTAGCGGAGCCGATACTGCAGCTGAAACAAGCTACAGTTCATCAAGTAACACTGGACTTGATGCCGTAGGCTGGTACTGTTACAACAACGATACAGGAACAACAGGTTTAAGCGATGTAACAGGTAATGCAAGCGGAAGCGGAACCCATCAAGTAGGACAGAAAGCAGCAAACGCACTGGGCATATACGACATGAGCGGAAACGTGTGGGAATGGTGTTACGACTGGTATAATAGCAGTGTAAGTACAGGAGAGGAAACCGACCCTCTCGGCTCGTCGTCGGGTTCTTACCGCGTCTTGCGTGGTGGTTCTTGGTACAACAACGCCCGCCACGCGTCTGTTTGCAACCGGTACGACTTCACTCCGTCGTACAGGTACGGCAACCTGGGCTTCCGCCTTGTTCGCTCCGCGCAGTAACCCTATATGGGTGCAGAAAGAAGGCGTAAGCCATGCAAGCGAAGCAGCGGTAGCGCGAGCGGCTTGGCTGTAGCATTCTTTCTGCAAAAAAAAATAGAGAAAAAAAAACGGTATTTTCCTGCAAAACAGCAAGGCTCGGCTCGTCGTCGGGTTCTAACCGCGTCAAACGAGGTGGTTCTTGGAACAACAACGCCAACAACGCGTCTGTTTGCAACCGGAACAACAACACTCCGTCGAACAGGAACAACAACCTGGGCTTCCGCCTTGTTCGCTCCGCGCAGCTTACTCTTTAATGCCAACGCACAGAACCATATAGGGTAAACCGGAAAATATCGTGCAAAGCACAAAAGTGCCTTGCAAATTTTTTTTACAGGTACGGCAGTACTGGTAGTCATAAGGATTGTGAACGAACGTCCTGCCGTACTTTTTTTTGGATTTTTATGCAATATAAAACTTTTATGCTGCCTGCCAGCGGAAGCGAACAGACAGAAGAAAATCTTAATGTGTTTTTGCGGACTCATAGGATAGTAAGTGTTCGCACGGAATTTGTTACAGGCGAAACTCCTGCGTGGTGCGTGCTTGTTGAGTACGTGCAGCAGTCAGAAAGTTTAACAAAAACTTCCGGTAAAATCGATTATATGAAAATCCTTACACCAGAAGAATTTGCAGTTTTTTCAAAATTGAGGGAATTAAGAAAAGAACTGGCATCGAAAGATGGAGTACCGCCATTTGTAGTTTTTACAGACGAACAGCTTTCTTTAATCGTAAAACAAAAACCAGAAAATCTTGGTAAACTTACCGCAATACAGGGAATTGGGCAGGCAAAAGCCGAAAAATATGGTGAATCCGTTCTTGGAATATTAAAAGGTCAGAATGAATCGGGCAGGGAATCTGTTTGAAAAAATCTGTGATATTCAGAATTTACATGAGGCTTATTATAAGGCTTCAAAAAATAAACGCTTTACATCAGGATATATTAATTTTAGGAAAAATCCAGAAGAGAATCTGGAAAAATTAAGAAAATCCCTTTTGGACGGAAAGTTCACTCATGGGCAATACAGGCATTTTATCATCACAGATCCAAAGCAGCGTTTAATCAGTGCAGCTCCTTTCCCCGATCGGGTAATGCATCACGCAATAATGAATGTCCTTGAGCCGGTTTTTGAGAGGCAGTTTATTTTTCACACTTATGCCTGCCGTAAAGGAAAGGGAACTCACGCTGCCGCACGTTATGCTTTTAAGTGCGCAAAAAAATCCGCATATTTTCTAAAACTTGATGTAAGAAAGTATTTTGATTCCATCGACCACACTGTATTAAAGCAGCTTTTGTGCAGAATTATAAAAGACGTCCGCTGCCTTGAACTTTTGTTTGGTGTAATCGATTCTTATAAAATTGATTTTGAAGGCGATGTAGCTGGCAGAAAAAAAGGACTTCCCATCGGAAACCTTACAAGCCAGTTTTTTGCAAATTTTTATCTTTCAGCCCTTGACCATTTTATTCTGGAAAAACTAAAGCCAGAAGGCTATGTGCGCTACATGGATGATATGGTGATTTTTGGCGATTCAATTAAAGAATTAAAAAGAATTTTTGACGAAGTGGAGCGTTTTTGTTTTGAAAAACTTACTCTTCTTCTAAAAGTCCCGGTATTCGGAAAAACTGTTCGTGGAGTACCATTTTTAGGCTGGCGCATTACAAAAGACAGAATATTTTTGCTTTCCAAAACAAAACGCCGAATGAAAAACCGTTTGAAAGAAATCCAGAAAGCCTTTGAAAGGGGTAAAATCACCGAAGAAAAAGCTGTGGAAAGGACAAAAGCCGTGTTTGCAGCACGGAAGCTGATAAATTCAGAATACATATAAACTACGAAAGCATAAGCCCGGCTTTTTATTTTGTGTTATATTGATTTTTTATTGATTTGACGAAAAAGCTGGTTGGTGGTATATTAAAAGAAAGGGAGTGCCCGATTCTGTCGGTCGTCTCCACATTAGTGCTATAAAGCCGCCACTGTTTCGCGAAAGGGCGGCTTTACTTTTTAACTCTTTCTATTTTTTATGTAAGAAAGGGCTGCTAGAATGAGAATGGCTAAATCAATAGCCAACGAAAGAATTTCGTATAAAGTCATTCCGCAAAGCCTCCCTAAAATCAAATTCCAGCATAAACTGGTTGAGTTCGGGAGCCGCCGCCAAAGAATCAGGCACTTCCAAAAAACATTATAGTATATACCTTTTATTTTGTATAGGTGTATGTAAAAATGTCACAGTAT
>JAEDIW010000006.1 GCA_016296655.1 Treponema sp. | reverse complement strand
AGGCAAGGCCGTGCGCGAGAGCGCACAGTAAATCGGACAGTTTGCAAGGCAAACTGCAGAAATGGCATGAAATGCCATGATGTGGTATCAGCCTTGCATGTTTTTTTCAACTTCAATAAGCTGCGCATCAGCTTTTCTGACAGACAGTTCATAACCGCGCACTGTAACCTCTATAGGGTCTCCAAGGGGAGCAACTTTCCGTACAAAAATTTCAATGCCTTTTGTAATGCCCATATCCATAATGCGCCGTTTTGTTGCTCCTTCTCCATTCAGTTTGACGATTTTTACTTTTTCGCCAGGCTGCGTGTCTTTTAAAGTCATTTATCCTCCTGCAAATGCAAAGTCAGTATTTTCTGCTGCATTTTATTTATTAGCTTTGAGTATTACTTTTTATTCATTGGTATTAAAAGTTAGTTATTGCTTACTTTTCCCTAAAAAAAATCCTGCAACTGCACCAGCATGTTTTTCAGTTCAAGCCGCCTATGCATTTTGCAGACTGCCAATTTATTAGTTCCAGACTCTTTGTCTTTTCTATATGATGATTTTGGCTGCCAGTTCCCTGCTTATTGCAATGCGGGCATCTTTCACCTGAACAATGATGTCGCCTGCATTTTGTGAAATTACGGTAATTTTTGAGCCTACTATAAACCCAAGATTTTTAAGATGGTGTCTGGTTGCTTCCAAACCGCCTATTTTTTTTACCAGACATTCCTGACCGTTTGACGCCATATATAAGGGCATGTGATTTCTCCATAAAAAGTCAATGAGAAAGTTCGCAACGCAAACTTATGAATAAAAACACCGACGCCATTTTAGGCAGAGTTTTTATTATATTCTTATGAGAACTTTAACTGTGAGTTAGCCTTATGCAACTAATATATATTGCTAAATAAAATTAGTCAATGCTAATATTGCAGGGATAAAAAATAGGCCAAGCGCTTGTAAAAAATCACTCTGATAAAATTTCATAAAGTTTGAAATTTTATTGGAATCTTTGCAATTAATGATCCTGTCAGAAAAAACGCTCCTGCAATCATCAAAAAACTTCACCAAAGCGGTGTCAGAAATTGTGTAATGATTACAGGTGATGACGAAGGTGCCGCCCATAACGCTGCAAAAAACACAAAGATTGATAATTACCTTTCCCGCGCTTTGCCGGAATATAAATTCAAATATATAGAAGAACAAAAACAGCTCGGTCACAAAGTCATCATGATTGGAGATGTAAGATAAAACCGCTAAAATAGCGCGGCCTTATCTTACTTAAAGAAAGGTAAAAATAGTGAAAAAAAATTTGTTTTTTTTTTCAGACTGCTTTATAATCTTGATATATAAATATTTTTATAAAAATATAGCTAAAAATTTTCATTAGGAGGAAAATATGAAAAGAATAGTTGGTACAGTACTTTCTGTTGCATTGCTAGCTTCAGCAGCTTTTGCTGCAAAACCTGTAAAATATCCTACAAAAGGTATTACAGTTATTTGCCCTTGGGGTGCTGGCGGTGGTACAGATGCTGTTCTCCGTGGAATTTGTAAAGCTGCAGAAAAAGAGCTTGGCAAAACAATCACTGTTGAAAACAAAACAGGTGGTGGAGGAGCAATCGGACATGCTGCCATCAAAAATGCTAAAAAAGATGGTTACACACTCGGTATGATTACATTCGAGTTGAACTCTCTTCCACAGCAGGGACTTATCGACTTTACATACGCAGATTACGATCCTCTTATCCGTGTTAATGCAGATGCTGCAACCCTTACAGTAAAGGCTGACGCTCCATATAACTCTGTAAAGGAATTCGTAGATTACTGCAAAAAGAATCCTGGAAAAGTTTCTATCGGAAACTCAGCTCCTGGTTCTGTATGGCACATTGGTGCTGGTCTTCTTGCAGATAAAACAGGAATTGTCGTAAAACATGTTCCTTTTGAAGGTGCTGCAGGTGCTGTAACAGCATTGGCTGGTGGTCATATTCAGGCAGTTTCTGTATCTCTTGCAGAAGTAAAGTCTCAGCTTGATGCTGGAAATGTAAAAGTTATCGGTATTATGGACGAAAAGCGCCCTGCTTCATATCCAAATATCAAGACTTTCAAAGAACAGGGATATGACATTACATATTACACATGGCGCGGTCTTGCACTTCCAAAAGGTGTAGATCCTGCAATTAAGAAGATTCTTGTAGATGCATTTACAAAGGCTGAAAAAGATCCTGAATTTGTAAAAATGGCAGGAAATATGAATCTTAACCTTGCTTACCTTAATTCAGAAGACTTTGCAAAATTCCTCAAGACAAACTATGAGGATGTAACAAAAACTATGAAATCTTTGAAACTGATTGACTAGTTTTTTACAGTCAGGTCATACTGAATTTTATTTGTGCAGGGCGAAAAGTTTCCTGCATCATTAAAAATATAACCGGGCGAATTTTATGTTTGTCCGGTTATATTTGTATATAACAAAATCGTTTAAAATTTAAGAACAATGTATGGAAAGTTTTTGATACTTTTTTAATGTGTTCTTTACTTTATGTTTGCGTTGCAAACTTCTTCAGCAGCAGTGATTCTGGTGAAATATTGCTGCAAAACTGTTGAAAAACAAAGGAAACTTTTTTTACATTGGTTTTCCAGAGGAGAAAATGTGAGGATAGCTGATATTGTTTCTGCACTGATAGGAATGACTCTTTCTGCTGCGGCTTATTTATATACATTTACATTTAAGCGTTTTAAAAATGTACCTGTTGGTCCTGAAGTTTTTCCAAGATGGCTTGCTGTGTGTCTTTTTGCCTGCTGTGTCGTTTTGTTGGTAAAAAGCCTTAAAAATAAAAATGACAAGTCAGAGGCGCCTGCAATAAGCCCTATGGATAAAAATATTCAGCGCATGCTTATCGGACTTGGAATTGTTGTTATTTCAGCTTTGCTTTGGAATGTTACAGGCTTCTTAATTACAACACCGTTCTCATTGTTTTTGTTTATGTGGCTTTTAGGAAAACGTGATGTAAAATTTATGATTATAACCAGTGTTGCTGCTACGGCAATCATTTTCTGTGCATTTAGATTCATTCTTGGAATTGAAATGCCCATGGGTTTTCTTGACATGTTGAATTTCTAATAGGAGCGAATATGGATTTTTCTTTAATGCTTTCAAGTTTTGCGGCAGTATTTAATCCTTTTAATATGCTGTATGTTCTTGTGGGAGCCTTTGGTGGAATTTTGATTGGCTGTATTCCAGGCTTAACTGCAACAATGGGAATTGCGCTTCTTGTTCCGTTTACCTATGGACTTGATTTATTGCCTTCTGTAGGAATGCTTCTTGGTATTTTCTGCGGTGCCATGTATGGCGGCTCGATTTCTGCAATTTTGATTCATACACCTGGTACACCGGCTGCAGCTGCTACAATTCTTGACGGATATCCAATGGCAAAAAGGGGAGAAGCAGGTCGTGCACTGGCTGTTGCTCTGTTTTCTTCATTCTGCGGAGGAATGATTGGTGCTTTATGTATGACGTTCCTTTCTCCGTTTATTTCAAAAATGGCCTTAAAATTCGGTCCTGCAGAATTTTTTGCATTGGCAGTTTTCGGACTTTCTGTAATCGTTTCAATTTCTGGAAAGTCTCTGCTTAAAGGTCTTATTACGGCACTTTTTGGTCTGCTTATTTCAACTGTCGGCATGGACAAAACTTGTGCTTATCTGCGCTTCTTTAAGCTTCAGGGCTTGTATGACGGAATTCCGTTCATTCCTGCATTGATAGGTTTGTTTGCAATTTCTGAAGTTCTTGCAGGTTTTGAAGCCAATCTGAAAAGCCAAAAAATTGAAACTAAAATTTCAGGAGTTTTGCCAGGCAAGTCTGACATAAAGTCCATTTTACCAACGGTTATAAAAGGCGGTTTCCTTGGTTCGTTTATCGGGGCCATACCTGGTGCCGGTGGTGATATTGCTGCTTTTGTTTCATACAGCGAAGCAAAGCGTTCCAGTAAACATCCTGAAAAATTTGGTACAGGAATTCCAGAAGGTATTGCCGCTTCGGAATCTGCAAATAACGGTTGTTCCGGCGGTGCAATGATTCCTATGCTTAGTCTTGGTGTTCCTGGTGATTCTAATACGGCAATTCTTGTTGGAGCTTTTATCATGAAAGGTTTCCAGCCAGGACCTATGATGTATGTTGAACATCTGGATATTGTCTATCAGGTTTTTGCTTCCTTAATGGTTGCAAATCTGGCATTCCTTGTAGTAGGTATGTGCGGTGTGCGGATTTTCTCAAAGATTATTTCAATTGAGCGAAAGATTCTTTTGCCGTCAATTTTGATTTTGTCTTTGGTTGGCTCATATGCTATAAACCAGAATATGTTCGATGTTTATTTTGCAATTATTATGGGTGTCATAGGTTATCTGTTCCAGAAATACGGATTCCCTCTTTCTCCAATTTTGCTTGCATTGATTCTTGGACCTATGAGTGAAAGCAATATGCGTCGCTTTATGCAGATTGTAGACGGAAAATTCTTTTTGATTTTCACTAGGCCTATTTGTTGTGTATTCCTTGCGCTTGCTGTAATTTCAATGATAACTTCTGTTATCAGGCAGAATAAAATAAACCAAAAGTTTGCTCAGGAAGAATCTGAAAATGCTTAGTTTGTTTTTGCTGGTTTAGGAATTTGCTGACAGACAGTTTTCTGAATCTGTCAGTACATGAAAAGGACTGCAGTAAGTTTTGTTCTTTGGAAAATTTCTTTCAAAGTTCAAAAATCGCTGCAGTTTTTTTTGCCTTATCGCTAAATTGTACATGGAGTAGGGGCTTTCCAAAAGTATAGCATAGTGACATTTTCGAATTCATTTCAGCATTTAAAACTAATTAGACAGCTCCGAAAAAACTTATCGGACACCCCCATGTTTGTTTATTTAGCCGTCACTTTCTTAAAATACCAGCTGATTTTTTCCGTTTTCCTTGCCTTTGTAAAGATTCATGTCGGCAAAAGAAATCGTTTCGTCAATGCGGCGTGATTCAATATGTTCGGCCATTCCGCCTGTAAGGGTAATCTTAAAATGCTCATTTCTGAATTTGAAGTCATGAGTGCGTACAGCTTCAAACAGGTCCAGCATTTTTTTTGGGTTTTTAGGAAAATCATCCGTGAAAGTTTTTGCAAACAGAAATTCTTCTCCGCCCCAACGGCAGCAAATTAAATCGTCTGTATCGACTTCAAGAGAAAGGTAGTCATTATCTGTGTATTTATGGCAGAAACTCAGGAAAATGTGGGCCAGTTCAACAAGTATAAAATCACCTGCTTCATGTCCATAAGTGTCGTTAAAATGCTTGAAGTCATCAATGTCTACTATTATCACGGCAAACTTGAATTTGTGTTCGGCAAATCCTTCTTTTAGCACGGAAAAGAAATCCCTCATTTTGTAGCGGTTAAATATATTTGTAAGGGCATCTTTTTGTGCAAGGTTTGACAGATGAGTCTCCCATGATTCAAAACGCCTGGAAAAGATTCTCATAAAGTGTGTAATTATGAAAAGTGTTTCGAGGGCATTCATGGTAAAGAAAAATGCAGTTATTCCAGGTTTCAGTTTGTACACAGGTTCGACGTAGCAGGCTGTAATGCGTATTATAAATAGAGAAATTATTGCAATATAAGTAATTATCTTGCAGGTAAGTTTCACTTTATCCTGATGTATTGCCAGAGAGGAAATGTAGTACATTACAAAGATGATGCCAAAACAGTATAAATAAAAACCTGTTTCCCAGCCTACAAAGTAAGTTGCAAATGAAATCTGCAGGATAATTTCTAAGGTTGCAATTATATAGTAGTTTTTAGATTTTAATTTTGAATTTTTCAAAAGAAAAAAAAGTATCAGGTAAAGCGCGATGCTCAGTATATTTAATGAAGCCATCTGCCATACATTTATAAATGAAAAAATACATGTCAGTAAAAAGTGTATGAGAATGAGTATTAAGTCAATTTTTATTGTGAACAAATCTTTTATGTCGTCTGAATTTTTTTCTGGCATTTCTTATAATTATAAGATATTTTATTATTATTGTCAGCATTTTATCATTTCACTATAATTGTTTTTTAAGAAACATAAAAAATCTGGTACTGGATTATTCATGGTTTGCCATAACATTGCTGAATGGCTGTAATTCAAGCAGTGAGGATTTAACTGGAAAAATGCAGCTGCTGGAAATGTTTGCTTTTTGCAGAAAATTTGGAAAAAGCAGCAGTCTTGTTTCTTTTACTTTTTATTGTGTTTTACCGAGGTGTTTATGAAAGCTATTGAACTGGAAAAAGCCTACAACCCGAAAGATTTTGAAGATCGCATTTACAACGATTGGGAACAGAAAGGCTATTTTAAACCAGCAAGCGACGAGAAGTCTCCTGTGCATGAATCTTATTGCAGCTGCAAATCCTGCGGTGGAAAAACAGGAATGTATTCTGTCGTGATTCCACCTCCAAACGTTACTGGTGTTTTGCACATGGGTCATGGTCTGAATAATACTTTACAGGATATAGTTGTCCGCTATCACAGAATGCGTGGTGATAATACTTTGTGGCTGACAGGAACAGATCATGCTGGTATTGCGACTCAGAATGTTGTTGAACGCCAGCTGAAAAAAGAGGGCAAATCTCGCAATGATTTAGGCCGTGAAAAATTCCTTGAACGTACGTGGCAGGTAAAAAATGCACATCATGACATTATTGTAAAGCAGCAGCGCAAGCTTGGTAATTCTACAGATTGGGAACGGGAACGCTTTACTTATGATGAAGGTCTTTCAAAAGCTGTCCGTGACGTTTTTGTAACCTTGTATGAGCGCGGGCTTATGTATAAAGGTCAGCGGCTTGTAAACTGGTGTCCTCGTTGTGGTACTGCTCTTGCAGATGATGAAGTTGACCATGAAGAAACACAGGGCGCAATGTATCATATTTATTATGAATATGCCGATGGAAGCGGAAAAATTGAAGTTGCAACGACCCGACCGGAAACTTTTTTTGGTGATACAGCTGTTGCCGTAAATCCATCTGATGAACGCTATGTAAAATTAGTTGGAAAGATGCTTAAGCTTCCGCTTACTGGAAAACAGATTCCTATAATTGCCGATGAATACGTAGATAAAGAGTTTGGAACTGGTATGGTAAAAATTACTCCGGCTCATGACCCGAATGACTGGGAAGTCGGCAAACGTCATAATCTGGAAGTTATCAATCTTTTGACACCAGACGGTCGTTTAAATGAAAATGTTCCTGAAAAATACCGTGGATTAAAGCCTGAACAGGCAAGAAAACTTGTAATTGAAGATTTGACAGAGGCTGGGCTTTTTAAGAATGAAGAAAAAATGGTTCACTCTGTTGGACACTGTTACCGCTGTAAGACGGTTGTAGAACCTTATCTTTCGGCTCAGTGGTTTGTAAAAATGAAGCCGATGGCAGATAAGGCTCTTGCCGCATGGAAAAAAGGTGAAATTGAATTTTTCCCACGCAAATGGGAAAATACATATTCCCACTGGCTTGAAAATATCCGTGACTGGTGTGTAAGCCGACAAATCTGGTGGGGACACAGAATTCCTGCATGGTATTGCGATTGTGGCGAAACAATTGTAAGTCGTGAAGACCCGAAAAGCTGTCCAAAATGCGGAGCAGATGCCTCTCACTTAAAACAGGATCCTGATGTCCTTGATACATGGTTTTCTTCATGGCTGTGGCCTTTTTCAACTTTGGGATGGCCTGAAAAAACAGAAGATTTGGAACGCTTTTATCCGACAACTGCACTTGTTACCGCCTATGACATCATCTTCTTCTGGGTTAGCCGCATGATTATGGCTGGCCTTGAATTTACTGGCAAAGCACCTTTCCATGACATTTACATTCACGGGCTTGTTCGTGATAAACAGGGCAGAAAAATGTCAAAATCTCTGGGCAACGGAATCGACCCTCTGGAAATAATTGACATGTATGGTTCAGATGCCTTGAAATTTACGCTTGCCTTTATGTGCGCTCAGGGGCAGGACATTCTTGTTGACAAAGATTCGTTTAAACTCGGTTCCCGCTTCTGCAATAAAGTTTGGAATGCCAGCCGCTATCTGCTTGGAAATCTTGAAGGCCGTAACCTTGTGCCTGTAAAAGATTCTGATTTGACAGAACTTGACCGCTGGATTTACAGCCGCCTGAATTATGCAGCCAAAACAGCACGTGAAGCCCTTGAAAGTTACCGTTATAATGATGCTGCAAGCGCAATGATGGAATATTTCTGGAATGAATTCTGTGACTGGTATGTCGAAGCCACAAAAATCAACTTTAAAAATGGCGATGACAATGAAAAAGACCGGCAGGCAAGTGTTCTTATGAACATTCTCGAAGAAAACCTCCGTCTGCTGCATCCGTACCTTCCTTTCGTTACAGAAGAAATTTATCAGAAACTGCCACTTTCAGAAATTGCTGTTCTCAGAAAAGCTGCCTGTTCTCAGGAAGAACAGAAAATCGTTTCTTCTGTTGAATATGCAGGCATGCTGATAAATGCGCCTTATCCTGAAATTATGGCTTGCCGCGAAAATCCTGAAGTTGAAAGCCGTTTCGATGTACTTAAAGATTTGATAGGCAAAGTTCGTGCATTACGCACTGAATGTGGAATTGATCCTGCTGAAAAAATCAACATTGCCATATCTGTAAGCAAAGGTTCAAGCGCAGAAGTATGCTATGAAAAAGTTGAAATGATTCAGCTTCTGGCAGGAGTTGCAAATGTTGAATTTGTAAGTGAAAAACCTGAATCTTCAATAGGAACTGTAGGAACAGGATTTGAAGCTTTTATTATTGTTGATGAAAATATAAACAAAGAACAGCTTTTGCAGCGATTCAAGAAAACCCTTGAAAAAGAGCAGGGTTATGCAAAAATAAGTGAAAGCAAACTTAACGGAAATTTTGCAAAACATGCTCCTGCAGAAGTTGTTGCTGCAGAAAGGGCAAAGCTTGAAGAAGGCCTGCGCCGCATTGAAAAATTGAATTCATACATAAAAAATTTGTAAAAAGTACTGTATGAATTGTAAAATCGGTATAAAATAAAAGTGTACTGATTTTTTTAGAATTTAAGATGCAGTTGTCAGACTGTTTCTTAGCAGAAAAATGCCGGAAAAATCAGCAGCTTTGACTATATCTGACTGCTTTTTTCCGGTAATACTGACTGTGCGTCAAAATCAGCGGTCATTTGAAAAATTCGTTTTTCAGGTGGCACAGCATAAAACTGCCTGTTTTTATATGAGGTGCATGTATGGGAAAATATGAAATGCATATAAATAAGCCTGAAACAATGGACAATGAATCAATGCTTCAGTTAAAGGGAATTTATCTGGCTCCGTATATGCAGCTTGCAACTCAGCTTATCGGCAAGGCCCGCTATGCCGGTGGAAATATGTTTCGCCATCAGATTGATACAATGGGCATTTTGATTGACTATGGTTACATTGACAGCATTCTTCTGAAAGCTTCTGTTGTTCATGACTGTATAGAGGACATCCCTAATTTTAATCCTCAGCAGATTGTGAACATTGACAGTGATGGCCAGCAGGTTCTGGAACTTGTTATGGAAGTAACCAAAAAAGAAGGTCAGAAAAAAAATGATTTTCTGCGCAGTATAATTGAAAATGGCAGTGAACGTGCAAAAATCCTGAAATGTGCAGACAGAATCAGCAATATGATAAGTCTTGGCTTTGTTACCGACCCTGCTTTTATTGAGCGGTATTGCGATGAAACTGAATTCTTCATTTTTCCGATAGCACTGGAAGTCGACTATACAATGTATCATGAACTGATAAATCTTGTAATAACACGTCGCAAATATCTGGAAGATTCTGGCTATATTCTGAAAAAAAAGGAATCCTCCCCAAAATAAAGGTCATGCCTTGACATGCCGGACCGGCTTTTGTCCTGAAAAATAAAATAAAAAATAACAAAAAAATCAAATAATCGCTTTAAAGACATAAAGCTGTCATGATATACTCTGAAAAATTTTTATGTTGGAGATAGAATCATGACATCAAATGGAATTTTAGGTCCTTCTGACCGTCCTCCTTTGGCCCGCTGGATTCCCTTGAGTTTTCAGCATGTATTTGCAATGTTTGGTGCAACAATTCTGGTTCCGCTTTTGACGGGACTGAGCACATCAACGGCATTGTTTACGGCAGGTTCTGGAACTTTGCTGTATATTCTGGTTACAGGTGCAAAGGTTCCTGCATTTTTGGGGTCTTCTTTTGCATTTATTCCGGCACTTATTGCAATAAGCCAGCAGTATGGCGTTCCGTATGCCATGGGCGGTGCAATGTGTGCCGGTTTTTTTTACTGTCTGGTTGCACTCATAATCAAGTTTACCGGCAAAGACTGGCTTGACAAAGCTCTTCCTCCAGTTGTAATCGGTTCTGTAATTATTGTAATCGGCTTGAATCTTGCTCCGACAGCAATAAACGAAGCAATGTATGTCGGTTCTTCAGGAAACCCTGCTGACTATTCACTTGTCTATCTGAGCATTGCCCTTGTTACGCTTGCAACCGCCGTTGTTGCAACGATTTTTATGAAAGGATTTTTCAATACAATTTCAATTTTGATTGGACTTGTAGGCGGATATTTGTTCACTCTGATAATGGGTGCCGTTTTTCCTGCATATAAGCTGATTAACTTTGATATTGTAAGAAATGCAAGCTGGTTTGGACTTCCGTTTTTGACACATACTGCAGACGGCTATGTATGGGTAGCTCCTCAGTTCAATCTTGTGGCAGTTCTTACTTTCATTATCGTTTCACTTGCGACCATTTGCGAACATTTGGGCGACACTCTCGTAACTTCAAAAGTTGTAGGCATTGATTTTTACAAAAATCCGGGTCTGCACAGAACTCTTGCCGGTGACGGTCTTGCAACTGCATGGGCATCAGTTTGGGGTGGACCGCCAAATACAACTTACGGCGAAAACATCGGTGTAATGGCAATTACAAAAGTTTACAGTGTCTGGGTTATCGGTGGAGCAGCAGTTATTGCAGTCATCCTTTCGTTCTGCCAGAAATTCGGTGCATTCATACAGACAATTCCAGGTCCTGTCCTTGGCGGTGTTTCAATGCTTCTGTACGGTTTGATTGCTTCAAGCGGTCTGCGCACGATTGTTGAAAGCGGTGTCGACTATAAAGATAAGCGCAACCTTACGATTTCTTCAGTCATCATGGTCATTGGAATTGGCGGCGGTGTCCTGCAGTTCCACATTGGAAAAGAATTTGTTTTTAGCCTTGGCGGCGTTGCTCTGGCTACGGTAATTGGAATTATCTTAAACCTGATTATTCCAAAGCAGTCAAAAAATTAGTTTTTTTACGGTCTGGTTTTAACGGTTCGGCCGCAAAAACCAGACTATCCGTACTTCCGTCTTTCGTCTCCAGGTACTTCTGTTCTTGCCGCATTCAGGCATTAAAAAAAATCATTTTTTTTGCAAAAAACGCTGTAAAAGACTTGAACAAAAAACTAATTTAATATATAGTAAATAACACATTCGGAATGTAGCGCAGCTGGTAGCGCGTCTGGTTTGGGACCAGAATGTCGCAGGTTCAAATCCTGTCATTCCGACTGAAAAGCCAGATTATATGAAAATATAGTCTGGCTTTTTTTTCGTCTGCAAAAATCGATTGGTTTTTTAGCAAAAAAAAATTTGGTTTTACGCCCAAATTTTTGACTCATCGTCTTCCCTTTGAAAAACTCAGGCCTTATTTTTTTTCTGGAAAGTAAAGTTTTTTATGCTATAATCTCGTTTATATGAAAGAAAATAATTTTTTTACACGAATTTTCAGAACTTATAATTCTATAAGCCTGATTTCTAGAATTTGTATTGGTATTGTTTCAGGTGCCATTCTTGGAATTTTTTTACCAGGTTTTACATGGATTGGCATTTTTGGGGATTTGTTCACAGGTACTTTGAAAGCCGTTGCGCCTGTACTTGTTTTTGCGCTTGTTTCAAGTTCTCTTGTCAGAGGCCGCTCAAAACTTGACAGCCGTTTTGGCATGTGATTTTTTTGTACGTCATTTCAACATTGATTGCGGCTTTTGTTGCGGTTTGTGCAAGTTTCATCTTTCCGCAGGTAATAACCCTTGTGCAGAATTCTGATGTTCGTTCTGCGCCAGATGGAATAGCCCAGATTCTGAAAAATCTTCTGATAAATGCAGTTTCAAATCCTGTTGCGGCAATTGCAAATGCAAATTATATAGTAATCCTTACATGGGCTGTAATTTTTGGCATTTCAATGAAAAAAATAGCAGGTGAAAATACAAAAAACTTTTTTGCAGAAATTTCAGAAGGAATTTCTGATGTTGTTCGGGGCATAATAACTCTTGCTCCGTTTGGAATTTTAGGTCTTGTTTTTGAATCTGTTTCTACAAATGGACTCGGAATCTTTAAAAATTATGGAAAGCTGATTCTTGTACTTGTCGGCTCGATGCTTTTTATGAGTCTTGTAGTTTCTCCGCTGATTGTTGCAATTTTCCTGCGAAAAAATCCATATCCGCTTGTTCTGCGCTGCTTAAAGGAAAGCGGGATTACTGCTTTTTTCACACGCAGTTCTGCAGCAAACATTCCTGTAAACATGGAACTTTGCAAAAAACTTGGACTTGATGAAGAAATGTATGCTGTTTCCATTCCGTTGGGAGCAACAATCAACATGGATGGGGCGGCCATAACAATTACTGTCATGACTCTTGCAGCTGCAAATACGCTTGGAATTGCGTGTGATGTTCCGTCGGCATTTGTTTTGTGCATTCTGTCAACACTTGCCGCCTGCGGAACTTCAGGAATCGCCGGCGGTTCCCTCCTGCTGATTCCGCTGGCCTGCTCTCTGTTCGGAATTTCAGCAGATGTTTCCATGCAGGTTGTTGCAGTCGGCTTTATTATTGGTGTAATTCAGGACAGCATGGAAACCGCTTTGAATTCTTCAAGCGATGTCCTTTTTACAGCTACAGCTGAGTATTATTCGTGGAAAAAGCAGGGAAAAAAACTTCCTGAAAAATTCTAGGCTGATGCCTGGTGCGGCAAGGATTAGGGAACAGTCACACGGTGCCTGTTCTATTTAACGTGAATTTCGAGTTTCAATTTTTATCTTTAGTAACATTATTTTTCAAGAGCATGGAAGACAATTTTATATTTTCTCTTTTTCTCTCAAAATGGAATGGAAAACGAGGCCCAAAAAGAAGGCTGAGCCTCGAACAGGTTGTTGCCCTGAATATTTATAGATTCCACTTTAAAAGTGGTGACTTAAAGAATTACCATAAAATGATAAAAGAACTTATGCATGAACCATAAGATTTATTCGCATAAAGTTACAAAAAAACATGGAAGGAGAAGCAAACTAAAATGAGTGCGTAAAACAGCACAGAAAAAGGAGCAGATTTAAGGTGTAAACAGCCGATAAAAAAATAAGGCGGTAAGCACATGGAAAAAAAACGACAGGCATTCAGCAAGGAATTCAAGGCAAGGGTTGCTCTTGAAGCTTTACGAGAAGACTCAACGATTCAGGAAATTGCAGTAAAGCATGGAGTCCATCCGAATCAGATTTCACAATGGAAGGCACTGGCAATTGCAGGTATGGCAGATCTTTTTGAGCGTCCAAACAAGAAATCTGAAGAAGTCCGCCGGCAGGAAGAAAAAGAAAGCGAATACCTGAATACAATCGACGAACAGAAAGTTGAGCTTGATTACTTAAAAAAAGTACAGGCAACTGTACGGAATCAAGCCTCCTTCGTGGATAAAATAGAACCGGCTTATAAGGTCTTGAGCATTTCGCATCAGTGCAGGCTGCTCGGGATTTCCAGAAGCCGGTATTATTATGAGCCGAGTTCAGAGCAGGATGACAAAGATTTCAATCTGCTTATGAAAATCAAGGAAGTTCAGATTGAGTATCCGTTCTACGGTCTTTTGGATAGAAATAATCTGTATTAGATATACCAAAAAAATCTCCTGTCTGTAATGTAATTTTTTCAGCATATAGAGCGACGCTTACAAATAATAAAATTGTAATTTTTTTCATAATCCAATCTCCATTTAATTTATATGTTTATGTGCCTGTAAAAGTTCATTTGATATTATAAACTTTCTTCTATTGGATAATTCTACTAAATTATCAAGAAATGTATATCGCTCAGTTTTTGTCCAAGCTTTCCAATTATGATTTGCATTATCAATCATTTCATACAATTCATAATATTCCGGATAAATGCTACCAAGTTTTTCATCTTCAAAATTATAAATTTCTAAACCATCTCTTTTATATGATTTTGGAGCACTTTTCATTTTTCCTGTATCTGTATCATTTTCCCAGGCAACATTCATTTGATATGAATCAGAAATAAATGTTTCCTTTTCTGTTATTGTTGGGATTTGTTTTGTATAGATTTCTGATATTCCAAGTAATTCATAGTATTTATTAATATCAAAATCTTTTAGTACAGAAGCTCTCGAATAATAAAAAAAATCAATTAGTTGTTTATCTGTAATCTTAAATTGTCCTTCTGTAAATGGAGAATAACCAAACTGTAACATAGAATTTAATAAAGAAAATTGTTCAAAAAATAATTCATTTTCATTATCACTGTCTGGAATTAATTTATAAAGAGCATTTTCAGTTTTCTGAATTTTATATGGATAAACATATGTTTTAATATTCATATCCTTTATAACCTTTTAATGCATTAATAAAATATTTTGTATGAATAGTATTTTCGCGAATTCCCATAATTTTCAATCTTTCAAAATAGCTTATATTTGTTGCCGGTGTTTTCTTTTCGATATAATTTACAACATTCAAGAAATTAAAATAAACATCAGTATTTTTTGAAAAATGAATTCTTTTTAAATATGAATTTAAAACATTCATAAAACGAGCAGAAGCATGTTCATAATTATTTAAGTAGTTGAGAACTAAAGCAGTTGAGACTTTTTCACTTTCTATTCTTTTAGGCAAAAATAATCCGAAAATTCTGTTTGTAGCAGTAATTGGAATAAGAGAACTTGGTGAATATTCAAAAATAGTCATATTATGTACTACACCATGTTTTTTCACTGGTAAAACATCTAATTCATGAATATGCCATGCAAGTAATTGTATATAATGTGAATTGAAATTATCTTTCTTTTCTCTTACAAATTCTAAAACAAGTTTTCGTAGTTCTTGCTCTTCTTTTTTTGTCATCTTAAGAGGAATTGTATAATCAATCTTAAAAGTTTCTTTTATCTCTAAAATAGTTTTCTCAATAGTGTCAATTTTCTTTTTTGACATAAAGTCATTATATTCATTCGCATAACTATTACTTTTTGAGATATTTTCTTCTAAGTTTTCAAGAGCTGAAATACTTTCCATTAATTTGAATCCTTAGCCTTCTGAAATTGCTGTACAATCTTGTCTGAATTTGTTTTAATTCTAAACTCAACACGTCTTGAAGCTGCTTTTTCTTCATCTGTAAGTTTTCGATTTTCTTCGATTAGTTTTCCATCATTACCTAATGGACGTGAAAGTGAATAACCATTTGAAACTATATGCTTTCTTATCCATTCTTTTTTCTGTTCTTTTTTCGCAGGATCAGTTTCTTGTGAATAGTTAGTATTTTCAAGACAATATAAAAGAACGTTCATAGTTCGTTCCTGGCTTAATTCAATACCAGAAGTATAGTCATGTTCACTACCTTCACCTTGTGGGTCAGTTCTATCAGGAGCTGTAAAACCTTCAATGCGAATTTCTTCAATTTCATTTTTATATTTATCTTGTTGCAATATTGAAACTAATTTAGGGAAAAATTCTTGTAAAACTTTTTTGTATCCTGGTTTCAATTCTGGACTTCGAGCATCAAAACCATCATCACTGGAGAATCGAATTGTAAGTGTATCAGGATCTATTGTTGCACCCCATTTTTCTAAATCAGCACCCATTTCATCACGTAAATCTAGGAACAAGTCTTGCTGTAATTCCTGATATTTATCAGCAAGAGAATTCTTTTCTTTTAGGGAAACAACAATTGAAATTGTAACAAGTATAAATATACAGCAAAGAGCAGACATCAAATCACTGATTGATAAGTCATATCCGCCATCACCTTCAAAATATCTAAAACGCTTTGTTCTCATATGCTATGCCTTTGTTGAATCACTTGCACCATTAAGGCGTCTAACTTCTTCACTCAAAGCTAAAGTTGCATCTGCAAATTGCTTTGATATATCCTTTGTTGCATCTTTGAAGCCTTTAAGATATTTTTCTAAGCTGTCGCCAATAATTTTAGAATATCCTTCTGTATTTTTATTAATCTGATTGAAGATTTTTGCGATATTAATATCCATACCTTTATAACCTTCAAGGAGTACTTTGCTTTCTTTACTTGTTTCTTTGTATTCATTAAGGATATCGGAGAATCTAGAAATAGATTCATTAATTTTCTTAGTCTGTTCATCATAAGAATCAGAAAGTGACTGACTAATTTCTGTTGTTTTTTCAAAGGCATCAGAAGCTTCTGTAATGGCTGTTGCCAATGTGCTTTGATTATCAGAAAGTTTATTTACTGTACTACTAAATGATTCATTTACATTCTTAAAATCATCTGGTAATAAAGCAACTGCATTCTTAATATCAATTAAACTGTCACTAAAGTTTTCAAATATTTCAGAAGAGTTCTTAGCTGAATTCTCAATAACAGTTGCAGCTTCTTTTAACTGCTGAGGTGCATTTTGTAAACTTGTCTGGCATTCTTCAAGCAACTTAATAGATGCATTCAAATCTGTTTTGAGTTTTTGAATTTCTTCTTTAATAATCTTTTCAATAGTTTTATCCAATGTTTCTTTAACAGATTTTGTTACTTGATCTCCAATACTAAGCCCCATTGAATTGATATTTGATGAAACACCTTCCAATCTAGTTAGAATTTGTGTAAGTACAACAGGGAAAGGAATCTTATTATTGTTTTCATCAATAATTGCCATTGCATCTACTTCAGTTACATAAAATTGATTATCAAGATAGTCACAGAATTCTTTTGATTCAGCATCCAATCTATTAAATAGCGGATGTATTAAAAAAAAGTTACAAAACATAGAAGCAAGCATTCCAACAATTGAAGTATTGAATGCATTTCTTAAGCCACCTACCAATTGTTCTACACTACCAAGTAGCCTTTCTGAATTAGAAAGGTCAATAGAACTTATACCACCTGCAAATCCAATGAAAGTACCAAGTATACCAAATCCAATAAAGGTTCCTGGAATAATCTTTAAGAAAGCTTGTATTGGTAAAGGATTAGTATCCTGTAGCCAAGTTTCAGGTCCAAAATATAAATCAGAGTTTGCCCTTGTCTTATGATAATCTTCGTCATCACTAACTAAGAATGATTTCTTATATGCATTACATACATCGTTTACTTTTTTGTTTTTTGAATTAAGACTAGAAAATCTACCTTTATTTTCATTTACATTTTTTGCAAAGGTCTTTAATAAATATATACTTCTGTTTGCAAAAACATAACATAGAATTACACCAATTTCAAAAATTATAAAAAGAATAAAATAAAATTTATAAAAAACATCACTTGTACTTGATGGCACAATATATTTTAATGCTAAAAATGATAAAATGCCGGCAGTTACCAGTGTTATTATAAATCCAATAGTCGTTTGAGAAATCTTTGGTGTTTTTGTTTTTTCAGGTTTTGCAAAGGTCTTTAATAAATATATACTTTTGTTTGCAAAAACATAACATACACCAATTTCAAAAGCTATAAAAAGAATAAAATAAAATTTATAAAAAACATCACTTGTACTTGATGGCACAATATATTTTAATGCTAAAAATGATAAAATGCCGTTTATTATAAATCCAATAGTCGTTTGAGAAATCTTTGGTGTTTTTGTTTTTTCAGGTTCTGTCTCAATTGATGTTGCTTCAGAAGCTGTTTCTATTTGATTAGTATCATTCTCTGTAGATTGGGCTTGGTATGATTCTTCATCTTCCCATGGCTCTTCATTGATATTTTCCTGATCTTTGATATTTTCTTCTTCGTTCATATAACATCCTCTTATTTATTCTTAAAACCAAAAATTGATTTTTTACGTTTTATTTTTTGATTTTCAAGAAAAGTTAATTTATCATCATTTAATTTTTCAATTAATTTCTGCTCACAGTCTCTTAATTCATTCATAAATATATCTGAAATTATTCCCTTATTTTTTCCAATAGATAAAATAGGTTTTAATACATTTATTATTGTATTAGCATCATTTTGCTTAAGTAATGAATCCAAAATATATTTTGCATAAGTTTCATACATATTTTTATAAACAGATGCATTATTTTCTTCTGTAAACTCATTAAGATAATTTAAGCAAATTTTTTGAAAAGAAAATCCAGTCTCTAAAAGGTAGTTCTCTAATTCCTTATGTTCATTTGTATCATTTGAAAGAATCTTTTTATTCAATCTCTCAAATTGTTTACGTCGTAATAAATAATCAACTATTTCTTGATGAGATGCTTTTCTTTCAATCAATGGAATAAGACTATCAGTTTCGTTTACTTTTTCTTCATCAACCTGTTTATCTTGTAATTCAATTCCTCGTAGTAAAGCTACAACAGCCTGAACAAGAAGATCTGTATCATTTTTTAATTCTTCTTTTTTTGCAGAAAGTAATTTGGATAACTGTAGTTGTCCAATGTGTGAAAGATATGTTTCAACATCTCCAGCTCTTATTCTACTAAGAGCCATGTTTGGATTATCTTCAAGGAGTTTTGCAAGTCCTGCAAGTGTTGAGGCTTTTTCTGTTCCCATAATAAAAGCTACAGATGCATCATCAGTTTTTTTGAGACCTTGTTTACGAATAAAGTCAATCCATTGGTTTTCTGTAAATTGATAAGTGTGTATTGCTGTTCCTTTTAAGTAATAATAATATTCATCATTTAATGCTAATGCAAAATTATATTTTCCTTCATTTTTTTCAACTTCGTAAAAATCATCAATATAAATTTGAATATTATTTAATAATACATTTTCATGAATTAAGGACTGATACATTTCTTCATATAATTCTGAGTCAGTTTTTTTGTCATCAGTCTTATTTAGTTGTAAAGATAAATTATAAAGATTTTTATATTCATTAAATAATTTATTTTTGCATAACTCAGTATCTAAACGTTTAAGTTTTGATTTATCTTTTGTATGCCGAATGAAACTTTGTTGGAATGATTCGATTACACAATTGTTTTTTTCACATTCCTTTTTAATCCATTCAATTATTTGTTTTCTATCTGTTTCTCTTTTTATAAGATGAATTGCATATGCTATATCTATAAGTTCTTGTATTTCTGAAACTTCAAGAATCTTATCTTTGGCCTTTTCTTGGAAGCTTCCATTGAGTTGTAAAGATAATTGATGGCGAAGTTGTTTAATAAAAGAATTAGTAGCTACATCTGTTCGAAAAATAGCTTTTAAAGTTCCAAGCGCATCATCGAGTTCAGCTATTTTATAATTTAATTTTGGAGAATTCCATATAGCTTTTGCCTGCACAATCAGTTGTTCACATTTAGTTTCAAACTGGGCATATTGTTCTGGTGTTAATGTTTCAAAATAATCAACATTAGCAATTTTGAATATTTCTGGGTTATCTCTAAAATATACCTTAAAATCAGTTTTTTCATCTTTCTCAGCTATTTTTAATAATGAATAAACATCATCAACTTCATATTTGTTTGTATTTATTGAAGTTTGCCTTTCTTGATTTTTTTCTGTTGAATCATCAGCAAAGAAAATGTCAGAGGAATCATTATTATCTGCTAAGAATATTTCTTCTTCAAAATCCATATTTATGCCAGCCAGAGCTCTTCCATTTCATCGGTAGAGTTTTTTACATCATTTTCAGAAAGTCCATTTTCTCTTTTTATTTCAGATTTAATATGAATACCTGATTGCTGGTGAATTGCTTCAACTTGCAATATTCCATTTTTATCTTTAATAAGAGTTACTTCAATTGGTTCTCCGAAACTCAGTTTACCATCGAGTTTAAGTTCAACTGTTCCCAGTAAATTACAATTTTCTGAATTATCAGATTCTCCTTCGTAAACAGTTATACTTTGTCTTTCAGCCTTATCAGTTGGTACACGGAATACTTGCTTCTTTTCTGTTGGATAAGCCATATTCTTTTTTAATAATTTATAAACAAAAGGTGAACCATCTTTTTTCTTTGCTAATATTCCAATTGAAGCGGAAAGGACACTTTTAATATCTTGATTATCAAATTTCTGTTCTATTCGTTTGCCATTGTCTTGCTCTTCAGCAATTTCTTTTTTGCTTTCTTCTGTTTGTTCAAAGTCAGCTGCATGGCTATTCTGATTTTCAATTATTTTTACAGTATTTCCACCTTCAAGTATATGTGCCTTTATTGCAGCACCTTCACTTACACAAGTTTTAGGATTAATAAGTCCAAAGTTGATGTCTTTACAAGACCATTCTTTAAGAGCATTCTGTATTGTAGTACAGTTACTCATACTTCCTATCATAAGTACTGTATCAATATTATCCCATGACATTCCAGCTTCATTGAGAACTATATTACAATATGCTTTACATTGCTCTGTAAGTTTTAATGTCTTCTGGGCATATAATGCTCGAGATATTTCCTGAGTTAATCGTTTTCCACCATATTCTAAGGTAATTGCTGTTGATTTAGCATTTTCTTTAAACAATGCAACTTTAGCTTTCTCAACATCAATTCGTAATTTACCATACATTACAGATGTAAGATTTTTGGGTTCACTATATAATTCGATATGCCATTTTTTTTCAAACATATCTTCCATATAGCTCATAATAAAGTCATCCCAATCTTTTCCACCTAATTTATGGTCACCATCTGTAGCAATCATATTTACAGTTCTACCATTAGAACCATCAGAAATTTTTAAGATTGTTACATCAAAGGTTCCACCACCTAAATCAAAAACAAGAACAGTTTCATTCTTTTTAGTTAATGCAGCATATGAAAGAGATGCAGCTGTTGGTTCCGGAATAACTTCAAGCACTTCAAAGCCGGCAATTTCACCAGCTTGTTTAGTCGCATTTTTTTCTGCATCACCAAAATATGCAGGGCAAGTAATTACAGCTTTCTTAACAGTTGAACCTAATTCCTTTTCAGCATCTTCTTTTAATTGTTTTAAAATTAAAGCTGATATTTCTTCAGGTGCCCAAATTTTATTCCAGAAGTCATAAGGATGATATGGAGCAAAACCTTTGTTTTCACCACGTACTTCTTCTTTCTTTTTTCCCATTTCTCTTTTTACAAAGAGAACTAAATTATCTGGATCTGTATTAGACATCTGTTTTGCTTCTTTTCCGATTAGCAAATTACTTTTGTCTTTTCCAAAATACACTGCAGATGGAGTTATATATTCACCATGTTTGTTTTTAATTAATCTTGTTTTACCATTTTCATCAATTGCAGTTATTGAACAATTCGTTGTACCTAAATCAATTCCAACAATATTTTCCATTTTTCCTCTACCGCGTTGTTAGTTCATTTAGAATTAATTTTTCTTGTTTTTCTCGGTTGTCGCAAAGACGTATATCATTATCCTTTGCAAATTCTGAAAGCTTTTCTTCTGATAATTCTTTTAAGGCATCCTTCAATTGTATTGTCATTGAAAGATGGTCAATTTCTTCATCAGATAAAATATCTTTGTTATCATTAAATACTTTATTATAAAGATTTACTAATTCTTCAGACTGCATATAAAACATTATTGCAGAACGAGTGTATTTCCATAATTCAGAAACGTTTTCATTTATTGTGCTTTCATCTGAAGCAGATGGTACAGTTTTTTCTTTTAATGAATTATCATATTTAGGTTCAGAGGTTTCAAGATTTTTATAGTTTTCCAAGAAATCTTTTTTCTTCATATCCTTCTGACTCATATAAAGATAATCCTTAAAATACATTACAGAACCAATAGTAAAATCTTTTGGTATTTCAAGTTTTTCAAGAGAAGAATCAAATTTAGAATCAATTTCTTCACTTAAACAATCAGGCTTCATATTACTTGGTATAAGTATTATTTCATTTTGGAAAAGTGAAGTACCTGCTGTTTCAAATGAAATGCTGTTGATATTTTCAGTTTTGTATTTTGTTTCTTCAACAGCGCGTTTTGAAAAATCGTAAAACTCATCAATCTTTTCTTCGATATCTGAAAATATCTTTTTATTATTTTGAATAAAAGTATTCTCAATAAAATTGATGAACTCTGTAGGATTTTGTGTTATTCCATAAATATCTTTTTCAGCAACATAAAGTTTTAATGCATTTGAAACGGCATCCTTAATACGTTGTGAATTATGAGGACCAAAGTTTCTATTCTTAATTCTTTCCAAAAGTTTGTCATAATCATCTGCAACTTCAAACATTGGAAGTATATAATAAGAATCATTCATATTTTCTATGAACTTTATTTTATTTAATAAGTATTGTTCTTTTCCTTCAAATCTTTTTTGCAGATTATTAAGATTTTCCAGAATACTTTTACACTCTTCAATAGGTGATTTTTTAAGCTCAGACAATGCTTTCCAATATTCATAGAATGAATTGGCCAGTTTCTGTTTTATAAGAGATTCAAGATACTCTTCTATTGGTAAAGAAAGAATTGCATTTTCAATAAGCTTCTGCCTGATATTTCTAAATACTAAGAAAGAAAGTATTTTCTTTTTTTGCAAATGTTCAATTCTTTTTGTAGCTCTCTTAAATTCTTCTTCCAGTTCAACAAGTTCAACTCCCTCAGAAATAGATTTTAAAGAACCTTGCCATTTTTCAAGTTTATTCTGTAAAGCTTCTATGAACTGTATATAAGTCTTAAAGTTTCCGTTAATTCTATCTACCTTAAAAAGATTTTCAAAACCAGCTTTTAATGTAATGAATAAATAATCAATTTCTTTATGTGCAAAATCATCGTAAAGAGGCAAACTGTCAAAAACTGTTTTCTCTAATCTCTTTTTACAGTCTTCAATATATTCCTTAAAGTCTGAATAAGCACCACTAACATAATATGTAAGCAGATGAGAAAAGTTTTCTATATATCGGTTTATAAAAAGTTTTGCTGCTCTATCAATAGGGAAACTATCATCTTTGTAAGACATGTCTATCATTTCAAAGAACTTTGAAAGATAATATTCTCCGTCTGTACCTTTTATTGGTTCCTGTAAGAATGATGAAACAATTTTTTCTTCAAATAAATATTTTAAATAATATTTCTGTACTTCATTGATTCGTGGTATTTGAACCATTGAGAAACAAGACAGATTTTTTTCTGAGTTTTTTCTATCATTTATTGCAGAAATATAATTATGACTTTGCTCACTTAATTTTTGAGAAATGTAAAAAAGTTCATAAAAAATACGTTCAGCAAAAACGATGCCTGTTTCATTAGCAACAACATTAGACTTTCCTGGAGTAACAAGAACATAATTACGATTAAATGGTCCTGCAGAAGAATCGACATTTTTGAATGTCTTATCCATTACAGTTTTATAAGGAACTTGATAAGTATCTTTTTTATTAATCGTATCCAAATGTGTAAAGTGTTTGCATATTAAAGCAAGAGTCTCATCAGGAATTTTTTCTGTTATTCCAAGTTCTGCAGCAAAAGTAAAGAATCCAATTACTTCACCTAATTTAAAAGCTGTTGTTTGTTGTAAAAGATAAGGAAGATAGGCAAAATCAATAGCATATTTTGAAGTAGCATTTTCAAAAAAGTCACCAGCAAAAATGAAATCGAATTTTTCACCATTTTTATATGCAGCGCTATCCTTTACAGTTTCTAGTATTTCATTCATATAATCTGTTGAATGGAATACTAAATCGTCAGCGAAATTAATCGTATGTAGAATTACAGAATTTGCAATTTTACCAAGCTGTACACGCCTTTCTTCAATCATGTGTACAAGATTATTTGAGACTGATTCACCAAATTTTCCTAATCCTACAAGTATTACTTCTCGCTGACCTAACATTTATTTACCCCAAACGACTAGACAAAGATTTTTTCTGAATTAAAGTAATATTACACAGTTCCGAAACTACTTCATTCATGAGATCCAAATCATCTTGTACAAAACCTGATGGTAATTCATTTTTAATTCTTTCGTATACATCTTTTGCCCAATTACCAAAAGTCTCTTTTGTAGCAGAATCATTTTTAATGTCGTTAATCAGTAATTCTGTCTCTTTAGTAAATTGTTCTATATCTTTCTTATCTTTAAGTCTTGAACTTTGGAAACGAACCATAACTTCATTCATCGAGTTTCCAAGATGTAATCCAGGTTTATCTTTTCTATCTTGAGCTAAGTCACGTTCAGTAACAAAATCAACAGACAGTGGTTGAACATTAAGACGTTTGGCTATATACGAAACGATTAATAACTTTTTAAAGTCATTAAGCATCTTTCTAGGATCATTAGATTTTTCATCTAATGCATCAAACTGAAGAGGTCCAAACATATTAATCTCTTCAAACTCATTTCCACTTTCCTCATTTTCTTTTTGCTGTTTTGCTTTTGCATCAACATAAACACTCTTACAGTTATTCATTACTGAAGAAAGTGAGTATAGAGGATAGCCTGCAATAGAGTGCATAATATTTACTTCAGAGATTTCTGATGTCGGTGTAATAGCAACATTGTTAGGAGCATGATGAAGAAGTTTCTGCTTGAGACAATGATTAAACATTGGACAAGGTTCTTTCTGATATTTATCCGGATCTTGTTCCATAGGACAAATTGCATTAACACCATTTCCGCGGACAACACCTTTTAAGTCTTTACAAGGTTTACCTTCATATTCATCAGGTATTGAAATAGCGAAGAATGTTGAATCCTTGAAAGAAAGACCTTCACGATTCATAACAGTATCTTCAACTCCAAGGTAGATAGGAGTTGCTTCAAAATATGTACCTTGCTCTAATCGGTCACTAATTTCTGGAGTTTCAAGAATTCTATTAGCAATATTAACTTTGTTTATAGGCTCAAAGAAGAATTGTTCAGTTGCATTGAGAATATCAATATTAACTAAAGAAGCTGTTTTATTTGCAGCTCCAATATATTCTTTACCAAATGCACCTTCCTGTGTTACAGAATCGCTGAGTTCTCCAAAAATGAATTCTTCTGATTTTTCTTCAAGTAATTTCTTATATGCCTCTTCAACATCTTTTTCATAATCAAAGATTACTGCAAAAAGTGGATTTGGCTCAAAGCGTCTATTGTCATCAAGGAATTTATTAATATCTTTATCAATTTCCTGGAAATTTAGAATTGCTTTTCGATATTTATTTCTATACTGTTCCAATTCCTTTATGAGACCATCATATTTTGGTACATCATTCCATAAGATATCAGTAAAGAGTTGATAACACCAATCTGCAATGAAGTTCTGTTTCTGAGCATTAAATAAATCTCTACAAACATTTAATACATTTTCTTTGGCTTCTGCAATTTTCTTCTTTGTTGCAAAGACACTGTCTGTAGCTTCATCAAAATCAGAAAGTGCTGTTTCAAAATCACCGTTAAGGTTTTTCATTGTACTTTCTGCATCATTTCTGATTCTTCGATATTTATCTTTTGATTCTGTAAATATCTTAATCAAGCAATCAATAAAATTAGCTGCACGAACTAAAGAACCTCTATCTGCTAATTCAGTTCCATCAGAATTCTTTTTAATTCCGAGTTTATGTTCATGCAAATCTAATAATAATTCTAATTCTTTAGATAACTGACCAAGGAAGCTTTCTCTTAAATGCTCAGCTCTTGATGAATTTTTATTTCTAAATTCAATTACTTTTTCATCAATATCTTTCTTCCATCGTAAGAGTTCATCCTTCAAATCTTTTTTATCAGTATCTTCAGATTGCTCTTCGAAATCAGAAATTGCATTTTCGATATAATCCTTAAAGGAACCTTTAAAGTTATTCTGATCTTCAAATACGTCAAATGAATCTTCCAACTGTGTTGTAAGAGGATTCATTTTAATTTCTTTTAAGAAGTTCTTTGTAAGTTGTTCAATTTCCTGTGGGTTATATGAATCATCAAGAATCTTCTTGAGATATTCTTTTGACAAATTATAAGCACAAAGCTGAACAATCATTCTTTTTGGGTAAAGAATAGAGAATGTTCCCATTCCGCTATAATGTATGTCTTTATTATTTAAATTATTATAATCACGCTCAAGGTTTGCCATTACATTGTTATACATTGAAGTCCAATGTGTACCGAGTTCATGGCCTGTCAGAAGATAAATAAATCTAGCTGCCATTTCTGAGAAAGCGCTTTGTGAGTTAAGAGCGACACCTTTACCAAAATTATCAAATAAAAATGGATAATCAAATGGTTTTACACCTTCTACATTTGATTCATTATTTTGATTATTATGCAAAAAAGAATAGTCAGGCTTAAAATCTTTATATGCTGGAATAAAAGAACGATACGCATTGCCATTATTAATTTTGTTCATAAAATGTTCAAGCTCAACTAGGGAAGCGTAACAATTTTGACGAACGTTTGCAGTACCTTGTATACCGTCAAACATAGACGCTAATGCTAACATACCAAATATTTTTGCTTGGTAACCAGATCCAGCAATATGATTACAGTAACGAACTAAATAAGCAGTATCCAAGAATGTACCGGCTCCAGTACCACCACATACAGAACCACAAATAAATACATTTATTTCTTTAGAAAGTTTTGAACCAATGTTTTTATCAATGGCAACTTTTACATCAACAGGTGCGCGCATAAAAGAATAAATTTCTTCATAGATTTCGCTAGCATTCCAAGCAAATGTAAAACGTCCTATAGGCTTTTTCTGACTTGCACCTCGTGAAAGTTCAGCAGGTCTAAGATTTGCCTTTAATGAATCTGGGAACCACTCATGAACCTGAGGATAATCGTTTAAGTCAGGAGCAATTCCAAAATTTGCTTGTAACTGAAATACTTCTCTATTTGGATTTAAATATAAAGATTCATCTTTTACTGTTTTAATTGCACTCTGTGCATGTGGCATAGCACGGTCTGTATCAATTGATAGCATTTTTAAGAATGGGAAGTCTGCCATTCCATGTTCGCAGTTTTCTGCAATCATTTTCTTAAGTGCAAGTATTATATTTTTTCCTGTTCCGCCTAATCCAATTACAAGGGTTGGTTGGTAAAGCTCTGCCATTTTTTTTATCTCCTACTTAGTTTTATTTAGATTTGTGACTATTTCTGGATTATATTCAAACAAATGTTTTCTGTTTGATTTATTTTCATGTTCTAATTTAGGTTCACGAATTAGAAATATAATTCTAATAGTGAAGATAATTATTAAAACTGAAACGAGAGCTGGTACACCAATAATTATTAGCATTATATATTTTAGTTCTGTTGCAGCAAGAAAATGTGCAAAAGGTCTAACGAAAGGTGCAAGCTTCAATTTATTTCCAGCATCTTCAGCTTCAAATTCAGCAAATTGAATGGAATCAAATAATTCAGTTCCTAATGCATGTAAATCTATTCTAGAGAACAGTAATGGGAGAAACATGAAACTGCTTACGGCTAATGTACATAAAAGCATTCCACAACCTATTTCTTTTTTACGGTTTTCAAATCTAGCTGCATTGGAAAGCCATAAATAAGTTATAAGCGATAGGATTGCAATAGTTGTTGTTATTATTCCCCAAATAATCAAATATCGATTTGTATCAATCATATATTATACCTTTATTTTTTTGCTTTCTTAAATTTAATAGAAACACTTGATTCATCTTTTGTTTTCAATTTTAAAATCGAGCCAAGAGTATAATCAAATTTACTATTACCATCGTCAAAAGCATTTGCATCTCTTGGTATAATTTGCCATTTATTTGCATTGAGTCTCTGTATCTGTCCTACAACAGGAGAAAAGAGTTCTTGGTCTAATTTGAATGGGCATCCAGGTTTTGAACCAAAATCAACACGCTTCTTCATTTTCATTGAAACTGAACACTGTTTTTCTGTTCTATTTCCAATAACTTCCATTACAATTTTTACAGGCATGAATTTTTTTATGATTGTGAATGCCACAATTAATACGATTATTATCAAAAGAATCATTAATGGCCAGAAAATCTTTTCGAATGAAAGTTCAGAAGCAGTTTTTCCATTAATATCAAATGCTTCGTCATATTGTTTATCTAAGCCGTTAATATTTACTAAGAAATGAATCTTTAGAATTCCTTTTCCCTTTAATTCCGAATTAGGAGCAAAACCACAAGATGTCGGTTTTGTTTGCATTGCAGGAACCTGTATTACTCCTGTTTCTGGTGAGATTTTAATAGGTACAGTTGTACTCTTATCTTCTGTTTGGAAAGTTGCTTTCGCAGCTTTGAATTCAAGATTTACAGGTGTTCTCTTATATGTATTTAAAATGTCAAAAGTTATTTCATCTGCAGAAGATACTACCTTTACATTTTTTCCTTGCTTCAATTTATATGATTTGAGTTTGTAGTTAGTAAATAATACTTCGCCTTGCTCGATAGGCTGTGATTCTGGAATCTTTGAAATCCAATCATCCAACATAAATTCAAGCTGATCCAAATCTTCAATTCTCAACAAATAATCTTCACGACCTGATTTTTCTGCAATCAATGGGAGGTCATGCAGATTTTTTCCAATTCCTACATAATACCAACCGTCATATAAATATTTGTTTCCGATTAATGGATCATTGAAAATCTGATCAACATTTTGTCCATGGAATTTACTTGTAGTTGGAGTTGTTATATCGCCATCTGTAATAAATAATACTAATGGTTCATACAGATTGTAATCATCGCTTTTCAAATCTACAATATAATTCAACGCAGTTTTAATTGCGGTTCCAATATCTGTAAAATCGTTATCAGCTTTCATTGCTTTTAATGTATTAGAAATTGAAGTTTTATCTTCTTCACGCATCAACTGTCCTGAATACATTGGTAGAGCAGAATCTCCAAAAGGGATTAAAACAAAATAATCTCCTACATTAAGTCTGTTCTTATTAATCGCTCTATCAATAATTTTAGTAATATCAGGGAATTGTTTCTTTATGCTTCCTGAAACATCGAGTACTACAATAACAATTTTTCCTTTTCCAGTTGCATTTGAATTGGTATTTTGAGCAAATATAACATTAAATGTTATTAAAGCAATTGTAAAAAAAGCAAATAATTTTTTTATAGTTTTATTCATGATTAGCTCCATTTGTAAAAAGGTGTTTTCTATATTCAGTGTCTGTTGTTTCAGGGAATATTTTTTTTGATAAAATAATCAAGACTGTGTTTAATGCAAAAAATACAAGCTCAATAATAAGTGTTAGAATAGCCAATCTGGCTTTAAGGATTATTGCTAAAAATATAACTATTACAGGCAAAACCGTTGTAAAGACAAAGAATATAATGTAATAAGGTTTTATGAGCTTTTCATCTTTCAGGAAAATAAGAATTACTTTTGTAATAAAAATAAATAGTGAAACAATAAAGAAAAGTGTTAGAATCATTATCATTATCATTATCATTATCATTATAGTTGTAGTGTCCGTATCTACAATTTTATTAATAATATTTGCTGTGAATACTGCACTATTAGGGGCTGATACAAATCCATAATATACAAATGTCATTAATGGTGCCTGTAAAAGGAAAATTACAGCCACAGAAAGTAAAGACATTATTAAACTATATATCATTGATGAAACAAATTTCCTCATACTTTTATATCCAACCTAATAATTCTATTTTTGAGTCAATTTAAAATTATAAGCTCTAATCGTTCATTTTTCAATACTTAATCGATTGATATAATAGAAGAAAATCAAAAATTCAACCTATTAGAATTGAAATATGACTAATATTAGGACAGTTCTTGCAGTAAATATGAAAGCAAGACGAAAAGAATTAAAATTATCTCAAGCTGAGTTGGCGGAAAAAATCGGGACTTCACCAAATTATATTTCAAAAATTGAAGCTGAAAAGCAGTTTCCTTCTGTACAGATGATTGAACAACTTGCAGGTGCCTTATCGTGTGACTCAATAGACTTATTTTCAATGGAAATTATTAAGAAAAATAATTTAGAAGCTGTACAAGAATCTTTATGCACAGAAATACATAATTTAATTAAGAAATCTTTCAGCTCGATTAATTTTTAATTACTATAGTTTTACCGGTAAGTACAAATCTCCACATAGACTCCTCAATTTTTCACGCTATTTCCTCCATACCTCCAGCTATTCTTCAAAATCAACCCCAGCCAAAATCGATTCCCATTCATACTAAGCCGCTTAAATCCTTTCTCTCTCATACGCAAGCCCAGCCACTTCTGACTCATAATCCTCTCATTATTCTTATTGCACCATTTGATATAAGTGTCATAAAGTTCTTTGGTCAAAAGTCGCCATTCACCGCTTGGGTCCAGGTCAAAGCAGTCATCCACAAAAGTACCCACAAAATCCATATCCATACGGTATTCATTATTAGCCTCGCGAACAGCTTTCGGCTCCTCTCCAAGACCTTCTTTTCTCCACATCGCATATCCCTGTATCAGCCAGTTCAAAATTCCTGAGTTTTCAGCAATTAGTTTTTCAGTAAGCTTTTTATCTCTTTGTTCCGGCGGAATAGTCACAGTAAATGGAATCATTTTAATACGTCGCCAGATACCGTTATCAGCACCACGGATTTTTGGTTTATGATTAGTCGCCATAAAAATCTTAAACGTTGGCTTGAAGCTGAAATATTCACCATAAAGAAATCGCGCAGTCAAATCATCCTCGCCGGTTACAGTCTTAATCAAGCTCTCGCTCATTTGTTTTCCCTGTTCAATCTCGCTGGTAGTAACAAGCCGTGCACCTTTAAGACGTGCCAGGTCGTTGCTCTGTTCGCTGTTCTTATTCATAAAAGTTTTGTAACTATTCAGCACCCCAAGCATAAATTGGGCGTACCTAAAAAAGCGAGGCGAATTGCTTCATAGGCGTTTACACCGTGTTTACGGGCTGAGTCAATATATGAGCGGATTCTGAGATACCAGTTCGCACCGTCTTCAGAGCGGAAGCATCCTGCGTTTTTTAGTTTGACTTTCGTGTTGCGGACGCTCTGCTCGGCGATGTTGTTGCTGAACGGAACTTTCGTGGAGGTCGTAAATAAAAGAACACCTTCCTTGTATCGTTCAAGTCTGTCGATGAGGTTCTGCGGCGTGGTCTTTTTAGTTTTTCCTTTTTTCTTTACAACACTTTCCGACAGAGGATTTTCTTCCCATGCCTTCTTTATGATGTTGTCGTAAAGATGACCGTAGTAATCCCTGTAGCAGCTTTCCATCGGCCGCCCGAACTCGTCGTAACTTACTTTCAGATTGTATAACTCCTCAAGCATTTTCTTGAACGCCGGCCCCATCTCTGCTCCGGATAGTTCTCGATGATTCCGTTCATTTCCCGCAGAAGATGAACGCAGCAAAGTACATGAGCGGCATTCTCAAATTTCCAGTATGACGGCCAGCAGTCATGCACGGCAACCCCATGCTGTTTTTCCAGCACTCCGTTTTCCTTTAATGCTTTCGTTCACGATGAATGTCTTCACGGTCGTTCCGTATTGTACCGTCGCATTTACTCCAGCCGGAAATTTTCCTTCTAAGGATTCCCGCATGAAGAGGGCATTTTTCTGCCTGATAGATGGTATGCGATGAGATTTCCTTTTCGATTTTTAAGTCGATTACATAGCGGCTGTCCTGCTTATGGCAGATTGTGCCTTTACAGCTTCTCAAAGTTCGGGCACAGCTTACATTCTTCGGGATAATACTCTATGGCATTGTCTACATGGTCAGGAATTTCTAAATTTGTTCCCTTGTGCCCCTTTTGTCCGCCCGGTTTCTTTTCTGACTTCTTGCGCAAGCTTTGGGTTCTTGGCTTTTTTGTACCATCGCTTGATGGCGGTTTTGAGGAGTTGCTCGAGTTTTTGTTCAACTTTTCGTTCAGGCCTTTTATCTCTGCAAGCAAAACTTCGATGTTCTTATTTAGGTCGACGACCGTATTTTCGAGAAATTCTATTTGCTTATTTTGTACTGCAATTTGATTTCTGCAAAATTTGAACAAGCTCTGTGTCTGTCATTTTCCCACCAAGAGGAATTCTATCACATTTGAATTTCTTTAAACAGTGGGTAATGGCATTTTTTTTATATTTTTTAGTGCTGAATAGTTACATATTTTTTAAAAAGTTCGCTGCATTTTACGGCTGGGTTATTCCATTTTAACTGAGCCAATCGAAAAACCCTGACTTGAATCTGATACAAATCTTCTTTTTGAATATCATTCATATTTTATTTAAAAATACCGCAGTTTTTATTTACAGTCACTTTTTTCAATCACAAAAAAGCTATACCCAATTTCACCCTTTCCGGCAGACCTGTTTTTTCCAGTAGATTCCGAAACAAGTTCGAAAATGACGGTGCACAAACCTTTGCCCGCACAAAAAAAACAAAATCTCCATACGCACCGAAGAATTCCGCCTGATGACTGAAAAGAGGAAGGGCTGCACTTATCTATGAACCAGGCTGAACTGATTTTTCAAAAGTAAAAACTCATAAATCAATGTTTAGTCCGTGAACAATTCAGAGACTGCAAGCGGCATTGTGCACTAAAGTTTTCAGGTTCGGCAAGATATATTTTGTCCTGCATCAGCCAGAAAAATAATGTATAAAACAACACTACCGCCGTACCGCCGGAAAACTTAACGATATATTCGCTCTCGTTCTTCGTCAGATACGACTTCTCCGCTTTTTGCCCTGCGGCATAGAGGCTGTATGAGACATCTTTATTCTGCGGGATGTGGACGGTAAGGGAAGGGGCGCATTTAGGGTATAATACATTATATATGGAACGCTAAGGCCGTTTTTTTTTAACCTTAGCGTTCCATATTCTTATAAGTCTCCTAAATACAAGACATTTGCTTCATTTACCTGCTTTAACTGTTTGTCATTAGTAAGAAAAATGTCGCAATTACAACCGATACTTGCTGCCATTTGCAGAGCATCCCCAAGTTTAACGGAAGGATAATCTACTCTAAGCTGTGCGGCTTTTTCTGCAACCTGCTCACTTATAAAGCATTTTAGAAATTCTAAAGATGAAAGATAATTCTTATACTTGTGAATCTGATTCAAATCTTTATCTTCGTAAGGTTTTACAAGAAACTCTGCATCCGTTATCGTTGATGTATAAAACTCTGCATCTTCATCAATACAGTCTGACATAAACTTCAGAACTTTAGTGTAATATGGTTCTTGCTTACCTAAAAGGTAAATCAGAGGATTTGTATCAATAAAAACTCTCTTAGCCAATGGTTCTCTCCTCTCGCAATTTGCTCTGGTATTCCATAGCATCAACACCATTCCATGTATCTTTCATGCTTCCTGCAAATTCCGAAAGGGCAGCCATTCTTCTCTGTTTTCGTGATTCCGTTTGCAACGGCTCTGTAACATTCTGCTGTTTTTGTAAAAGGTACATCATAAAATCATATACTTCCTGTTGTGCAGTAAGAGTCAATGTGTCATAAATCTCTGCGACTGGTCTTGGCATAATTCGTACCTCCGTAATTCTGATATATTTTAATTATAGCACAGATATAGATTTCTGTCATTCGTAGTTTTTGCGGTAACTTTTGAGGTCGATTTGTTCAACATCAAAAATACATCTGTCCACGGTAGCACTGCTCTCTTTTACATTATTTTAATTTTTTATGTACAGTTTGAAATATCGATTAAATCTACGCTATTCATTATATTTATGTCTGTACATCACTACTGTCCAAGATAAATAAAATATTTTTTAAACTCTGTAATCCGTGATAAGATTTTATTTTTATTTTAATGTAACATCCCATTAATACTATGTTTAATTCAATCAAAAAAAAGCAGCGCCCACCTTCTCCCTTTCTGGCAAGCCGTACATTCAACAAAAAAGTCTTCTATAACGAAACAGAACTCTCCCTATTATTCCCGTAGATTCAGCAAAATACTGCACGTCCAAAAAGATTTTCTTCTACGTCCATCCGTAAAATCCTGCACGCCCAAAAACATTTTACTGAGCGTACAAAGGCCTTTTTCAGCGCGCCTCTTTATATGATAAAATTTATCAGATTTTATTATACTTTTGGTTAATTTTTATTGACTTTAAATCAATTTGAGGTTATATTATAGATACAGGACTTAAAACTGCTCCAGTCCTGAAAAAAATGACCGTCTTAGAATGGTTCTAATTTCAGCCTAAAAAAAAGGAAGGCTTACTATGGCAGAAGAAAGGGAAAATATTTTTGCAAGGAGGGTTAAGGATTTAATGAAAGAAAACCGCTATTCTCAGAAACAGCTCTGCGAAATCTGCGGCATTACGGAAGCTGCATTCAGCCGCTACATGACCAGCGGCCGGATGCCCAGAACGGATGTGCTTGCAAACATTGCAAACACACTTCACACGACAAGTGACTATCTTTTGGGCAACGATGCCCACTATGGTTACGACCAGCTTAAGATTCTGCTTGCAAGCAGCAAGGATGACTTAAGCAAAAATCAGAAAATCAGCTTGATGAAAATTCTCATGGACGAATACAGCCGCCCAGAGGATGAATAAAAGCATGGAGGTTCAATGGAAGAAACTGAAAACATGAAACATTTTACTGGCAGAGGATTGCCGGATAACGCGCTGAAGGCATCAATGGCAGACGGAACACCGTACGTGCTTCCGCCGTGGAGGGTAAACGACATTATTCTTCTGGCCATTGAAACGCTCAGCGATGTTGATTACTACAATGACGACTTTGACTACAAAAAGATGATTCGTGAGCAGGGAATTAAGCTTAAAAAGTTTTCTGCTTTTTCTCCTGAGAATCTTGAAAAATTCAGAGAAATTTCATTGAGCCGCTGGGAAGAAGGCATCTGCGCCATTTTTCCGCATCCTGTTACCGGGGAACAGTGCCGCATGATTGCCTACAACGAAAACCGAAACTCCATTGAGTGCATGCAGATTGTTTTCCATGAGTACGCTCATATTAAACTGCACCACACTCAGCAGAGCATAAACGGCGAGGTAGAAGCAGCATGCTTTTCCCTTGCCATGACTATGTTCCTGCTCCTTGAACAGCTGTTCCATATGGGAAGGACTGTCGTAAAAGCTGCAGGAAAGCCATTCCTTGTACAGAGTATAAGGAATGCAATAAAACAAAAGGAGGCGGTATGAAAAGAGTATGTGCGTAAAAAAAGCCCTTTCAGAAAGTGCTCCAACACTTGCTGAACAAGGCTTTCCGGTCGAGAGCTACATGTGTAAATCTCTTAAAATCGAATGAAAAGATTATATCACATTACGGCTCTCCTTGTCAAAGAAAATCGTAAGCGGCGATTATTCCGTCACAGCCTGGAAAAACGGGCTGAAAATCACCCGTAGTGGTGACACTCGAAAGGGTAAAGCTAAAAAATTGCTGCACTGCAAGTTTTTTTAACGCTTTGCCTGTTTTATTCTGCCCGCTTCGACGGCGGGCTTACACAGGAGAGCATAAACTATGCTGAATATCAAAACAATAAAGAACGTACTTGTTACGGATGAATCAAAAGACGGCTTCTGTTTTAGAAGTTCGTGCTCACAAACTCTCAGCCAGAAAAAGCTTGCTGGCGAAATGGCCGATTGGAACTCTTCATTCACCGAGGCTGACTATCTCGGCATGCTTTCCGTAATGGAAACAATCGTTGTAAAGTATCTTGCAAAAGGCTACAGCGTGGAGCTTCCGTTCGGAACGCTCCGTGCGAATGCCACAGGAACCTGCGCGAACATTCAGGACAGCTTTACGCCTGGCAGCGGAAACCACACTTTGGGATTTTTGTTCAACCCAAGCGACTCTGCCGTTGCAGGCGTAAAGGAAAAACTTGAATACAGGCAGGTTCCGCCGGACATCACGGGCGAAGCAAAAATCTACCGCGTAACCGTACTTAAAGGCGATGCAAGCGAAAGCACCGAGCTAAGTGCAAGCGAAGGAAAAATACTCCGTATTCACGGAAGAAACCTTTCGTTTAATATGGAAGATGCGCAGCAGGGTGTTTTTCTGGAAAATGAAAACGGCTTTTCACGAATGGAAAACTACGCAAGGCGCGGCACAAACATCGTGGACTTTACAGTTCCTGCCAGTCTCGCCACCGGAAGTTACAGCATAAGCATTGTAACAAAACCGGGAAATACCTACTTTACTGCAAACATTGATTCCCATGTAACGGTAGCGTAGTCCATAATCCTGATTATTTAGTCCAGCCGCACGGATACCGGTGTAATGCCCGGATTCGTACGGCTGTTTCCGTAAATTGGCCTGCTGCCTTCCGCCTGTCAAAAGTGCAGGCAATCTTGGGAAGATTTTTTTAGCAAAATGCCTGGGCAAGACCGATTGAAACGGTAAGAACCGTAACGCAAAATACTCGGCAGGACAGAAGAACGGATTTTTAATCGGAAGTAAAATGCCACCGGTGTATGGTTCCATGGAAACACTGAATAAATCCTGATAACTGGTGCGCGCCGGGTTGGAAATCTGTTTCTAAAAAAGCAATACATTTTAATATCATACAAAAAGTTTTGTTTGGTTTATAATAAAATTATTGGAAAGACCTTAGTTTAGGCGGCATCTCCCAGACTTAGAATCCGGCAATATCCGGAAATATTTGAACGGGAGGCTTGCTTATGACATGTGAATTAGTCATTGCTGTTGTAACTTGCGTTGCTACAGTAATCAGCACTGTTATGGCAGTTCTTTCATACTTAAAAAATAAGAATGAGTAGAAAATAAAAGCCGCCATTGTCCTCGAAAACTTGGCGGCTTTTTTGCAACAAGTGGAGACGGGGCTGTCCAAAAAGAAATGGACAGCCCTGATTATTTAGGGTTTAATACAAACCCTAAAAACGGCCGAGTCAAGGCCTTGAGCAAAGCGTGCCTTGACCGGACGTATTTTTAAAGACAAAAGAATTCTTCTGTGCTAAAATTTAAATATGACCAGAGGAGTAAGTGATAAAATCACATTCAAGCCGTACAACCAGAATGAACAGTGGCTCCTGCCACCGAGCCTGGATGAACTTGTACCGGAAAATCATTTTGTAAGAATTGTAAGTAAAACTGTAGATGAACTTCGGATAGAAGAAGTATTTGCAAAGTACACTAAAGGCGGTGGAGCGAGCCGTTACAATCCTGTAATGCTTTTAAATATTTTGGTTTACTGCTACATGACAGGAACAGCTATTCAAAGACAGATGAAGATGCAACTTTCATGCGAATGAAAGAAGATGCAATGTTAAACGGTCAGCTCAAGTCCGGCTACAACATTCAGGTTGGGACAGAAAATAATTTTGTAACAGGCTATGACGTATTTCCAAATCCGACAGACACAAGAACATTAAAACCTCATTTGGAAAATGTGATGAAAAGACTGGAATGCAAATTCAAAACTGTAATAGCAGATGCAGGTTACGGAAGTGAGGAAAATTATGACTATCTTGAAGAAAAAGAAATTACAGGTACAATAAAATATTCAACTTATGAAAAAGAAATAAAGAGAAGTTTCAAGAAGAAGATTTTCAATTTTGAAAACTGGAATTATGACGCAGAGCAGAAAGAATATACCTGTCCTTGCGGAAATCCTGTTCCTTATAAAAAACTGTTACAAAAACGAACATTGGCTAAAACAGAAAGCAAAAGTAAAGAAACTCCTGTCTACAGACGAATACAAAAAGCTTATGAAAGAACGCTCTATTGAGTGTGAGACAGTCTTTGGGCAGATTAAATGGAACCAGAATTTCAGGCGATTCCATCTTCGTGGAAAAAGCAGGGAAAAAAACTTCCTGAAAAATTCTAGGCTGATGCCTGGTGCGGCAAGGATTAGGGAACAGTCACACGGTGCCTGTTCTATTTAACGTGTGTGCTCACGCACACGACCTTTCCGCTCCCTACGGTCGCGGCAAGGATTTGCATGTTATAAAAACAGCAAAAACAAGAATGTCAAGGCTTTAAGCGAAAGCGTGCCTTGACATTCTTGTATGGGAAGCACGGCGGAGCCGGCCTCCTAGGGAGCGACGGCTGAAAGCCGGCAAAACATTCGAAGAATGTTTTGAGCGAGTCTCCGAGCAGCTGTGCTGCGAAGGTCGCGCAGCGAGGAGGCTGGAGCGGAAGCGGAATGCTGGAAAGCCTGGTTTTTGCAGTGCGGAACAAAGTGAAGCAGGGCAAAAAGCCGCCCTGAATATAAAAAAAAGAAAAACTGATATTTGTTCGTATGAAATGAGAAAAATTTGAAATAAAAAAAAATTGAAATATAATTTTAGCATGAGGGGAGAGGGAAAAAAAGTGAAGCGGGATTTGCTGCATTTTGCAGAGAATTTCTAAAGTAAAAAGTTTAGGTCAGAGAATTTCTGACTGCCTGTTTGATTTTAAAAAGGATTTGCAATGGTAATTGAATCAGAAGCTGTGAATGGTATGCGTGAAAATCATTCAGAACCAGATGTTGAACCTGGAAAAAACTTTTCTAGAAAAAAAATTCTGATTGTTGATGACAATGAAATTAATCGTGCTATTCTGGCAGGAATCCTTGAAAATACCTATGTAAGTTTTGAGGCGGAAAATGGTCTTGAAGCTCTGAAAATTTTGGAAAAAAATAGGGACATTGCCTTGATTTTGCTGGATATAAACATGCCTGTCATGGATGGACATGAATTCCTGCATCAGATGAAGAAGAATTCCAGCCTTATTGCAATTCCTGTAATTGTAACTACTGCGAGTAATACCGTAAAAGATGAAATTACCTGTCTTGGCGAAGGAGCTGTTGATTTTGTTACAAAGCCTTATAATCCTGAAATTGTCATGCATCGTATAGAAAGCATCATCAGGCTCTGCGAAACTTCAAGGCTTTTGTCTTTGCTTGAATATGACAGGCTTACAGGGGTTCTCTCTAAGGAAGCTTTCTTTCAACATGCTTCTACGGAAATTCAGGAACATCCTGAAAATAAATATGATGTAATTTGCTGTGATATTTCAGGTTTTAAAGTTCTGAAAGAAATGTATGGTTCTGAGGCCACTGACAGACTTTTGTGCTTTGTTGCAGAGCTGATGAAAAATATTGGAGATGATGAGTTTGTCCTTTGCGGACGAATTGACAGCGATGTTTTTGCAGTTTGCCGCAGGGAAACAGAAAAACTTACGGAAAACTTTTTTGACAGTTTTTTTGCACGCCTTTTTAAAGAGTCTCCTGTAAAAAGTGTCCGGGTAAAATTCGGTATTTATCATGAAATTGATTCTTCCCTGCCTTTTGAAAGAATTTGTTCCAGAGCCTTGCTTGCAATTGAACAGATAAAAAACAATAAGACCAAAAATATTGCCTTTTACATGGACTGGGAAAAAAAGCAGGAATTTTTGAATAACTTTGAACGTGCGCTCAGCCAGAAACAGTTTAAGCTTTTTCTTCAGCCAAAATGGGATATTATCAGCAACTGTATAGGAGGCGCCGAAGCTCTTGTCCGCTGGATTGATGACAGAAACAGATTGATTCCTCCAGGCGAATTCATTCCTCTGTTTGAAGAAAAAGGTTTTATAACTCAGCTTGATTTTTATATGTGGGAAGAAACCTGTCGCCTTTTGCACAGATGGAAGAAAGAAGGCAGAAAGCTGTTCCCCATATCCGTGAATATGTCTCGCATGGATATAAATGTTCCTGATTTAGTTGAGCGCATAAAGGCAATGGTTCGCACTTATGAACTGCCTCCAGAGATGATTCATTTTGAAATTCTGGAAGAGGCCTACACTGAAAATGCAGAAAAATTAATAGATGTTTGCAATCAGTTGCGGGAGTTTGGTATAAAAATAGAAATGGATGACTTTGGAATCGGAAATTCCTCTCTTAACATGTTAAGCATTCTGCCGATTGACTATCTGAAACTTGACATGAAATTTCAGCAGACGGAGGATATGTCGTCAAAGAAATCTATACTTTCTTCTATTATTAGCCTTGCAACGTGGCTGGAACTTGAAGCAATTGCGGAAGGAGTTGAAAAAAAAGAACAGGTTGACCGTCTTAAAAATATGGGCTGCCGATATGTTCAGGGATTTTATTTTTCTAAGCCTATTCCTGTACCTGAATTTGAGGAATATGTTGCTAAAAATACAAAGGCTTATGAAAATTCTGAAGAACTTTCCCTTGATGAAAAGGAAAAACTGAAATATGAAAAGTTTTTCAGTCAGAAACGCTGCAAAGTTTTAATAGTTGAGGACATGATTCAGATTCGTGAAAAACTTTGTAAAATTCTTGTTCCTTATGTTGATGTTGTCGTTGCAGCTGATGGCAAACAGGCTCTTGAAAAACTTGAAAATTTGCCTGACGTAGATCTGGTTGTTTTGGATTTGATGTTGCCGGAACTGGATGGATTTCAGGTTTTTAAACGAATGAAGAAAAATGACAGACTGAAAAATATTCCGGTTTTGATAACTTCTGAAAATTCACGGGATACGGAAATTCGTGCCATAAAATCTGGTGCAGACGGATTTTTGCCCAAGCCGCATGATGTCCTTCTTGTGCTGCATCATGTACGTTCTGTTTTGATTGTCCGCAGTATAATGACTCCGTGATTTTCAGGATTTGCATCAGATTTTTTAATCTCTTTGTTGCAGCCTGTCATGTACAAGCCATAGTCTGCGTATTGACAATTTACAAAAGACCGTTATCATAAAGCCGATGAAGTTGAGCATGTACACTGATATGGAAAAAAATCTGTTTATGTTTATGCCGGAAGACATTTCTGATGAGGAAATTGTAAAACTTGGGGAAATATGTTTCCCTGAAATTGAGGCAAAGGCAAAAAAAACTTATTTAAAACCTACCGGATATGTTGATTTGATAAATTTGCATGCACTTTATTCTGTAAACGAAATTTCAACCGACTTGAATATTTTTTCAATGCAGGATTTTGCAGCTTTTGATTTTTCAGACGATTTCCTTAATCTTTCTGATTTTAATCCTGCTGGATTGTAAAAAAAGCGGTTTCTGTTTCCCAGTTGAATATGGTGTTTTTTGCAGCCGCAGACAGAAGATTTTTGACTTTTTGCCAGGGAATTTGGCCTGCACGTTCTGCAATCCATGCACTGTAGGAAGAATTTTCGGAATCGAACCATGCAAAAATTTCTTTGTCTGAAATCCGTCTCTTTTCTATGATGGGCTGGCAGGCGCTGGTTACCTTGAACCCCTGCTCTTCAAAAGTTTTTGTAATAAATTCTGCATCCCAGTTGAAAAGAGGATTTTCCTGATTGCTGAAAAATTCTTTTTCAGCCTGTTCCATGTTGTGGAATTCATCTGTTCTTGTAAAATCGGAATTTTGCCCAAGAATCTGTTCTGCTACCAGTTTTAACACATGTTGCGTATGGCATAGGATTCTCTGACAGATGACTATTTTCCAGCCTGATGCAAGCGGAGTTTCCTGATTTTCGCTATTTTCTGCAGTTGTTCCAGAAACCAGTGTTTTTAAGGCCTTTGCAAGTGTCTGTATACTTTGCCGGCTGATGAAAGGGTCTCTGAAAAAAATCCTGTCAAATATTATTCCACTGGTCTGAAATTTTACAAAAACTTCCCTGAAAGCTGTTTCTTCCAGGAAGTCTCTGGAAGATGATTCTGGCCTGAATTCCAAAATGGGTTTATCAAGCGTTTCCAGCGTGCGCGAGTATTGTTCAAGTATTTGCCTGCCTTTTGGGCTTCGGCAGACACCGCAGGTTATGCCTTCTGGTGTCTTTCTTGCAAGTTCCCACAGAAGAAGTCCGTCATCTGCATCCCAGACAAGGCATCGTTCATGTCGTGTAAGGTTTGCCATTGCAGTCATTGTATTGCGTATTTTCAGGAGGACTTCGCATCGGTTTGAATCAAGCCTTGCTTTCCATATCTTGTCAGCCCGCTCAAGAGCACTTTCTTTGCCTGGATTTTTTGGCGTGAAAGTCAGGTTTTCGCCCTTTTTTTCACCTTTTGTCTTGAAATGTTCCTGTACCCACCATTCATTCAGCGGATTTACACCGAATTCTGATTTTTCTTCAGTTGAAGAGAACTCATTTTTTTTGCTTATGACTGAATTTCTGGAGCCTGTAACAGCAGAGTCTGTTTCAGAGTTTCTGTGTTCTGTGTGTTCTGCATTTTCATTTAAAATTGCTGCAATCTGAAGTTCTCGTCTGGAAAGAACGTCATCGCGTATGTTTTTTTCCCAGCCCTGACTGCTTGGCGTATAAAATACACGGCCGGCAAGAGCATCTGGAAGATACTGCTGTGCAACCCAATGGTCTTTGTATGCATGAGGGTACAGATAGCCAGCTCCATGACCGAAACCTTCTGCATCTCTGTTAGAATCCCTGAGATGATTCGGCACGTCTGCATCTTCTTTTTCAACTGCTGCAAGTGCATCAAAAAATGCCATGGAACTGTTTGATTTTGGAGTTGTGGCAAGATAAAGGGCTGCATGAGCCAGATGATATCGTCCTTCTGGCAGTCCAACCCTGTCAAATGCGTCTGCACAGCTTTCAACAACTGAAAGTGCATAAGGGTCTGCAAGTCCTGTATCTTCACAGGCAGAAATGAGCATTCTTCTGAAAATAAAGTGCGGGTCTTCGCCAGCTCTGACCATTCTTGCAAGCCAGTACATAGCTCCATCTGGATCCCGGCCTCTAAGGCTTTTGATGAATGCACTGATTATGTCGTAATGATAGTCTCCATCTCTGTCGTAAAGAACAACTTTTTTTTGAATTGATTCTTCGGCGGCTTCTTTTGTAACAAAAATTGTTGAACCCCATTCAGGAACAGGCGGTTGAGCTTCTGGTTCCCATTTTTCTGGAGTTGTTTCGACTGCCAGTTCCAGTGCGTTCAACAGGCTTCTGGCATCACCGTTTGCAGTTTCTATCAAGTGTTCCAGGGCGCCGCTTTCAAATTGAACTTTCCAGTGTCCGTAGCCTCGCTCCGTATCTGCTAATGCCATTTGGGCGGCTTTTTCAAGATCCTGGGCAGTGAGTGCTTTCAGTTGAAAAACCCTGCTGCGGCTTACCAGGGCTTTGTTTACTTCAAAAAAAGGATTTTCGGTTGTGGCGCCTACCAGAATGATTGTTCCATTTTCAACCCATGGCAGCAGCGCATCCTGCTGGCTTTTATTCCAACGGTGGACTTCATCTACGAACAGAATTGTCCTGCGGTTGTATAGTTTAAAGTAGTCTTCTGCCTGTTTTATTGATGTGCGTATGTCCTGCACGCCTGTAAGAACTGCATTCAGCGTAATGAAATTGCTCTTTGTGTGATTTGCAATTACTCTTGCAAGCGTTGTTTTGCCGGAACCTGGCGGCCCATAGAAAATAACAGAAGAAAGCTGATCTGCTGCTATGGCCCGCCGCAAAAGTCTGCCTTTTCCGACAATATGATCCTGACCTATGTATTCGTCAAGATTGCGGGGTCTCATGCGGGCTGCCAGCGGTTCCTTGTTTTTTTTTACGCTGTCAAATAAATCAGGCATGGAAAAGTCCTAGTATTCGTCAGCAGCTTCAACCTGTTCCTGCTGTTTCTTTTCTTCTTCAAGCTTTTTTGCAGCCTGAATTGCCTGTCTGGTATCAGGAATTTTTGCAAGCTCTATTTCTGCAAGTTTGTTGTAGGCTGCTGGCAGTATTCCAGGCATTGTATTTCGGAAAAGTTCCTGAATTTCTTCAAAAATAGGACGTGCTGCCTTGTAGTTCTTTTTCTTCATGTAAAGATGTCCTATTTCGTAACGAGCCTCTATGTAATTTGCAGGAGTGATTTCGGGTTTGTCGATTACGGCCTGATAATAGGTAAGTGCCATTTTGTATTTTCCTTCCTGATAAGCATCCTGACCTTTTTGTATAAGTTCCTGAGTTGTCATAGTTTCATCAATTACAACAGGAGCTGATTTACAGGAAACTGCCATAAAAATTCCTGCAGCTGCAGAAATTGATAAAATCATTCTTTTTGAAAATATTGAAAGTTTCATGGCGGTAGTGTAACATTACAAAGCCTTGTTTTCAAGGTATTCAATTTAAGGTTTAATACAAACCTTGGAAACGGAGAGGAAAGACGAGATGATAAAAGCTGGTATTATTGGTGCGACAGGTTATGCAGGTGTTGAGCTTGTAAGAATTCTTCTATCACATCCTGAAGTAGAAAAAATCTATGTAAGTTCAGTCAGTTTTGAAGGGCAGAATCTGGCAGATGTTTATCAAAGTTTGTATGGTCAGTTCCGCGGAAAAATGGACGGAAAGTTGCTTACTGCGGATGAAGTTGTAAAAGTGTCAGATGTTATTTTTACAGCTCTGCCACATGGAATTGCCGAGCAGTATGCCGATTTCTGCGTGAAAAATGGCAAAAAACTGATTGATTTAAGTGCTGATTTCCGATTCGGCATGGACGAAGAAACTTTTAAGAAATGGTATAAAAAAGAATGGCAGTTTCCAGAGGTTCACAGGGAAAGTGTTTACGGACTGCCGGAAATGAATCGGGATGAAATTAAAAAAGCCCGCGTAATTGGAAATCCTGGCTGTTATGTAACCTCTGCAACACTTGCTCTTCTTCCAGCATTGAAAAACGGTATTCTTGAAAATTCTCCAATAATTGTTGACAGCCAAAGTGGTGTTACAGGTGCCGGTAGAACTCCTACTGAGTCTAACAGTTTCTGTTCCTGCGGAGAATCTTTGAGCGCATATAAAGTCGGGGCACACCGCCATCAGCCTGAAATTAAACGAAATTGTTCCATTGCAGCAAACAAAGATGTTGACATTGTTTTTACGCCACACCTTGTTCCGATGAGTCGGGGAATCCTTACTACGATTTATGCACCGCTTACTCATGATGCTGCAGAACGTATTGCTCAGCAGGCAAAAACAGCCGGCATTTCATCTTCTGAAGTGGTAAACAATATGTACAGGGACTTCTTTGCAAAGGAACCTTTTGTGCGGGTATTGCCATACGGAGTTTCTCCCCAGAGCAAAAATGTTCGTTTCACTAATTTCTGTGATATTCAGGCTTATGTAGTAAATGACGGTAAGATGCTGGAACTGGTTTCAACTTTGGACAATATGATAAAAGGTGCATCTGGCCAGGCAGTGCAGAATATGAACCTTATGTTCGGCTTTGAAGAAACAGATGGTATAAATTTTGTTCCGTCTGCGTTCTAGAAAAAAAATATTTTTGTATTTTATGTTGGTTTTATATTGTTTTAATATTGACCAACATTTTTTTTGTCCTTATTGTAAAAGAAGCTTGTGAAAATTCGTTTTATGTTTTTTTATAAGTTTCTGCGAGTTTTATGATGGCGTATCATTGCCTGAAAAATCCGTATTTTTAAAGCCTCAAAAACTTTTGAGGTTTCTGTAATCAAAAATAGTTAATTTTGGAGGACTATGATGAAAAAAATTGTAGCAGCCGTTTTGGCATTGACACTGGCTTTTTCTGCATTTGCCGGAGCAAAAAAAGATTCAGGCTCAAAAGCTGTAAGAATCGGTGTAATTCAGCTTGTTGAACATCCTGCACTGGATGCAAGCTATAAAGGTTTTGTTGATGGACTTGCAGCAGCAGGTTATGTTGATGGACAGAACATTAAGATTGATTATCAGAATGCACAGGGCGAACAGGCAAACTGTGTAACAATTGCCAACAAGCTTATAAATGACAATGACGATTTGATTTTTGCTATTGCAACTCCTGCTGCTATGGCTGTTGCAAACCTCACAAAAACAATTCCTATTTTGGTTTCTGCTGTAACAGATCCTGAGTCTGCCAAGCTTGTAAAATCAAATGCCATGCCAGGAACAAACGTTTCAGGAACTTCTGACCTTACACCATGTGCTGCTCAGATTGAACTTTTGAAGAAACTTGTTCCAGAAGCAAAGACTGTAGGAATGTTGTACTGTTCCAGCGAACAGAATTCAATTTTCCAGATTAATCTTGCAAAAGCTGCCTGCGACAAAATCGGACTAAAATATATCGATGCAACTGTTTCAAACTCAAATGAAATTCAGCAGGTAACACAGAGCCTTGTAGGTAAAGTTGATGCAATTTATGCTCCTACAGACAACATGATTGCTGCCGGTATGGCAACTGTAGCAATGGTTGCAAATCAGGCAAAAATTCCTACAATCTGCGGCGAAAGCGGAATGGTTCAGAGTGGTGGTTTTGCAACTTACGGAATCAACTACTATGAACTTGGTAAGCAGACTGCAAAAATGGCTGTTGAAATTATTGCAAACGGCAAAAAGCCTGCAGAAATGCCTATCCAGTATCTTGAAAAATGCGATTTGGAAATCAATCAGGAAACTGCAGCAAAAATTGGAATTACAGTTCCAGCAGGCCTGTAAAAATACTTGTTTACAGAAAAGTGAATTTTAGAAAATAGAGTGGGGCTGTCTTATAAGTTCTGTCATGATGAATTTATTTCGGAATGACAATATGAATTTTACTTTTAGGACAGCCCGATTTTTTTTGCAGAATTTGTGAAAAACCGGAGTGTCTGTTTGCGGATGCGCCGGTTTTTTTTGTCTGGAGCATAATGCTGCTTTTGCCGGATTGTCTTAAATTTATTTAAAAAGTTGACAAATGATATAGTTTGATATAAAACTATATGTATGAAAGATAGTTCTATATCAAACTATATTTTGCGTGCCATTGAACTTGCAGAGAAGGGCAGGGGTTTTGTAAATCCTAACCCTCTGGTAGGCGCTATTATTGTAAAAGATGGAAAAATTCTCGGCGAAGGATATCACACTAGCTATGGAAAAATGCATGCTGAGCGGGAAGCGCTGGCAGATGCTGAACGGCGTGGAAATTCCTGCAAAGGCGCAGATTTGTTTGTAACGCTTGAGCCTTGCTGCCATACAGGGCGCCAGCCACCGTGTACTCAGGCTATTATAGAAGCTGGAATTCGGCGCGTTTTTTGTGGTTCAAATGACCCTAATCCTCTTGTAAGTGGAAAAGGCTTTGAAATTCTGCGTAAGGCAGGAATTGAAGTGTTTACAGGCTGCTGTAAGGAAGCGTGTGACAGGATAAATTCTGTTTTTTTTCATTATATAACCACAAAAACTCCTTATATTACAATGAAATATGCTGTTACAGCCGACGGACTTACTGCCTGTTGTACAGGCGACAGCAAATGGATAAGCTGCGAACAGTCCAGAAAACGTGTACACTTTGAACGTTTCTGGAACATGGCTGTAATGACTGGAATAAAAACTGTTCTTTCGGACAATCCTCTTTTGACTTGCAGGCTAGAAGCAGCTGATTTTGAACTTGCTGGAATTGATGAAAATGCCGTTTGTGAAAAAAAACTGCGTCAGCCTGTAAGAATTGTCTGCGATTCAAATCTCAGTATACCATTGGACTGCAGCCTGGTAAAAACGGCAGGCGAAATACCTTTAATTGTTGCCTGCGCCATAAAGGACAGCAGCCTTGAAAAAAATGAAAAAGCCTGCGCTCTCAGGCAAAAAGGTGTAAAAGTTCTGTCAGTGCCGGATGAAAGGGGCAGAGTCGACCTTGCAGTTCTTGCAAAGATTTTAGGCCAGGATGGAATTGACAGCATACTTTTGGAAAGCGGAGGCGAGTTGAATGCTTCTGCCTTGCGTGCAGGCATTGTAAACAAAATTCAGGTTTTTGTAGCTCCAAAAATCGTTGGGGCAGCTGCTTCCTGCGGAACTTCAGATGGCAATGCATGGAAAACTTATTCTCCTGTGCGCTCATGCCTTGCAGAACATCCCGCTCAGGCTGTTATGCTCAGCACTCCTGAAGTTTCATTGTCTGGAAGTGATGTCCTTCTTGAATATGAGGTAAAACGCTGATGTTTACAGGATTGATTGAAGAGCAGGGAAAAATACTGTCAGTTTCAAAAACTGGAGGATTTATGCGTTTGTGCATAGGATGCAGCAAAGTCCTTGAAGATTTGAAGACCGGCGACAGCGTTGCGGTCAACGGAGTCTGCCTCACAGCCACAGAAATTTCACGCTCAGGCGAAAAAGGTTGTTTTTCAGCTGACGTAATGCCAGAAACTTTTCGCCGCACGAATTTCAGGCTGCTGCATGCAGGTTCAGCTGTTAACCTTGAGCGCGCCATGAAAGCTGACGGACGCTTTGGCGGACATATTGTTACAGGACACATTGACGGAACAGGAACTGTTCATTCTGTATGCAGGGAAGGAAATGCCGTGTTGTATTATATCCGTGCAGAAGATTCTGTTATCAGCGGAATTGTTGAAAAAGGTTCTGTTGCTGTTGACGGAATAAGCCTGACAGTTGTAAGTGTCGGAAAAATGCAGGCCTACGGACAGAAATGTTTTTGTGTTTCGGTAATTCCACATACAAGGGATGTTACAGTCCTTTCCGAAAAAACAAAAGGCAGCACAGTGAATATAGAATGTGACATTCTTGGGAAATATGCTGCAAAACTTATGAAGGAACATTTATAGAGGAATACTGGTTATGAAAAAAGATTTTAAATTTGATTTGATTGAAGATGCTCTGGAAGATTTGAAAAATGGCAAAATGATTATGGTGGTTGACGATGAAGACCGCGAAAATGAAGGCGATTTAATCTGTGCAGCAGAATTTGCAACTCCGCAGATTGTAAATTTTATGGCTTCAAATGCAAAAGGTCTGATTTGTACACCAGTTTCAGGGGATATTGCCATGAGGCTGAATCTTGCGCCAATGACCCACATAAATACAGACAATCACTGTACGGCTTTTACAGAAAGTGTTGACCATGTTGACACAACTACAGGAATTTCTGCATTCGAACGAAGCCTGACGATGATGCGCATTGCCGAAGAAGATGCAAAGCCTCAGGAATTCCGCAGGCCTGGGCATTGTTTTCCATTGGTTGCAGTTCCTGGCGGTACTTTGCAGCGTAACGGGCATACGGAAGCTACTGTGGATTTATGCCGGCTTGCAGGCTTGAAAGAAGCAGGCCTTTGCTGCGAAATTATGGCAGAGGACGGACACATGGCACGGTTGCCTGAACTGACAGTTCTTGCAAAAAAATGGGGGCTAAGGCTCATTACGATTGCAGATTTGATTACCTATAGAAAACTGCATGATAAAATAATGGAATGTTCTGCCCAGGCAAATCTGCCCACTCGTTACGGAGATTTTAAGATTTTTGCTTTTGAAAACAAAGTTACTGGAGCAAACCATGAAGCTTTGGTAATGGGAGATGTTGGCGACGGCAAGGATATTTTGTGCCGGGTACATTCTGAATGCCTTACAGGCGATGCTTTTGGCTCGATAAAATGTGACTGTGGTCCACAGTTTGATGCCGCCATGAAAAAAATTGCACAGGAAGGACGCGGTGTGCTTGTTTACATGAGGCAGGAAGGCCGAGGCATAGGAATTGTAAATAAAATAAAGGCCTATGCCTTGCAGGACAAGGGACTTGATACGGTTGACGCAAACCTTGAACTTGGGCTGCCTGAAGATGCCCGCGATTATTACGAAGGAATCCAGATTCTCAGGCTGCTAGGTATTCATTCCATGAGGCTTATGACAAATAATCCTAAAAAACTGTATGGACTTGATGCTCCAGGCGCTGGTGTTACGATTTCTGAACGTGTACCTTTGGAAATTGAGCCTGTGAAACAGGATGAATTTTATCTGCATACCAAGAGGATCCGCATGGGTCATCTTTTGAATAATGTTTAGATGCAAAATGCAAGTCTTGCATAAGCTGAATGAAATTTTGGAGGATTTTTATGAATATTAACGTACTTGAAGGAAAAATCACTGCAGGTGATGTAAAAATTGCAATTGTAGCAGCCAGATTTAATGATTTTGTAGTTGAACATCTGGTTGAAGGTGCAGTTGATGCCCTTGTTCGCCACGAAGTAAAAGAAGAAAATATTTTTCTGGCAAAAGTTCCTGGAGCTTTTGAAATTCCTTTAGCTGCCAAGCGTATGGCCGAAAGTGGAAATTATGATGCCGTTATTTGTGTTGGAGCTGTAATCCGCGGTTCTACGACACATTATGATTATGTCTGCAACGAAGTTTCCAAGGGAATTGCACAGGTTTCTCTTGCAACTGGAGTTCCTGTAATGTTCGGTGTACTGACTACTGAAAATATTGAACAGGCTGTAGAACGGTCTGGAAGCAAAGCTGGCAACAAAGGTGCTGAATGTGCCGTAGGTGCCCTTGAAATGATAAATTTACTGAAAAAAATGTAGGCTGATTGCAAAAACGCTGGCTAAGGCATGGAGTGATGGCGAAGCCAGCGGCAACGCCGCCGCGCGTGAGCAAGTCACGGAACGCCGCTCTGCAGAACAGTGCTGCCTGAAATTATAAAATGTCAAGTGATTTATAAAAGTTTTATAAAATTTTATCTTATTGCAATAATCCAAGATAGCTGTATAATTGTTTCTGATTTATTTTCAATTATTTTCTAAAGGTTTATTTATGGCTATTTTACTTGCAATCCAGGGGGCTACTGCACAGGGAGTTCTATGGGGAATTATGACTCTGGGGGTTTTGCTGACTTTCAGAATTTTGAACATTGCCGACATGACTGTTGACGGCAGTTTTGCTGCGGGTGGGGCTGTGACGGCCATTCTTATTACGCATGGAATGAACCCGCTTGTTTCTCTGTTTTTTGTTTTTGTTGTAGGAATGATAACGGGGCTTGTTACGGGGCTTTTGCATACCAAGCTGAATATTCCTGTAATTCTTGCCGGAATTCTTTCCATGATTGCCTTGTATTCTGTCAATATCAGAATTATGGGTAAGGCAAATACTTCTTTGATTGGTATGACTACAATCATGAACTACCTGCAGGAAAAATTTGCACTTTCTCCGAATGTTTCTTCACTGGCTGTGGGACTTGTTTTCTGTCTGCTGATTGTCCTTATTTTTTACTGGTTTTTTGGAACGGAACTTGGGTCTGCAATCCGTGCAACTGGAAATAATGAAAATATGGTTCGTGCGCTTGGCGTAGATACTGATACTATGAAAATTCTTGGGCTGATGATTGCCAATGGAATGGTTGCACTTTCTGGTGCGCTTGTAGCTCAGAGCCAGGGGTATGCAGATGTTGGCATGGGAACTGGAACGATTGTAATTGGTCTTGCTTCGATTATTATCGGCGAGGTTGTCCGGGGCAGGAAAACTTCTTTTATAAGCTACCTTGTCTGCGTTATTCTTGGTTCTGTTGTTTACCGTATAATTATTGCGATTGTACTTCAGCTTGGCTTGAAGTCTACGGACTTGAAGCTGTTTACGGCTGTAATTGTTGCGGCTTCTCTTTCTGTGCCTGTGCTAAAATCTAAGGCTCAAAGGCATGCTGTTGTAAATGCTTCAAAGGCAAAGGCTGGTGAATGATGCTTGTTTTAAAAAATGTTTCAAAGACTTTTAATCCGGGGACAATTACAGAAAAAAAGGCTCTGGTAGACATAAACCTTACGATTGAAGACGGTGATTTTATTACGGTAATCGGTGGAAATGGTGCCGGAAAATCTACGCTGCTCAATCTTATTGCTGGTGTACATCAGTGTGACGGTGGTACAATCTTTTTGGACGGCATGAATATGACCGGCATGAAAGAACATCTGCGTGCAAGATATTTGAGCCGCGTTTTTCAGGATCCTATGATGGGAACCGCTGCAAACATGGAGATTGAAGAAAATCTTGCAATGGCTTTCCGTCGCGGAAAAAAACGTGGTCTTGGCTGGGGAATTAATCCTGATGAGCGTGGCATTTACAAGGAAAAGCTTGCGCTTTTGGGGCTTGGCCTTGAAAACCGCATGCACAGCAAGGTGGGGCTTTTGTCAGGCGGTCAGCGTCAGGCAATTACATTGCTTATGGCAACTTTGCAGAAGCCAAGCCTGCTTTTGCTTGATGAACATACAGCTGCTCTTGATCCAAAAACTGCCAGAAAAGTTCTGGAACTTACAGAAACCTTTATTCAGCAGGACAAGCTTACGGCTTTTATGGTAACTCACAATATGCGCGATGCCATTCATTTTGGCAACCGCCTGATTATGATGAGCGAAGGCCATGTTGTTTATGATGTCCGTGGTGAAGAAAAGAAAGCGCTGCAAGTTGCAGATTTGCTTAAAAAGTTTGAAACTGTAAGTGGTGGTTTTGCAAATGACAGAATGTTGCTGGGCTGATTTTTAGTCTGGCATAATGAGAATGCAGGACAGTCTGACTCAAGGCTTTGGCTTGTTCAGGTTGTCCTGCATTTTTTTTATTTTTTCAGAAGGGCTGCAAAAGGATTGTATGTTTCTCCTTCGTCAGCAACCTGGCTGTTCAGGTATTTTTCAGCTGTGTTGTCCTGCTCTGTGGTTGTTGCAGGAATCAGGGAAATGCGTTTGTTTTCTGCGTCAACAGCCTGCACTGTAACGGAAAATTTAGTTCCCGGTTTGTAGACTTTTTTGATGTTTGTGCTGCGTTCGACATCCAGTTGTGAAATATGGACAAGTCCGTCGATTCCCTTTGCAATGTTTACAAACAGTCCGAAGTCTGCGACTCTTGAAATTGTACCGTCAATTTTTGTGCCGACAGGAAATTCTGCCTTTACAGAATCCCATGGATCTGCTTCAAGAGCCTTTGTGCTTACAGAAATTTTTTCTGCTTTCCAGTCAGCTTTTATTATCTGGACTTTTATTTCCTGTCCGACTTTTAAAACTGAACTTATATCGGAAATCCTTTCATGCGAAATTTCAGAAACTGGTAGCAGTGCCTGAATTCCGTTCAGGTCAACAAAAGCTCCGTATTCCTGCAAAGACTTTACAGTGCCGGTAACTGTCATGCCGACTTCCAGTTTTTGTGAAAGGCTGTCAATCTGCTTTTCATGTTCAAGTTCCATGATTTTACGGTTTGAAACAAGCAGATTTTTTCCGCCGTCCTTGTATTCCATAATCATGAATGTCAGGTGTTTGCCTAAGAAATCTGCAGGTTCTGCTTTCTGGCGGAATCCCATCTGAGAATATGGACAGAAAGCCCTTGCATTGCCTATTTTTACTTCAAATCCGCCTTTAATTTCTTTTTCAACGCTGCCTTCAACTGGAATATGATTTTTAAATGCATTTTCCAGCATGGAATTGTCTGCCTTTTCTCCAGAAATTCTAGTTGTAAAGGTCATTTCTCCATTTTTAAGCCCTGTAAAGAAAGCTTTGATGGAATCTCCTTCTTTTACTGTCAGGTTACCGTCTTTGTCTTTTAATTCGTTTGCATCAAGTACACCTTCACTTTTTGCACTTAAATCAAGAAAAACCGTATCTCCTGAAATTGCTGCAATTACGGTTGTAATTTCCTGTCCCGGAACAAGTTTTTGAAAATTTTTCTGTCCGTATTTTTCTAAATCAGCTTCATTCATAATAAAACCTCTGCCTGTTGTTTATAATTCACACCCCAAAACTGCATTTATGGGAGTAAGTTCTGAAAATTGCTGGCCGACATTTAAATTCTTTAGCCAGTGTTTTTTCAGTATAGCATTTAAAGAAAATTCTGTCTGTGGTAGTATAAAAAAAAGCTGTCCATAATTGAACAGCTTTTAAGTCGGGCAACCGGAATTCGAATCCGGGACCTCGTGCCCCCCAGACACGCACGCTAACCAACTGCGCTATTGCCCGAAATGCAAAACGAATATATCCTAAAAAACAACACCGGTCAATACGGTACGGTTCAAGTGTACGGTTCAAGAGGATTTTGAAATGATGGAGCAACATAAGAGGTTAAAAAATAAAATGCTGAAAATTAAAATTTTTTTTCACGGAGAATGCTATCTGTTCCGTTTGTTCCGTTTTTTTCAACAGATTTTACAAAGCTTTGTGTTTCATGCTTCAAAAAACATTTTTGTCCTGAGTTTTTCATCTGTTCTGCTTTTGCTTTCTTCATGCATGACGGCTTCAAAGACTGATGAAATTTCTGTGCTGCTGGATAAAGTAAAAACCGGCAGATTTTTTCAGGTAAATCTTTCCGGCGGAATTCCTGTGGTCATAAAAGAAAGCACAAAAGATTTTGAGCAGATTTCCTTTGCCATGATTTTTCAAAACGACTATTCTGCCTTAAATGAAAAAAATGCAGGAGCTGCCCGCATTATTTTTAACAGCCTTTTTCCTGATTCCCAGAATAGTGAAGTTTTTTCCTGCTTTGACAGCGTTAACAGTGATTACTTCATTTTCGGTTTTTCCTGCAAAAAAGAAATTTTTTCTGAAAAAGCAGAAAGTTTTCTTGACGAATTTTTTTCAGCGGAATTAACTGCGAATTCTTTTGCAAGAGCTGTCAGGGAATGTCAGTTGTCTCTTGCCCAGCCATCTGTTTTGCCTGAACTTTTTATGAATCAGGTTCGAAGCCAGGTTTTCAGCGGTACACCCTATGCTTTTTCACCGTACCCGACGCAGTTGTCGCTGAATTCCCTCTCTTTTGAGCAGGCTCAGGAAATCTTGCAGAATCTGCGCGTCAGCTCTTCCATGAAAATTGTTTCCTGCGGAGATTTTGACGAAAAGTCTGCCGCTTCCCTTATACTGCTGCTTGAAAAGAAAATTGGTAAAATTCTGTCTGCTGACTCTGCTCTAGAAAATAAACCTCATTTTGAACCAGAAATCAAAAACACGCAAACCATTACAGACAAATTTCAGCTGATTGAGAATGATTTGATTCTTGAGCGCATGAATGCCACGGAACTTTCAGAATCTCTGCTGCTTGGCTGCTTCAAATGCCCGCAGTTTTCGTCTGATGATTACCTGGCTTTTGCCATTTCAACGATTATTTTTGACTCAATACTGAAAAATTCGCCCATGCTCGTGGAACAAAACGCAATTTCTACAGGCTGCGGCATTTTGCCTTTGCATATTCCTCTTGGTTTTATTTCTTCCATGCACAGCCCTTCAAGTGAAAAAACTCTCCAGACCCTGAAAGATGCAATTATGCAGTTCCCTGACAAAACAGAGCTTTCCAGAACTCTCATGCCTTACAAGAAACATTATGCCAGGCAGCTGATTCTTGCCTACAATTCTTCCGAAACTGAGCTGAAATCTCTGGTTTCTTCATGGATTTATCTCGGAAATCCTGCAGAATATACTTCAAGAATTGAAAAACTCAATTCTGTAACTGCCGGACAGGTCTGTCTTGCCTTTCAAAAGTATTTTGTCATGCAGGATATTGAGTGGTTTATACTGGAGTAGATTTTTGTGCGGATATTTTTTTGATGTTTTTGGGGTAGGGGCGGAGGCTGCCAGGGAAGCTGCTGAAAAGGGGAAATTAGGGAATCTAACGCACAAATTTTAAAATGCTTTTTTTGAGTTTTTCAATTTGGATAGGTTTTGCAATGTGTTTGTTCATGCCGGCCTGCAGACACTTTTCAATGTCTTCTGAAAATGCGTTTGCAGTCATTGCCAGTATGGGAATTTTGGGGGCATCAGGGTGTTCAAGTTTTCTGATTGCCATGGTAGCTTCAAGGCCGTTCATAACAGGCATCATGATGTCCATTAAAATTATGTCAAATTCTCCCTGTTTTGAGTTTTTAAATATATCAACCGCTTCCTTTCCGTTGAAAGCTTTTTTAACTTCAGCTCCCTCTTCTGTCAAAAGTTCGACAGCAATTTCCATGTTCAGTTCGTTGTCTTCTACCAGAAGAATTTTTACGGAATCCAGATTTGCGTTTTCATTGAAAACTTCCTCAGTTTTTCGTCCCTGAGCAGAATCCTGACTGTTTCGACCAGAATCAGACTCTGCATTGTCAATTTTAAACGAAAGGTCAATCGTAAAGGTTGTTCCGACATTTTTTTTGCTTTCCACAGAAATCTTGCCGTTCATCTGGTTTACAAGCTGCCTTACAATTGCAAGCCCCAAACCGTAGCCTTTATACTTGGAGCGCACTGTGCAGTCTTCAATATTTTCCTGTTCAAAGCTGTCAAACATCCTTGACTGAAATTCGCTCGACATTCCGATTCCATTATCTTTTATTACAAATCTGTAGGAAACATTTTCTGAATCCAGGTGCGTCTGCGTTACCGTAAAATCGATTTTACCGTTCTTTTTGTTGTATTTTACGGCATTGCTGAGTATGTTCATCATAATCTGCCTGATATGCAGTGAACTTGCAAAAATCCTGGGGCATTTTCCGCTGATGTTTTTTGTAGTCAATGTAATAGAAGCGTCGTCGGCGGTTGGCCGTATAATCATGTCAATTTCGTTTATCAGTGCTTTTATTTCGAAAGAATCTTTGTCAAAGACCATCTGTCCATTTTCAAGGCGGTTAAGCTCAAGGCTGTCATTTAAAAGCGTGAGCAGATGATTTGCTGAAATATCGATTTTTTTCAGGCAGTCGTCAATTTTTTTCTGATTATTTCTGTACCGTTCGGCAATTTTCAGCATGCCCATGATTCCGTTGATTGGAGTTCTGATGTCGTGTGACAGGTTTGAAAGAACCTTTGATTTTGTTTCATTTGCAGCCTGCGCAATTTTCAGCTGAGCTTCTGTATTTGCTTTTTCATGGGCTTCGGTAACATTTCTGCCCAACAGGGTGATTATGGGCATGCCTTTTGAGTTTACCAGAGAAAAGATGTTTATTTCCACCCATGAAATCCTGTTTTCAAAGCTGCATGCATATTCTGTGGAGCCGATAAACCCTGTTTTGCTTGCATAGGAGCGTATTTTTTCAGGAGAAAGGTGCAGTTCTAAATCTTTTTGACTGCTTTCACACACAAATTTTTTACATTCCTCATAAAAAACTTCATAATCATTGCTTTTTAGGCTGGAATTCCTGTTTAGAGGAGAATTTTTATCCAGAGTGTATGTAAATTTCAGGGTCTGTGTATTTATTGAAATGTTAAAGATGTAAAGCATTTTGGTAACTTCAGTAAGCATAAGCTCTTTTGCCAGAGAAGCCTTTAGTTCCTTGCTGTGCTGTTCCCTTTCTTCCTGCTGAGCCGTAATGTCCCTGCCCAGAATGTTTGCTTCCGCTTCGCCGAATTTATTTACGCTGATGAATAAATTGAATTCCTGCCAGTAAGTTCTGCCGTCTTTGTCGGCTGCTGTTGTGATTGTTCCGATAAAGCCCCGCCTATGCTTTACTTTCTGCAGGGAATCTATTCCAATCAGGTTTTCAAAATCCTGCCTGTATTCTGGCAGAATGTATTTTTTTATCTGTGCAAATGAAAGAATGAAATCATCTGACTGCCTTGCCAAATTCATCGGATAGAAAAAACTTGAACCAGAAACTATCGTATATTTCCATGTAGAAAGGTTTACCGTTGCATAAAATCCGTAGAGCATTTTTGTTATGTTGGAAAGCAGCTGGCTTTGTGCAAGCTCTGCCTGTCTGGCATTTTCTTTTTCTTCCTGCCTGCGGTGCTGCTCTGTAATGTCCCTGCCCAAAATATTTGCAATAGGTTCACCGTCTTTGTTCGTTGAGATAAAAACATTTACTTCAGTCCATTCAATTCCGTGGCTGCCCTTTGCAGGGAATTCATGCAAGCCGATAAAGCCGTTTTTGTCTTTTTTTGCTTTTATTGCATCAAAACTCAAAAAATTTATGTAGTCATCAAGAGCTTCTGGCAGAATAAGTTTTATTTTTTTTGAAAAAGCTTCTTCGTAAGAATCTGTAGATTTTAAAATATCAAGCCCAATTGTTGTTCCGTTACCGATAAGCAGGGAAAATTTTCCACTGTACAGGTTCAGCGTCAGGTTATAGCTGTAAATCATCTTTGTAAGCTCAGCAATAATCTGATTTTTAGAAGTCATTTCCCTTTGCTGGCGTTCTTTTTCTTCCTGACGGTTATGCTGCTCCGTAATGTCTCTGCCAAGAATGTTGACCAGAACTCTGTTGTCATCGTCCAATGTTCTGAATACATTCAGTTCATGCCACTGGTATTTTACTTCGCCAGGAAACAGTATGGGATATTCCAATGCCCCTAGAAAGCCGAATTTTTGGGAATCTTTCCTTAAATTTTCAATGTTTGCAAGAGTTTCGATTTTATCCTTGTACGCTGGATGAATATATGAATGTAGCTGTTTCTGAATTTCAGCCAGATCATTATTTTTCCGCAGGATTTCAAGGGTTTTTTCCATTCCTTTTCCTGCCAGCAGTGAATATTTACCTGTTTCAAGAAAAACTGAAATGTTAAAGCTGAAAATTTGCTGCGTAATTTTTGAAAGAATATAGTCCTGTCTTGACGGTGCTTTTTTTAATTTTTCCCTTAATTCCTCTTCCCTTGCAACAGCTTCGTCAATGCAACGGAAAGCACCCACCGCAAGATTGCCTTCCCTTTCTGCCAGACTCGTAAAATGCACTTCAAAATTTGTTTCACCATTTTTGTTTGGAACAGTTTTGTACCTGAAGTGAAGATCCTGCCTGGTTCTAAAAAAAGTCTTTAAGTTTTCAATATTGAAAATATTTCTGATTTCGTTTTGATATTCTGGCAGAATATAAGTATCTATGTAACTGTTTGCAAATTCTGTAAAAGTCTTAAAAATCGGCATGGAAGCCGCATTTATTGCCTTGTTAAGAATTTTTATTTCATAAGTATCATTGTCAAGGTCAATTATATAGGCTGCATTAAAATCAGAACTGAGAATATCCTTTAAGCGCGAATATTCAATTTCCTTTTTTTTGGATTCAAGTTCTGCCTTTTTTATGCTGTTTATCGGCTGAACTGCCAGAAAAATTTTTACAGATTCATCAGCTTCGTTTTTTTCGGCATTTGCAATTAAAATTCTAAACCATGAGCCTTTTTTATCTTTTATATCACAGGACAGATATTTTTTCTTTTTCAGTAAGGCTGCATGCTTCGAAAAATCAAGAAATTTTCTTGCATGAGACTGAAAATTTATTTCGATACTGCTTATAAACTTTTCCAGAATTTCTGAAGAGTTGTAAGACTGTGTACTTTGGATGCTAAAATCATTTGGTGCAAAAAGTATATTCACCTGGTTTGACTTTAAGTCAAAAATACCGGCAAAAGTTAAAAAATCCTGAAGTGCCGAAAAAGTCGGAATAAAAAGCGGACTCTTTTCAAAACTTAATAAATCCGAATTCAGCATACAGATTCCTCATTTTGAAGCCTGATACTCTTTCAGCGTATTTATAGTAAGTTCGTAAAGTTCTTCAATCTGACTGACAAGCTCTCCGTCAGCCTGATTTGTTCTAGGTCTCAGCTGTTCTGTAAGTTTTGAAGAAACCTCTGCAAGTTCAGAAAAAGACAGGTTTGCTGCAATTCCTTTCAAAGTATGCGCTGCCCTAAAAGACTCTTCAATGTTTCCCTCTGCAACGGCAGCCCTAAGAGCCTGCATGGTCGTGTCTTTCGGGAACATAAGCATAAAACGTTCAATTAAATTGTCTGAGGAAAGCCGCCTTACTGCATCTTCATAATTCCCTTTTAATTTGGTGTAACATTCTTGAATCGTCATAATGTCCGCTCCTTGTCTATCAGCAAAGTTTTTTTTCACCATGTAGAATTTTCACTTTTTTCACAATTATTTAGGATAAAGCAAATTCAGTTAACTATACATTCCATTATAACTCATTATATTTTTGTTTAAAGTTTTTTCTATTTTTTGTTGTTTTTTTTCTAAAAATCCCCAGTGTTTTTGACAAATTTTCAAAGTTTTCAAGCTTTTTTTTATTTTTCAGGGGCAAACTGAATTTCCAACCGGCGTTCCGTCACTCGCTTACGCTCGGCGGCTTCACTTCCACATTTTCGCAGGAAACCAGCCAAAAATCGGTCAAAAATGCTGCGTTACCAGCATTTTTCCAGCTTCGCGTCGTTATATGTCGTTCCAGTCGCTGGCAAGCCATGACTTCATGCCGGGCCAGGTTTTTCTGCAAAAAAATCAGCATCGCTCTGCCATGTCCTTTATCAGCTCATGTCCTTAACTAAAGGAAAAAACACATTATGCTGTAATCAGGTTTTCCAGTTCTTCCATATTCGCAGCAAAGTTTTTTGCGCCGCAGGATATAAGGTTTTCCTTTTCCCTGAATCCCCACAAAACAGAAATTAAGTCAAGGCCTGCATTTTTTGCCGTTTCTACGTCAACTTCGCTGTCGCCTATGTAAACCGCAGCAGATTTTTCAACTTTCAGGCTCTGCAGCACTTCATTTACAGCATCAGGTGCAGGTTTTCTGCGTATGTCAGGCCTTTCGCCATAGACTGCATCAAAAATTCCTGGAAAAAATCGGCTGCATAAATCCTGTACGGCAAAATCTGCTTTGTTGGAAATTACCGCCAGTTTGATTCCCCTTTTCTTTAAATTTTTCAGAAGGTCGATGATGCCATGATATGGGCATGTATTGTCCATGCAGTGTTCCCTGTAATTTTCAGTAAAGTCTCCAAAAACTTTTTGAAGCGTTTTTTCATCTGTGCCGGCAGGAACTGCACGTTCAATCAGAGTATGTATGCCATTGCCTGTAAACTGGCGGACTTCCATAGCTTTGCGCACAGGCAGAGCATTGACAGACAATGCATAATTTGTACAGCGCACCAAATCTTCCAGTGTATTCAAAAGAGTTCCGTCTAAATCAAAAATTGCAAGCGTGTATTTCATTTTTGCAAAAATTCCCTGTATGCGTCAGTTTTGCTGGCGGTAATAAAAATCGCCAGTTTTTTAAATTTCCTCTTAAAGTTGAACCCTTACGCCTTCTCTGTCAAGCCTTTCGCCGGAAAATGAAAACCTTTATAACTTGATTTTCGGGCGGAGAGTACATCTGAATCAATGTTTGTTATAGCCTGCCGAAAGCACCCAAATTCTAAAATTAGTAAACTCGGCATTCTTACTGGAAAAATGTAAAAATCTCTAATTTTTCAAAAACTGCATAAAAATTTAACGTGACTGGTGCTTGTACATTAAATATCTGTTTCTACAAAGGTCAAAACAATGCTTCTGTAACACTAAACGATAACCCTATTAGCACATCTACAGATGCAACTTATGCTACAAAATACGAATATCTATTGACAGGTGAAGGTGAAGTTATTATCACATCAACAGCTAATGGATATATTGGGTATTTTGAAGTTGTTTACCATTAAATAGCATTTTGAATGGAAATTGAAAATTTTCCAGTCTAGCCAAACTTAGGTAATATCAATCATCTAAGTTTTCCTACTCCCCGGCAATCCCGCCGGGGGATTTTTTTCTTGTTCAACTGCCTTACTTTTCACAGGTCAGAGTGTTTTTTATCTCCTCTACCTCTGCCAGAGAAAGTCCTGTACAGCGGGCAATCACTTCTGGAGAAACATTTTCCCTTAAAAAGTTTTCTGCAGCTTCCAGTGCCTTTTGATGCAGTCCGTTGTCATAGCCGTCTTCGCGGGCATAGTTCAGGGCTCTGTCCCATTCCATGTACTGCCTCCTTGTCTGCGCACTCTGTTTTTCCTGCAATGTACAGGCTTGAAGTTCCCTGGTGTAGAAGTCTTCTGCTTTTCCAGTTTTCAGCATCTTTAAAACATTGCGCAGTTCATCATCGTCTTCAATTTTATCATAGTTTTCAGCTGCAAAAAAGTGTTTTATCCCTCTGTCGCCTAGTTTTGTTGCCGGATTTTCAAGGCACAGGTTTTCAAAGGTGTAGTGCGCAAGTCCACTGCCAAAAATGTCGTCTGTGCAGATGAAAATTATGTGGGTATCTTTCAAATCCCTGTACGGCTGCCATGATTTCAGCTGGTCAACGTCAATGATTCCCTGATAATAGCGGGCACGTTCCGGCAGTTCCTTAGTGTTTTTTACCTGCATCTCCACATCGAAAACCCGGCTCATGTCTTTGACATAGACATCAAGCCGGATGCCTTTTGCCTGAACGTCAATTTCCATAGTTTTTTCTCCAGCAAGTTCAATTTTTTCAATCGAAAGATGCAGCAGTCTTTCAAGCAGACGGCGGCACAGATCCGGATAGTCCGTCATTACCTTGTAAAAGATAAAGCTGTCCGTCAGATCTGCAAGCTTCCACCGTTCTTCCGATGTAAGTTTGTGTTTTTCCATATTTACAACAGTTTCCAGATTTCTGTCAGCAGCTGCACACGAAGGCTTTGTGCCTGAGATTTGTGCCGGCTGCAAAAAAATGGAAACGCCTCCGAACATATAAATTGCGCAGAAACAGAAAAATCAGCAGTTTTTGCAGAAAAAAGAGAAAAAATGTGCATGGTTTTGCAGTTGTAAAAAACAGGTTTCCGAAGCCTGACTAGCCGGCTATGGAAGGGCGCAAAGCGGCCTGCGCAGATGGGGCTGCTAATGCGCAGGCTGAAGCGGTAGCGGAACCCTGGAACAGCCGTCTGTCCATGCCGTCGCTCCAAAAAAAATCTTTTAGAAAAAAACTTTTACAGCCTGATTTCATGTATTTCGTTGCCGGAGGTTACGGCAAAAAGTTTTATTCCGAGTATTTGTGGCAGAATAATCTGCGCTTCCTGCTGTGCAAAAAGGTTTATAACGGTTGCACGGTCGCATTGAACATACACAAAATTTGAAATGTAGTTTTCTTTTGTCATTGGATGATTGAATTTCAGCGCATACTGCCCGTCAAACTCCTGTACTTCAGGCTCAAACCACTTTTTCTGCCCGCCTTGCATGGAATTTTCTGAATTTTTTGAATTTTCCAGATTGCAGACAGGCAGCACTTCCAGTCTTTTTCCGCAGCAGCTAACTTCAATTGCCTTGGTAGCTGTTACCAGGTTTCCGCAGTCTGCACAGCGGTAGAGTTTCAGTTTTTTAAGGTTTCCGCCATGTGCAGGACTTGCAGAAAGTTCTCCTTTTAAAAGGCTTTGGATGTCAATTCCAAGTGCATGCGACAGGGCGTGAAGGACTGTAATGTCTGGACAACCGTGTCCTTTTTCCCATTTGCAGACTGCTTTGTCTGTAACGCAGATGAGCTGGGCAAGTTCTTTTTGGGTAAGGCCTTTTTTCATTCTTGCTTCAAAGATAACTTTTCCTGTTTTTTCAGCATTCATATTTACTAAGCTCCTGATATTTGTGAATTTTGCTGTCCGGACAGTTTTCTAATGGCGGGGAATAAGATTTTCACTTTTTCCTCGTCTTTACGGAAAAAATAGCTGCATCCGCTGAAATTGTAAATCCACGAGCCGTAGATTGCAAGGCTTCAGGATGCGTGTAAACTTTAGGTAACTGGAAAACAGCTGGAAACTGTTGGAAATAACTGAAAAAAAACTGAAAGATGCTTTTTCAAAAATTATCAGGGCCGGTTTTTAATGCAGAGGTAATTTTTTTAGAAAAAGATGCCTTTCAAAAGGATGTGAAAAATGAAAGTATTGGTTTTAAACGGAAGCCCAAAGGCAAAGAGTGACACAATGGTTTTTACTTCTGCTTTTTTAAAAGGTCTGAACTGCCAGAATGAACATGAAATCAAGATTGTAAATCTGATTGAAAAAAAATTCGCCCGTGTACAGGCTGCTTTGAATGTTTTAAGTCAGGAAAAGGAACCTGTGTGATTGATGATGACCAGAATAAACTTCTAGGCGAATATGCAGAAAGTCAGATTGTAATCTGGAGTTTTCCGCTTTATGCCTTCGGAATGCCGGGGCATTTGAAAACTTTTCTTGACAGAACAGTTCCTTTGATTTCCATGAAAATGGTAGAAACCGAAAAAGGCTGTCGCCATGTCAGGTGCAGCGGGGTTTGCAGCCGGCATAATGTTGTAATTTGTGGCTGCGGTTTTCCAGAATATGAACACAACTTTGACGGGCTGAAAGTGCAGATGGATTTGAGCTTCAGGAATTTAACGGCAGTTTATGTGCCTCAGGCGCCGCTCATGAACATAGAAGCTGCAAAACCTGTAGCTGTTCCCAAGGCAGAAGCTTTTGTCCAGGCCGGAATTGAATATAATGACGCTTTTTCGCTCAGTCCTGCAACTGTTGAAAAACTTCAATCGCTTATGATTCCAAAAGACGTTTACATTCAAGCCCACAATTCTTCATGGGATTAGCAGGTAAAATGTGATTGAGAATCATTGTATTTTTTATTATAATAAATGCCACTTGAAATAATGATAGGCTCAATTTCGAGTTTTTATTTTTTATATTTTGGGTGGCTTTTTGGCTGCTTTGCTTCCTTCGCTTCGCTACGGAACCAAAGCAGCCAAAAAACAGGCTATCCGGGGTTCCGCTGCCGCTCATTCCTTCGCTACGCTTCGGAACGGCTTCGCCGCCCCTACTATCCTTGCCACGGCTTAAACTCTAGAAATTCGACATTTGACCTGATAATATGTAATTTTTTTATAAAGAGGTTATTTTTATGGCTGAAAAAGAAGTTCGTGTGCGTTACGCACCGTCTCCTACGGGGATGCAGCATATTGGTGGTGTCCGTACAGCACTTTTTAATTATCTGTATGCAAAATCAAAGGGCGGAAAATTCATCCTTCGCCTGGAAGATACAGACCGCACTCGTTTTGACGAAAAATATGTTGCAAATCTTTACGACACAATGGCATGGCTTGGCATTGAATGGGATGAAGGCGGTGACAAAGGCGGTGAATATGGTCCTTACGTTCAGAGCGAACGGTTTGAACTCTACAAAGAATATGCCATGAAGCTTATTGAAAACGGAGAAGCCTATTACTGTTTCTGCGATGCAGAACGCCTTGACCGCATCAGAAAAATTCAGACTGAAAATAAAATGGCTCCTGGCTATGACAGAAACTGTCGCCATCTTACTCCAGAAGAAGTTAAGGCAAATCTAGAAGCTGGAAAACCTTACGTTATCCGCCTTAAAGTTCCAATGGAAGGAAAAACTGTATTCCATGACCACATTTTAGGCGACATTGAATGGAAAAACGAAGATATTTCGCCAGATCCTGTTTTGCTTAAGTCAGACGGTTTCCCAACTTATCATCTTGCAAACATTGTTGATGACCACATGATGAAAATCAGCCATGTTATGCGCGCTCAGGAATGGATTCCTTCAACTCCGCTTCATGTCCAGATGTATAAATCTTTTGGCTGGGAACATCCTGAATTCTGCCATCTTCCTATGGTAAACGGCCAGGACGGCAAAAAGCTTTCAAAGCGCCACGGTTCAACTTCTGTAAACGAATTCCGCGCCCGCGGCTATCTTCCTCAGGCTATTGTAAATTACGTTGCCATGCTCGGCTGCTCTTACGAAGAAGGAAAAGAATTCTATACACTTGAAGAACTTGCAAAGTCATTTAAACTTGAACACTTGAACAAAGCTCCTGCAGTATTCGACTATAAAAAACTTGAATACTTTAACGGAAACTATATCCGCATGCTCAGCGATGAAGAGCTTTACAAATGGACACTTCCTTTTATCACAGGAACAGGAGATGCTGCCCTTGAAATCAATCCTGAAAATCCGCAGCCGGCTCCAAAGGTTGGCCCTGAATATTCTGGCATAAAACTGGGCGATGACGGCGAGCCTGTTTGCGTTGACGCTTCCATGAACATGAGTAGCGCTGATGTAAAGGCAAAACTTATGGCTCTTATGCCGCTTATTAAAGAAAGATTAAAGTATCTTACAGATGCTGCAGAAATGGTTCACTTTCTGTTTACAGAGCCGGCAGTTCCGCCTGTTGAACAGATAGTTCCAAAAAAACTTGATGCCGCAAAGACAAAAGAAGTTCTTGAAAAAGCAAAAGATTTTGTAAAAGCTCTTCCAGATCTTGAACATGAAGCTCAGGAAGAACTTGCAAAGAAAATGGCTGAAGAAATGGGAATTAAGCTTG
>JAEDIW010000099.1 GCA_016296655.1 Treponema sp. | reverse complement strand
ACTACAACGAGCATAATAACACTAGTGTAGAGTGTAAAATATTTTATTCTTTTAGTCTGATTTAATCAATAGAAAGAGACGGTAAACTCTGAAAATATAAGAATTCAAGGCTGGAACACCTTTAACCCCTCGTGCAAACAATACGCTGGCAAAACCAATCTGGAATACGCCTAAAATCAAAAGAAACAAAGCTGATTTTCCGTCCGGAATACCTGCCTTTATCATTGAAGGAAGACAGATAAAAAAACACAAAAGGTTTGAAAGTTTGAGAGATTCCAGAGGATCTGAACTTTTCTGACGGCGGAGGAAAATAGTTGTAAAACCATAAACACAGCCAGAAATAACGGCAAAAATAATTCCAGTTAAGGAGTCTGCATTCAGACCGCCTCCAACAAGAAGTACCATACCAAGAATAAGTCCTGCAACGACTGCATAATCTATAAAAGATTTTTTTTCTTTAAGAAGAAGAGGTCCAAAAGCGATTATGTAGATTGAATTAGTATACTGAAGAAGAATTGCATTTGCTGCAGTTGTAAGACGAGTTGCAATTACAAACGTTACAAGAGTAAGGGCATAAAAAATTCCACCGAGAAGAAGATTTGCAGTTGCTTTAAAGAGCAGCTAACAAGGGCCAAAATTGATTTATTCATTGTAAAATTATGGAGCTGATCGGACTTGAACCGACTACCTTTTGAATGCCATTCAAACGCTCTAGCCAGGTGAGCTACAGCCCCTTTGTTTTAACTTACTTTATTTACCGGACTTTGTCTATTAAAGCTTAAAATTTTCCGGAAGAGGTGCTTCTACCCTAATCAGTTCTTTTGTTACAGGATGTGGAAAAGTAAGACTTTCTGCATGAAGCATTATTCTTTCAAAAGGTTTACCACCGTAAAGTTCATCACCCAGAAGAGGAAGACCACTGTCTGAAAGATGAACCCTAATCTGATGAGTACGTCCAGTATAAAGACTGCAGCGGATAAAAATTTTGTCCCCGTCTTTTTTTAATACTTCAAAGTCTGTATTTGATGAAAGCCCGCCTTTGTTTTTTGGGAGTCTTCCCCACTTTGCGGCCTGACCTTTAGGACTTATACGGCCCATAAAAAATTCAACAGTGAACTTTTTTCCCGCTTTCAGATCAGAAACTTTTGGAGAAGCTGAGGTAACACAGGCAATATATTCTTTTTTTGCCCTGTGATTTTCGAACATATCATGACAGGCCCCGTTTACATCGCGTTTTTTTGTAAAAAGAATTACACCGCTTGTATCTCTGTCCAGTCGATGCATTATTCCTGCATAAGGAGGATTTTTTGCATTAGGATGCTCAATTTTCTGCCGTTCAAAAAGATATCTGACCAAGGCTGCATGGAGATTATCCCTGCTGTCCACCATACCTGCTTCTGTCGGAAAATGGCTGGGTTTATTAAGAACAATAATCGAATCATCTTCAAAAAGCACATCTTCTGCCCTGACTTCATATTTTATGTCATCAGGCTGTTTTTCGAAGAAAAGTTTTTCTTCCTCTACTGCCACAGAAACTGAACTGCCTGCAAATACTGTGTAAGCTGGAATTCTTATCTGCTTTCCATTTACATTAACTGCACCTGCAACTATGAGACGACGAAGTTTTGAATTTGAAACTTCCTTATTTATAAGAGCAGGAAGTTCTTTGCGGAGAAGCTGGTCCAGACGGACTTTATTCTCGGGACGGATAGTGTAAAATTTCATAAAATAAAACTTAGCCCGGATTGTAAGGGCGGCGAAGCCGTTGTAAAAAAGGGCAGACCTGTCTGGCCTTTTTTACAATGAAGCGAAAGCGGACCCCTGAAAAGCCGGTCGCGAAAAGTATGCAGCTCCTAGTAACCTGCTTCTTCATTAAAAAGAATAACTTTTATGCGGCCGTTTCCACCACGGCGAAGGGTCTGAATAATATTACAGAGGGAATCAGCTTCTTCAGGCTTTTTTCCGAAGCGAACTGCATTTTTTGGAGCAGCTGTATTTCTGGCACGAAGCAGAGCTTCTTCTTCCGTAGAAGTGATTTTGTTTTTTCCTGCAAGAACGATTACATTTTTTGGACCAAAAGTAATGGCTGCAACACGATTTCCGTTTCCATCAATGTTAACTGCAACGCCTGTTTCAGAAATACCGTTAAAACTTGTTACAAAAAAATCAGCTGTAAGACACTGACGCATAATCTGAACTCTTTCTGCACTGTCTTTTGCTGAATCACGGTCTAAAACCTTGTATGCGGTAGAAGAACGAAGCTTTTTTATGAAGCCTGTTTCTTCCAGTGTCATTGAGCCGCCGAAACCAACTGAAGAGCCTTCCGGAATAAGTGAAAAAGCTTTTTCTACTGCCTGGGAAGCTGTATCTGTTACAAAAGCTTCAAAACCGTTTTTATTTAATGCTTCTGCTGTTTTTTTAAGATCCATTTTTTTTCTCCCTTATTTTTAATTTTCAAAAGTAACGCCGGCTGAAGGATAAATGTATTCTCCAAGACTGCTGATTCTCTTAAAAACTACATTTTTGAATTTTATATCTGAATGAGGACTTTCTTTGGAAGTACATACATAAACAGAATTTCCGCTTACTCCGTAAACCGTACAGTTTTTGCATAAAATCTGGCTGAATACAGCCGGTTTGTCTGCGGCACCGTATTTTGAAACTGTTCCTGCATCATTATAATCTGTGGACATTGTAAAAGCCTGCTTTACGAAAGCCATGGCATTGTCTGTAAATTCTACATTTTTTACAAAACCACCGTTTGCAGGAGCTGATTTTATGCGGAAAGGTGCATCAGTATGATTAAAAACATTATCGTGAACAAGGACATCTGAAATTCCAAGTGCTGTATGACTTCCAAAAGCAACGCCGCCATGACCATGATGAATGTAGTTGCCCATAATTTCTACATTTTTTACACCTGTCTGACCTGTTGTTGAGGCTGACTTTCCAACGCCGGCACTAAAAACAATACTGTCATCTCCTGTATCCAGAAAATTATTAAAAATCCAGGCATTTTGACTGCAGCACAAGCCGATTCCGTCCCCGTTGTTGCAGTCATAGGTAAGTTCTGTAATTCCAGTAACTGTAATATTCCGGGAATTAATTATATTAATTGTGTGGTTTGCAGGATTGAGGAACATAAGGTTTTCGATAAGTACATTTCTGGTGTTTCTGAAAATTACCATTGTACTTCTGGCTGCATAGGCATTGCCTTTATCTTTGTCCGATGCAGATTCACTAGTCTTTCCTTCCGATGCAAGATAAGACTCTGCACAGTCAGCTGCCAGAATTCCGTAATCGTAAACTGTTTTTCTGTTGCCTTTTACATATTTAACAAGCTGACGGGCTTTTGTTTTAAGGACACCAAAATCAGGATCTCCTTCTTCTGAATAAACGCTCCACTCAGAAACAGGAGCGCCGTTTGAAGCAGCAAAGAACCAGCCGTTTCCGTCTACAGTTCCTTTACCTGTAAGTACAATTTCTTCTGCATTTTCTGCAGTTAAAAGTCCCCAGCGGCGCCGGTCTGTGTAATATTCATACATAAAAAATCCATCGTCATAACTGTCTGCAAAAGGAGAACCGCAGAGCACTCCATCAATCTGCAATGTCATACGGGATTTTAGTTTAAGCTGACCAGACATGAATATGCCCTCAGGAATCAGAACAGTTCCATATTCCGGACACTCATTAATTGCCTGCTGAATCGCCTTAGTATTTTTGTCTATAAAAGGTTTTTCACTTCTATCTCTGGAAGTGATTTTTTCTGACATTTCAGCTCCAAAAGCTGTTACATCAAGAACAGTTCCACAGCTTTTTTTAGTTGAAACTGTAAAAGGAGCTGAAGAATAAAGTTTTTTTCCTTTTTTTGAAACAGCTTCAACCCTGATTGTATATTCAGTTTCAGGAGTAAGACGCTGCTCCAGAGAATCTTTATCTACACAGTAAAAAGTAACATCAGTGCTTACCATGCCGCCTTTTATACCAGTTTTTTTCTCTGTGTAATAATCATAAAAAGCTTTTTTATATACAGAAACATTTATGTTTTTATCTTCTGCTTTTTGAAATGCACTTAAAGGAAGTTTTTTATCGTTAACATAAACAAAATAATCCCGGACTTTTTTATCTGCAGTTTTGACTCCCTTCCAGGTAATATAAATTGAATTTGATGTGACTGCAGGAACTTCTGTTTTTATTGTAATTTTTTTATTGTCAGAAAAAGCCCGCATTTCAGTTCCCCATGCCAGAAATAAAAAGGTGAAAACAATTATTTTTTTCATATACTTTGATTTTACATTCAGAATGAATTGAATTCTATACACAACTGGAAGTTTTCATTAATTCCATATAAAAATATTTTTAGGACAAATGTGGAGTTTTAAATTTTTTTTCTTTGGGTGGCTTTTTGCTTCGCAAAAAACAGGCTTT
>JAEDIW010000098.1 GCA_016296655.1 Treponema sp. | reverse complement strand
CCCAAATAATTTTCATTGTCCTCTTTACTGCCTCTTCAATCGGAATAAATTATCTCGGCTCATTTTTAGCAGGCCTGATTGCATTTCCCCTTTATCTTGATTCCGTGATGACCATTGCAGTAACTGCCTTGTGCGGACTTATTCCGGGTTTAATCTGTGCCGTCGCTTCAAACCTGCTTTTATACATTTTTGCAAACACAGGAATCATTTTTATGCCCTGCCACATTTCTACAGCCGTAATTGCATATTTTGTTTTCCGCGCAGAAAGAAAAAATCATCTTAAGGAAAAATTGCTTTCCTCTTCCAGCTTTATGTGGGCGGGCTTCTTTGCAGCTCTTTCAAACTCAATTCTGGGAGACACAATGAGCGCACTTTTTTATAAAGCAAACACCTCAATTCCTCAGGTTGATAACGCAGTTCAGGGAATTTATGTGGTTATCCGCAATCTGAATGTCGCAGCATACATCGGCGGAACTCTAACAAATCTTGTTGATAAAATCATCAGTGCCGCAATCTGCTATGCAGTTTACCGGCTGATTTTAAGAATCACGAAAAATACTTTTCATTGACCAGGTTGAAGCAATTACCGGCTGGTGTGATGTATGCAAAGGCTGGGAAGAATGACGGAAAAAGGACTTTGCGGGTAATTATTGGTAAAACTTTTCGTAAAACTTTTTATCGTTTTGGGGACCTATAAGACATTGCCCGACAAAGACCTTGCCTGTCAAAGACCTTGCCGGGGCTTTTTATATTTGGAGAGGTGCGTCCTTTAGTTTGTTCTCTGGTTTGTCTTTTAGTTTGTCTTTTAGCTCTTTTTTACAAAATCTCCTGGATTTTCCCCAAAATCAATTTATCTGCCGGAAGCCAGTCCAGAGAATAAAGGTTTTCCCCAGTTACCCATTTTGCATCCTCATGTTCAAGCAAAGTCAAATCGCCAGAAACTACTGAACACAAAATGCAGTGCATGGTAAGATGAAAACCAGGATAATCATACTCCACTACCCCAAGAGTTTTTTCTGCCTTTACAACAGTGGCAAGTTCTTCGCGGATTTCCCGAACAATACACTCCTCAGGTGTTTCGCCTGATTCAATCTTTCCGCCGGGAAATTCCCAGCCGCCTTTGAAATCGCCATAGCCGCGCTGGGTGGCAAAGATTTCGTGTTTGTGAGTTTGTGGATTTGTGCGCAGGATTACGGCTGCGCTTACTGTGATTTGTTTCATGCGGTGTGTCCTAAAAGCCAGTCTGTGATATTTTTATGAATTATTCCGTTTTGGGAAAAATCAAGTTTATCCATAGAAAGTACGAATTTCGGGTAGTTGTCTTTTAGTGAGTAAAATACGCAAAACTCCCGGCTGACAGTTTCTTCTGACGCAAGAAGATATGCAACCTGATAATACTCTATGAGGCTGTCTTTTCTGGCACAAAAGTCAATTTCCTTATTTCCAGTTTTTCCGACTGTTACCGTATAACCCCGGCGCAAAAGTTCAATGTACACTATGTTTTCAAGAATCTGGTTTATGTCTTTCTGATTGCTTAAAAACAGTGCCTGCCGTATTCCATGATCTGCAATATAGATTTTTTCCTGAGTTAGAAGCAATGCTTTTCCGACAATGTTTTCACGCTGAACAAGATGAAGAAGACAGGCTTCGCGGCAATATTCGAGATAATTGTAAACAGTTTCCGTAGAAACAGAGCGGTGTTCATTTTTCAAATATTTTACAAGGCTCGAAGAAGAAAAAGTATTCCCCACATTCGATACAAAAAAAGTGATTAGGGATTTCAAAAGTGAAATATCTCGGATTTTATAACGATTCGTAATGTCTTTTAAAATGATTGAATTAAAAATATCGTCAAGATACTGTTTCTGCTGAATTTCGGAAAGATTAAAATTGTACAAAAACGGATATCCACCTGCCTTAATATAGAAGAAAAATGCATCGTCTTGTGAAATTCCCGGATTTGATATTCTTAAAGCTTCAAAACTTTCTGAAAACGAAAAAGGAAACATTTTGATTTCCACATATCGTCCGGCAAGATATGTTGCAAGTTCACCTGAAAGAAGTTTTGCATTAGAACCAGTTATGTAAATGTCAGAATTAAAATCGACAAGATACGAGTTGATAAGTTTTTCCCAGCCTGAAAGTTCCTGAATTTCATCAAAAAAAAGATAAAGTTTTTTGTTCCCGGAATTTTCAGCACATTTTTTTACACACTCGGTTACAGATTCAAATGATTTTATGCGTTCATCGGTAAATGATTCAAAATTTAACGACAGAATCTGACACTCCTTTATTCCCTGTTGAACAAGAAAATCCCTGATTTGAGAAAGCATAACAGATTTACCACAGCGGCGTATTCCAGTAACAACTTTTACAACAGGAGTATCAATAAACGGCTTAATTTTTTCAAAATATACAGAGCGAATTATATTCATCAAAATCATTATATTTCGATATATCGAAAAGTTCAAGTAAATATCGAGTAGTTTTTCGGTATATCGAAAAAGATTAGAGTAAATGCGGTGTGTCCTTCAAGGTAATTGTACAAGTAGTTTGGGATGGGGTTTTCCATATCAAACTGAATGTTGACAACAGAATCTCCACAAGCCATCTTTGTGTCCTCAAATGAATTATATTTCATTTTTCCAAGATAATAAAAATCATTTCCTTCGGCATCATCTTTTTTTACAAACAGCATTATTTTAATATTATTTTTCGGCTGATTGATAAGTGCTGCAACTTCATCAGATTTGGAAGTTCGTCTGCTTCGGCTCATCCAGCTGAATCGGGTGTTGTCAATAAAAACATCTTCATATTTTGTACCCACTTTTCTAGGGATAAATCAGTAGTTTTATTACACTTTTCTAGGGATAATTTTGAATAGAATCAACACTTTTCTGAGGATAAATTAAGGGGTTTGTTACATTTTTCTGGGGATAAGTGAAAACTCAAGATACGACATTTATTTTTCAACTAATCTCACATAATCGCCAATCATACTTGCCAGAAAAAGCGGAAGGTTTATGAGTGTATAAGAATTTTTACCCATTGGGGTAACAGCTTTTTCTACTGAAAATTCACCGGAATAAAGCCGCACTGCAAGTTCTATTCCTGTCTTGTCAATATATGAATGAAGGGAGCGTAAACTTCCTGTCTTGCCAGACTTTACTTCAACAGGAATTATTTTTGAATTTTCAATAATAATAAAATCTAATTCTGCATTTGAGCGAGTTTCTTCCCTTACCCAAAAGAGGGGCGGTTTCATTTCATAAAAAGTTGAAGCTAAAAGTTCCTGTCCTGTAAGTTGTTCTGCAATCATGCCGTTGTACATAGTGTCAATGGGTTCTTCCGTAAGATATGTTCCCTGAATTCCTGTGGAAAAATTTATAAGGCCTGTGTCTAAAAACTGAAGGCGAGGTTTGCGTTTTGTGTCAGTTTGGAGAGGAAGATGTAAATCAGTTGTTGGATAGCGAAGATAAATCAACATAGCTCTCTGAAGTTTTCGAAGAGCTTCTCCTGCATCCCGCGAACGATAGCCTGTATTTGCAAAACGCTCGAAAGTAATTCTTTTGCCAGTTTCTTTTGGTGCTGCTTCAATAAACTGAGTCAAGATTTGTTCTTCATTTTTATTAGAGGCATATTTTGCAACATCATCAATATACGATGTAAAAAGATTTCTATAAACAGAAGAAACTTTAGTGATATCTTTGGTTTCAATGAATTTAGCCACAGCTTCAGGCATTCCGCCGACAAGGGCATAAGTTTTATAAAGTTTTGATAAAGTTGGAATAGACCAGTTTTTAACCGGAACTTCTTCCAAAAGTTTGAGTGCCTGTGTTTCTTCAGCAGCTAGAAGAAATTCCTTAAAAGTCATCGGAAAAAGATAAAGATATTCTACACGCCCTACTGGAAAACCTATCTTATGTTTTTCCATTAAAATTTCAAGAAGAGAACCAGCTGCGATTACATAAAGCTCGCTCATCTCCTCGTAGAAATATCTTAGCAATGCGATTGCCTGAGGCGAATTCTGAATTTCATCTAAAAAAATAAGGGTTTTCCCTTTTGGTTCGATTTTTTTTTCAAGGCAAATTCTCTGAAATGTTATATTTGGATTCAATTCATCCGTAAAAAAAATCCTGTCGCCGCTTTTTTCAAGGTTAAGCTGGATAAAAGTATCAAAAGATTTGCCAAATTCCCTGATAACCGTAGTTTTTCCAACTTGCCTGGCACCGCGAATGACAAGAGGCTTATGAGTGTCATTGTTTTTCCATTCTTCAAGACCTTTGTAAATATTCCTCAGAAAAGCCATATCAACCTCTTTTGTAACAAACTCAAGGCAATTTTATCTATATTTTGTAATAAAATCAATGCAATTTTCGTTTATTCTTGTAATAAAATCAGGGCATTTTGTATTCATTTTTGTAACAGATGTACCAGTCAATAAAAGTGGACAAAAAAAATGTTTTTTCTTAATTTCCTTTTTT